>NZ_JBHIKW010000039.1:0-599 GCF_042138895.1 Cedecea selenatireducens | reverse complement strand
AGGCTCGCCTGCTTTTTGCCGTTTTTACCCACCAGCGCCGCGTGCGACGGCAGCCGCCCCTGGGCCGGAAACTCCGGCGGGTACCACGCCAGATCGGTCATTACCTCGGGCATACCTTCGGCTCCTTCATCTTAAGCGGCAGCTTAATCGGGTAGTTTGCATTCGTCGGTGACCAGCAGCTGGTGGTCACTTTAATATCGTCGCAGGGCAGGAAGTGGACGGTAATCCCGCAGGTTTCCTGCCCTGTATAGTCAGGGACTGGAACTACTTTGCTATGATCCCTATCTTCAGCTTTCATTTTTTTTTCCCAGGCCAGATATTTAGCTGTATCAGCAAATCCAGGAAATCCCTCTGAAGTCCCAACCCCCGTCTGCCAGTTAATACGCACTGCCTGCCCCGGTTTCCAGACCGACGGCACAGCGTAGCAGCACCCGCCGCCCCCGCCGTCATAAGGCCCGATAATATCTATCCCTGACTGGCCGTTAACGCTGAAGTGGTTGATCGCCCATTTGGTATGGTTTATCGCTTTAATCGTGCCTGCCCCACCGCCGCCTTGCGCCTCCGCCTGTGGATGGCTGCACCCGCTCAGCAGGGCGATA
>NZ_JBHIKW010000038.1:0-735 GCF_042138895.1 Cedecea selenatireducens | reverse complement strand
GGTCACCTGCACCTCATCGCAGGGTAAAAAGTGGACGGTAATCCCACAGGTTTCCTGTCCGGTATAGTCGGGAACAGAAACGGTTTTACTGTGCTGACGATGCTGCTCTTTTATTTTATTCGCCCATTCCAGGAATTTTTTTTCATCCGCGTATCCAGGAAAATCATCAGATGATCCCAGTCCCGTTTCCCAGTTAATACGCACCGTCAGCCCCGGTTTCCAGACTGACGGTACGCCGTAGCAGCACCCGCCGCCCCCGCCGTCAAACGGGCCGATAGCATCAATCCCCGACTGACCGTTAACGCCGAAGCTATTGATTGCCCATTTGGTATGGTTTATCGCTTTAATCGTGCCTGCCCCACCGCTGCCTTGCGCCTCCGCCTGTGGATGGCTGCACCCGCTCAGCAGGGCGATGCCCAGCAGTACCCCGTAACGTTTTTTCATGCCTGTTTCCTTTTATTGTGCCGTCCTGAATACCGGAGAAATCACTTAATGCTGCCCGCCACAACGGGCACGATTAAATAATCTGAGTGACTGAACTGTGGTAAAGGACATTTTCGGCTCTGGCAGAAGAATTCCGGGCTTCAGATGATTGCCGGCGCCGTCGAAGCACGGACTGCCAGATTTGCAGGGCGAGTCCCATGGACGGGACGAGTAATGTGCAGGGTCTTACAGCAGGGCAGCGGCACCACCTTGTCCGCCGCCGCACAAAGCTCATCCCGGTATTGCCGCTCC
>NZ_JBHIKW010000037.1:0-889 GCF_042138895.1 Cedecea selenatireducens | reverse complement strand
ACCTGCGGCATCATCGGCAGCAGAGTTGATGCGTTTGCCGGTACCCAGGCGTTCCATCGCGGTGGACAGCATGCTGTTGGATTTATTCAGCGCGTTGATGGAGGACATGGAGGAACCGCTGGTGAAAATAGACAATGACATAATGAATCTCCTTGATTCGGTAACTGTTACATAAGCTTCGTTACTGAATCAAAGCGTCACGCCGCGAAGAGAAATTAAATGATGAAGTGAAAAAAATGCATTTTTTTAGCCTACAAACAAAAACACCGCCCGAAGGCGGTGTTTTTCGTTTCATTCCGTGAGGTCTTAGCCCAGCAGAGACATCACCATGCCGGACATGCTGTTGGACTGCTTCAGCATCGACATGCTGGTCTGCGCCAGCATCTGGTTGCGGGTCATGGAAGAGGCTTCGGTCGCGAAGTCAGCATCCTGAATGTTACCCAGCGCCAGCTCGGTGTTATCTTTCATGTTCGCAAGGTTCGCGGCGGTGTGGCCCAGACGGTTGATGTTCGCCCCCAGCCCGGAACGCATTTCACCCACCTTTTTCAGACCCTCTTCCAGAGAAGTCATCAATGCTTTTGCGCTAGTCGCGGTGGTACCGCCGCTCAGGTTGGTAATAGCAGCAGTAATACCGCCCATACCGCTGGCCCCGGTAACGCCGGTCAGCTGCGTACCCAGATTGACGGTCATGCCTTCCCCGGTGCTGGCACCAATCTGGAAGTTCATGTCGGCGCTCAGCTTACCGGTTGCACCAAAGAGCTTATCGCCACCGAAAGAGGTGTTGGTCATGATATTTTCCAGCTCTTTGTTCAGTTCGCCCAGCTCGGCTTTGATCGCATTACGATCGTCTGCACTATTAGTGTCGTTCGCAGACTGCGTGGCCAGGTCC
>NZ_JBHIKW010000036.1:0-1007 GCF_042138895.1 Cedecea selenatireducens | reverse complement strand
GGGAGAGATACCGTCTTGTCGGTTATCCGGCAAGCGGTATTTCAGCGTTAAATTCACGCCCTGATTTCACCACCCCATAAGCCAGCTGTAGCAGCTTTCTCATTCCTGCACACACGCGTTCTTTGCCTGTCTTCCCCCTGCTCGCCATCCGGGTCATCAGGTCTTTCACCACTTCATTACATCTTCCCGCCACTACCGTAGGCATATACAGCACGCTACGCAGCTCACGGCTCCCCACTTTTGACAACCTGCTCTTTCCCTTCCACATCCCGGACTCACAACGTCGTGGGTTCAGCCCTGCATAAGCCACCAGAGCCTTACTGCTCCTGAACCGCCTCAGGTTTCCTGCGAAGGCCAGAAGACTCGTACTCAGCACATCTCCCACTCCCGGGATACTCTCCAGCAGCGCTTTGTCTTTTCTCAGGTCCGGGTCATCATCAATGTGCTGTCTGATTTTCTTTTTGGTTTCTTTTATCAGTTCATCCAGCGTGGCGATGTGCTCTTTTAACGAGCCAGTGATGACCTCATCTGCGGCCTCCAGCCTGTTCTCTTCCATCTGACGCATCTCTTCAAGATTTTTAAGATGCCGCACCAGCGCGGTCAGCTGTCGCTGGCTGAGAGGAGCCGGATGCCATTGGGCTGGCTGATACAGGGCACAATACCGTGCTATCAGGGCGGCATCGCTTTTATCCGTTTTGTTTCGGGTCAGTTCGGTGTTACTGAAGGCATGAATGCGGGCAGGGTTTTCCAGGCTGACGCGATAGCCGCCATCGGACAATGCCGTGGCGAGTTCCGTGCTGTAGCTGCCCGTCGCTTCCATACAGACATGACAGTCCCCAAAGCGGGTCAGCCAGTGAATAAACTCACGACATCCCGCAGGCGTGTTAGCAAACTTTTTAGTTTTGTATTTCTGACCAGGCAGCAGGACAGCGACATCAAATTTTAGCTTAGCAATATCAACGCCGACAGAAGTGAGGGTCATCTGATTCTCCGTAACCTTATGAATA
>NZ_JBHIKW010000035.1:0-1052 GCF_042138895.1 Cedecea selenatireducens | reverse complement strand
CCTTCACGGATTGCGAAACGCAGACCGTCGTCCATCGCGATTGGGTGGATCAGGGTAACAACCATTTTGATGTTGTCGCCTGGCATTACCATCTCTACGCCTTCTGGCAGTTCGATGGTACCGGTCACGTCAGTTGTACGGAAGTAGAACTGTGGACGGTAGCCTTTGAAGAACGGAGTATGACGGCCGCCTTCGTCTTTGGACAGGATGTACACTTCAGATTCGAACTTGGTGTGCGGCTTGATAGAGCCTGGCTTAGCCAGAACCTGACCACGTTCGATTTCTTCACGTTTGATACCACGCAGCAGAACACCAACGTTCTCACCAGCACGGCCTTCGTCCAGCAGTTTGCGGAACATTTCAACGCCGGTACAGGTAGATTTCGCAGTATCTTTGATACCAACGATTTCTACTTCTTCGCCCACTTTAACGATACCGCGCTCTACACGACCGGTAACAACGGTACCACGGCCGGAGATGGAGAATACGTCTTCGATTGGCAGCAGGAACGGCAGGTCGATTGCACGTACTGGTTCTGGGATGTAGGAATCCAGGAAGCCAGCCAGTTCAACGATTTTAGCTTCCCACTCTGCTTCGCCTTCCAGCGCTTTCAGAGCAGAACCACGGATGATTGGAGTGTCATCGCCCGGGAAGTCGTACTGAGACAGAAGTTCACGAACTTCCATTTCAACCAGCTCCAGCAGCTCTTCGTCATCAACCATGTCACATTTGTTCAGGAACACGATGATGTAAGGAACGCCAACCTGACGACCCAGCAGGATGTGCTCACGGGTCTGAGGCATAGGGCCGTCAGTCGCAGCAACAACCAGGATAGCGCCGTCCATCTGAGCAGCACCGGTGATCATGTTTTTCACGTAGTCGGCGTGCCCTGGGCAGTCAACGTGCGCGTAGTGACGAGTCGGGGTGTCGTATTCAACGTGGGAAGTGTTGATGGTGATACCACGAGCTTTTTCTTCTGGTGCGTTATCGATCTGGTCGAATGCACGAGCAGAACCACCGTAGGTTTTAGCCAGAACGGTAGTGATTGCAGC
>NZ_JBHIKW010000034.1:0-1447 GCF_042138895.1 Cedecea selenatireducens | reverse complement strand
TGGACTGCACCCCAAAAGTTGGACACCCAACTGAGTAAGGTGCAGTTTTTTATGGCAAAGCCAAAATATTCCCTCGAAACCAGATTAGCTGTAGTCAAACACTACCTTGCCGGAAAAGATGGAACACATCGTACCGCTGAACGTTTTGGTGTTGAAAGAACATCAGTGCGACGCTGGGTAAGAGCCTGGCAACTCCACGGTATTGATGGCATTACCTGGAAAAATGACCGCCATTCTCCGTCGTTCCGGATTGCTGTCGTACGCACGGTTTTCGCTGAAGAACTTTCGATGCGCGAAGCGGCCGCACGGTTTAATATCTCCACTGAAACCGTTGTCCGGCACTGGGTGAATGTCTACAAAGACGCAGGTGAAAAAGGACTTCTGAGCATAAAACCTGGCCGGAGCAAGGACATGACAAAACCCAAAAAAACACCTCCACTTACCGATGCTGCGCTGGATAAGTTATCTCCCGAAGAGTTGCGGGCTGAACTTCGTTACCTGCGAGCAGAGAATGCCTATCTAAAAAAGCTGAAGGCCTTAGTTCAAAGCGAGAAAAACGGCGGAAAGCCGCAATAATCAACGAACTAAGGCTGGAGTATGCGCTCAGTGATCTTCTTCGTGCTGCGGGCATGTCCCGCAGTACGTGGTATCACAATATAAATGCGCTGAAGCGAGCAGACAGGCATGCCGGGCTGAAAGCCAAAATCAGAGAGATTTACCACTATCACAAAGGGCGTTATGGCTACCGCAGGATCACGCTCTCGCTGAGAAGGCAGGGTCTGCTGGTGAACCATAAAACTGTACAGCGGCTGATGGCAGAACTGTCTCTCCGCTCTCTGATAAGGGTGAAGAAATATCGTGCCTGGAAAGGGGAAGTGGGCAAGGCTGCACCCAATATCCTGGGCCGGAACTTCGGGGCATCGAAAGCCAACGAAAAATGGGTCACGGATGTCACCGAGTTCTCAGTACAGGGTAAAAAGCTGTATCTGTCGCCGGTTCTCGATCTGTTTAACCGGGAGATTATCTCCTACAGCCTGTCGGAAAGGCCAGTGATGGAGATGGTTAATAGCATGCTGCGCGATGCGTTCCTGAAGCTCAGCCCGGAAGATAGCCCCTTGCTGCACACGGATCAGGGCTGGCAATATCGAATGGCAGGCTATCAGGCAAGGTTAAAGGCACAGGGCATGACACAAAGTATGTCGCGCAAAGGAAACTGTCTGGATAATGCGGTGATGGAGAACTTCTTCGGCACACTGAAATCGGAGTGTTTTTACCTGAACAGGTTCAGCGATCTGAATGAACTGAGGAAGGCGATAGAGGACTATATCCATTACTATAACAACGAGCGGATCAGTCTGAAATTAAAAGGCCTGAGTCCGGTAGAATACCGAACCCAGACCCCGATAGCCGCTTAACATGAACTGTCCAACTTTATGGGGTCAGTCCA
>NZ_JBHIKW010000033.1:0-1737 GCF_042138895.1 Cedecea selenatireducens | reverse complement strand
TCTATCAGACAATCTGTGTGAGCACTACGCGGGTTTGTATCTTTTAGGTAAGGAGGTGATCCAACCGCAGGTTCCCCTACGGTTACCTTGTTACGACTTCACCCCAGTCATGAATCACAAAGTGGTAAGCGCCCTCCCGAAGGTTAAGCTACCTACTTCTTTTGCAACCCACTCCCATGGTGTGACGGGCGGTGTGTACAAGGCCCGGGAACGTATTCACCGTAGCATTCTGATCTACGATTACTAGCGATTCCGACTTCATGGAGTCGAGTTGCAGACTCCAATCCGGACTACGACGCACTTTATGAGGTCCGCTTGCTCTCGCGAGGTCGCTTCTCTTTGTATGCGCCATTGTAGCACGTGTGTAGCCCTACTCGTAAGGGCCATGATGACTTGACGTCATCCCCACCTTCCTCCAGTTTATCACTGGCAGTCTCCTTTGAGTTCCCGGCCGAACCGCTGGCAACAAAGGATAAGGGTTGCGCTCGTTGCGGGACTTAACCCAACATTTCACAACACGAGCTGACGACAGCCATGCAGCACCTGTCTCAGAGTTCCCGAAGGCACCAATCCATCTCTGGAAAGTTCTCTGGATGTCAAGAGTAGGTAAGGTTCTTCGCGTTGCATCGAATTAAACCACATGCTCCACCGCTTGTGCGGGCCCCCGTCAATTCATTTGAGTTTTAACCTTGCGGCCGTACTCCCCAGGCGGTCGACTTAACGCGTTAGCTCCGGAAGCCACGCCTCAAGGGCACAACCTCCAAGTCGACATCGTTTACGGCGTGGACTACCAGGGTATCTAATCCTGTTTGCTCCCCACGCTTTCGCACCTGAGCGTCAGTCTTTGTCCAGGGGGCCGCCTTCGCCACCGGTATTCCTCCAGATCTCTACGCATTTCACCGCTACACCTGGAATTCTACCCCCCTCTACAAGACTCAAGCTTGCCAGTTTCGAATGCAGTTCCCAGGTTGAGCCCGGGGATTTCACATCCGACTTAACAAACCGCCTGCGTGCGCTTTACGCCCAGTAATTCCGATTAACGCTTGCACCCTCCGTATTACCGCGGCTGCTGGCACGGAGTTAGCCGGTGCTTCTTCTGCGAGTAACGTCAATCACTAAGGTTATTAACCTTAATGCCTTCCTCCTCGCTGAAAGTACTTTACAACCCGAAGGCCTTCTTCATACACGCGGCATGGCTGCATCAGGCTTGCGCCCATTGTGCAATATTCCCCACTGCTGCCTCCCGTAGGAGTCTGGACCGTGTCTCAGTTCCAGTGTGGCTGGTCATCCTCTCAGACCAGCTAGGGATCGTCGCCTAGGTGAGCCATTACCCCACCTACTAGCTAATCCCATCTGGGTTCATCTGATGGCAAGAGGCCCGAAGGTCCCCCTCTTTGGTCTTGCGACGTTATGCGGTATTAGCTACCGTTTCCAGTAGTTATCCCCCTCCATCAGGCAGATCCCCAGACATTACTCACCCGTCCGCCGCTCGTCACCCAGGAGCAAGCTCCCTGTGCTACCGCTCGACTTGCATGTGTTAGGCCTGCCGCCAGCGTTCAATCTGAGCCATGATCAAACTCTTCAATTTAAAAGTGTTTGATGCTCAAAGAATTAAAACTGTTTATAAAATCAGTAGTCACTCTTCAAGACTTGATATTTTGTTGCATCCGAAGATGCTGAGATATCAATCCTGCGAGTGCCCACACAGATTGTCTGATAAATTGTTAAAGAGCAGTG
>NZ_JBHIKW010000032.1:0-1940 GCF_042138895.1 Cedecea selenatireducens | reverse complement strand
CGGCGGTGAACACGCCGCTGTAAGTGCCGTCCTGATTGTCGGTCCAGCTCCCTTTGAGCGTCGCCCCAGCGACCGCGGTGGTCTGCACCACGGCATCCTGCCCGGCCACCGGGTTATGCTGCGCGTCCTGCAGCGTCGCCGTCACCTGCATGTCGTCGCCGGCCACGTAGCTGGCCTTGTCCAGGGTGAGGGTGGAGTTCGCCTTCACCGGCGCGGCGGCCATGATGTCAAACGGAGCAGACTCTACTTTGCCGTCAGACACCGTCATCGTGGCCTTCAGACCCGGGCCGGCGGTGGTGGCGGTGAAAGTAGCGCTGTAAGTGCCGTCCTGATTGTCGGTCCAGCCACCTTTGATGACTGCCCCGGCTACCGCGGTGGTCTGCACCACGGCATCCTGCCCGGGCACCGGGTTATGCTGCGCGTCCTGCAGCGTCGCCGTCACCTGCATGTCGTCGCCGGCCACATAGCTGGCTTTGTCCAGGGTGATACCCGAGTTCGCCTTCACCGGCACCGCGGCCGTGATGTCAAACGGAGCAGACTCCACCGTACCGTCAGACACCGTCATCGTGGCCTTCAGGCCCGTGCCGGCGATCTGCGTCGTCCAGGTCGACGTGTAAGTGCCGTCCTGATTGTCAGTCCAGCTACCTTTGATGACTGCCCCACCCACCACCGTGGTCTGCACCACGGCGGCCTGCCCGGCCACCGGGTTATGCTGCGCATCCCGCAGCGTCGCCGTCACCTGCATGTCCGACCCGGCCACGTAGCTGGCCTTGTCCAGGGTGAGGCCCGAATTCGCCCTCACCGGCGCGGCAGCCGTGATGTCGTAGGCGGCAGAGGTCACCTCCCCGTCAGACACCGTCATCGTGGCCTGCAGGCCCGTACCGGCGGTGGTGGCGGTAAACACGCCGCTGTAAGTGCCGTCCTGAATGTCAGTCCAGCTACCTTTGATGACTGCCCCGGCGACCGCGGTGGTCTTCACCACGGCATCCTGCCCGGCCACCGGGTTATGCTGCGCGTCCTGCAGCGTCGCCGTCACCTGCATGTCCGACCCGGCCACATAACTGGTCTTGTCCAGGGTGAGGGCCGAGTTTGCCATCACCGGCGCGGCGGCCGTGATGTCGTAGGCGGCAGAGGTCACCTCCCCGTCAGACACCGTCATCGTGGCCTGCAGGCCCGTACCGGCGGTGGTGGCGGTAAACACGCCGCTGTAAGTGCCGTCCTGATTATCAGTCCAGCTCCCCTTCAGCGTCGCCCCGCCCACCACCGTGGTCTGCACCACGGCGGCCTGCCCGGCCACCGGGTTATGCTGCGCGTCCCGCAGCGTCGCTACCACCTGCATGTCGTCGCCGGCCACGTAGCCGGCCTTATCCAGCACAAGGGTGGAGTTCGCCTTCACCGGCGCGGCGGCCGTGATGTCAAACAGAGCAGACTCCACATCCCCGTCAGACACCGTCATCGAGGCCTTCAGGCCCGGGCCGGCGGTGGTGGCGGTAAAGGTAGCACTGTAAGTGCCGTCCTGATTGTCAGTCCAGCTCCCCTTCAGCGTCGCCCCGGCGACCGCGGTGGTCTGCACCACCGCATCCTGCCCGACCACCGGATTATGCTGCGCGTCCTGCAGCGTCGCTACCACCTGCATGTCGTCGCCGGCCACGTAGCTGGCTTTGTCCAGGGTGAGGCCCGAGTTCGCTTTCACCGGCGCGGCGGCCGTGATGTCGTAGGCGGTGGAGATCACCTCCCCGTCTGCCAGCGTCATTGTGGCCTTCAGGCTAGTGCCGGCGGTGGTGGCGGTGAAGGTAGCGCTGTAAGTGCCGTCCTGATTGTCGGTCCAGCTCCCCTTCAGCGTCGCCCCGGCGACCGCGGTGGTCTGCACCACGGCATCCTGCCCGGCCACCGGGTTATGCTGCGCGTCCTGCAGCGTCGCCGTCACCTGCATGTCCGAC
>NZ_JBHIKW010000031.1:0-2553 GCF_042138895.1 Cedecea selenatireducens | reverse complement strand
GCCTGCGGCATCGTCAGCGGCAGAGTTGATGCGTTTGCCGGTGCCCAGACGCTCCATGGCGGTGGACAGCATGCTGTTGGATTTATTCAGCGCGTTGATGGAGGACATGGAAGAGCCGCTGGTGAAAATAGATAATGCCATTTTTTATTCTCCTTGATGAACCTGATTTTCAGTCTCCTGACTGTTGTATGGAGATAAAACGACACCTGCACTATTAAAATTAAATCTATTTTTATTTTTTACCTGCCCACATCCTCTTTATACAACAGGCAATGTTAGTGCATTAATAGTCATTCTCATTGGCAATAACAAAATATTAAAAGGGCAAATATTAAAAACCATAGCGACAAAATTAAGATAAATCTTAAATGAAGAAACCAATAAAAAATCACCTTCTATCTCTTTAAAAAAAAGGCCAATAACGTTAATAACACGCTCGAGTGAAAACATCGTTTTCACATCTAAAATCATCCATATAACATTCACCTCCTGCACTCATATTTATTAACTTCCCCTCATGTTATTTAATAATTCAGGCCGAGAATTGTCTTAAAACACATTGCGAATCACACTTTTATAGCGTAAAAAAGGGACCAGGAAGTTTTTCTTCCTGGTTCCGGTCTTAAAAACCACACTTTTTCTTCCGCTTTTGGACCGTTGAATCCGTCACAGGGCATAAGAACAGGCCGTTCTTCCGTTCCCTCCGCAGCGAGCGGCTGTTCAGTGATGAATACTAAATGGACTTAATGATGACGAATGTATTCGTGGCGCTCACGCATAAGCCTCACGATATCCGTTAATTATTATAGGAATGGCTGCAGCCAAAAAAAAATGAATAAACGCTACTGCGCTGTGAATAACTGGCTGATTGATATTAGCTCCGGCTCGATTCTTCATTTAACCAGTGGGGAACGAAAACGCCTCGGCGAATATCAATTAAAACTGCTGGATACGCTCATTCAACATGCCGGAGAAATTCTCACCAGAGAAGAGCTGACCACGCTTGTTTGGGAACGAAGAGTTATTGGCAATAATAGTTTGCCGAACGCCATTCATGCTTTACGCACGGCGCTTGAAGATGACGGAAAACAGCAAAAGATAATCAAAACCATACCTCGAAAAGGTTATTTGCTGGAAGCCGATTATTGCAATGTTATTGAAAAAGATGAAGAAGAAGTTCTTGATACTTCAGCCGATGCGCTGCTAAGCGAAGCCGTATTCTATGAAGACCCGGTCGTTCTGGAAGCCGACGTTGCGGAAGAAAAACTCGCGGGGCCGGAACCCGCTTTCGTTGTTGTTGAAAGCCCAAACGGCGTGCCGGTAAAAACTCGCGCTCGCTGGTGGCAGGGTTTTCCCTGGATGACCTCGCTGATGGTCGTCGTCGTACTTATCGCTGCCTTTTCGACGTGGCGCTATTTTGAGTTCAGCGATCATCGTCTGCAGTATGAAGAGCAGGAAAGCAACGTCTACAGCAATATTCGTCTCTACGAAATTGCCCCCTTAAGCCATGCAGTCAACAGTAAAGATCAGCTTTATAACAAGCTAAAAGGCACGCTTTACCAGATGAATTTGCTGCTTAAGAGTCAGTCTATCGTGATGGATGTGTATTATCAGAGCATCGATCAGACGCTCAATTACACCTTTTCGTTGAAAAGCAGCTGCGAAAATAAACAGTTGGCAATGGCAATCTACCACTGGCGCATCGATATCAGCCAGCTCAACAACTTAATCCTGCGTGAAACGCGAAGAAAACTGGGTGAAATGGAGGGCTGCAGCGTTGGCTAAATGGATCCTGAGTACCTTAATGACGTGCCTGATATTGAGCACGCTCGGTTTTTACAGCTGGTCTCAGAGCAACACGCCGCCCGGGCACCAGATTACCGTCGATGTCCAAATGGGCTTTTATGACCTGATGTCGCGGCGAAAAGAGGTTTATGACTCGCACATGGAGATGGTCAATAACACGATTTTAACGACCATCACCAGCCCGGACGATCCGCGTTTTATACTCAAAGGGAAGTTTACCCAAACCGACATGCGCCAGGGGCGGCAGTGGTTCTCATGGTCACCGATTTACTACAGCACCGCCAGCAAAGGGTTAATGATCGACGGCCTGGTAGACTTAATGATGAATATGGATGTCTGGATGCAGCCGCTAAAACTCAACGGGCAGCCGCTGGTGGTGGGCCAGAGCGGGATTATCTTCCTTTATCCATTGCAGTGATAATTTCCCTTTCAATTCGGCTATCTCTTAGTCACAAATACGCCCTCTGTATGATTGGCTAAGGTTCCGTTCACTTCCAGTCCTGTTTCATATGTCACTACCGAACCGGTGAACGACTCGGGGAAGTCACCGTCACTTCCCCGAGACCCCGGACTCCCGGCCAAATAAATCGACCGCTAAAGCGGCAGACCTCCGTTTTATCTCCCAGTCCTGGGTCGGCTGAGACGCGTTCCCGACGCTCTCAGCCTCCGGCCGTTCCCGACGGCCGGACCCTGGCCAGTCGGAGAGAAAACGGAGGCGATTTAAGCCGGAACCGAGCCTCGCTTCTT
>NZ_JBHIKW010000030.1:0-3085 GCF_042138895.1 Cedecea selenatireducens | reverse complement strand
TATTTGCTCTTTAACAATCCGGAACAAGCTGAAAATTGAAACGACATGTCGTCTCATTCCTCCGTAATAAGGAATGGGGTTAAGACATGTTCGAGTCTCTCAAATTTTCACAACAGCGATTTTGTCTTACGAGACATCTTCGGGTTGTGAGGTTAAGCGACTAAGCGTACACGGTGGATGCCCTGGCAGTCAGAGGCGATGAAGGACGTGCTAATCTGCGATAAGCGTCGGTAAGGTGATATGAACCGTTATAGCCGGCGATTTCCGAATGGGGAAACCCAGTGTGTTTCGACACACTATCGTTAAGTGAATACATAGCTTAACGAAGCGAACCGGGGGAACTGAAACATCTAAGTACCCCGAGGAAAAGAAATCAACCGAGATTCCCCCAGTAGCGGCGAGCGAACGGGGAGCAGCCCAGAACCTGAATCAGTTTGTGTGTTAGTGGAAGCGTCTGGAAAGTCGCAGGGTACAGGGTGATACTCCCGTACACTAAAATGCACATACTGTGAGTTCGAAGAGTAGGGCGGGACACGTGGTATCCTGTCTGAATATGGGGGGACCATCCTCCAAGGCTAAATACTCCTGACTGACCGATAGTGAACCAGTACCGTGAGGGAAAGGCGAAAAGAACCCCGGCGAGGGGAGTGAAACAGAACCTGAAACCGTGTACGTACAAGCAGTGGGAGCCTCTTTTATGGGGTGACTGCGTACCTTTTGTATAATGGGTCAGCGACTTATATTCTGTAGCAAGGTTAACCGTATAGGGGAGCCGCAGGGAAACCGAGTCTTAACTGGGCGTTAAGTTGCAGGGTATAGACCCGAAACCCGGTGATCTAGCCATGGGCAGGTTGAAGGTTGGGTAACACTAACTGGAGGACCGAACCGACTAATGTTGAAAAATTAGCGGATGACTTGTGGCTGGGGGTGAAAGGCCAATCAAACCGGGAGATAGCTGGTTCTCCCCGAAAGCTATTTAGGTAGCGCCTCGTGAACTCATCTTCGGGGGTAGAGCACTGTTTCGGCTAGGGGGCCATCCCGGCTTACCAACCCGATGCAAACTACGAATACCGAAGAATGTTATCACGGGAGACACACGGCGGGTGCTAACGTCCGTCGTGAAGAGGGAAACAACCCAGACCGCCAGCTAAGGTCCCAAAGTCATGGTTAAGTGGGAAACGATGTGGGAAGGCACAGACAGCCAGGATGTTGGCTTAGAAGCAGCCATCATTTAAAGAAAGCGTAATAGCTCACTGGTCGAGTCGGCCTGCGCGGAAGATGTAACGGGGCTAAACCATGCACCGAAGCTGCGGCAGCGACGCTTATGCGTTGTTGGGTAGGGGAGCGTTCTGTAAGCCGTCGAAGGTGGACTGTGAGGTCTGCTGGAGGTATCAGAAGTGCGAATGCTGACATAAGTAACGATAAAGCGGGTGAAAAGCCCGCTCGCCGGAAGACCAAGGGTTCCTGTCCAACGTTAATCGGGGCAGGGTGAGTCGACCCCTAAGGCGAGGCCGAAAGGCGTAGTCGATGGGAAACAGGTTAATATTCCTGTACTTGGTGTTACTGCGAAGGGGGGACGGAGAAGGCTATGTTAGCCGGGCGACGGTTGTCCCGGTTTAAGCATGTAGGCGGAGCGTTTAGGTAAATCCGGACGCTTATTAAACGCTGAGGTGTGATGACGAGGCACTACGGTGCTGAAGTAACAAATGCCCTGCTTCCAGGAAAAGCCTCTAAGCATCAGGTAACATTAAATCGTACCCCAAACCGACACAGGTGGTCAGGTAGAGAATACCAAGGCGCTTGAGAGAACTCGGGTGAAGGAACTAGGCAAAATGGTGCCGTAACTTCGGGAGAAGGCACGCTGTCGGTAGGTGAAACCCCTCGCGGGTGGAGCTGAAGGCAGTCGAAGATACCAGCTGGCTGCAACTGTTTATTAAAAACACAGCACTGTGCAAACACGAAAGTGGACGTATACGGTGTGACGCCTGCCCGGTGCCGGAAGGTTAATTGATGGGGTTATCCGCAAGGAGAAGCTCTTGATCGAAGCCCCGGTAAACGGCGGCCGTAACTATAACGGTCCTAAGGTAGCGAAATTCCTTGTCGGGTAAGTTCCGACCTGCACGAATGGCGTAATGATGGCCAGGCTGTCTCCACCCGAGACTCAGTGAAATTGAAATCGCTGTGAAGATGCAGTGTACCCGCGGCAAGACGGAAAGACCCCGTGAACCTTTACTATAGCTTGACACTGAACATTGAGCCTTGATGTGTAGGATAGGTGGGAGGCTTTGAAGCGTGGACGCCAGTCTGCGTGGAGCCAACCTTGAAATACCACCCTTTAATGTTTGATGTTCTAACGTAGACCCGTGATCCGGGTTGCGGACAGTGTCTGGTGGGTAGTTTGACTGGGGCGGTCTCCTCCTAAAGCGTAACGGAGGAGCACGAAGGTTAGCTAATCACGGTCGGACATCGTGAGGTTAGTGCAAAGGCATAAGCTAGCTTGACTGCGAGAGTGACGGCTCGAGCAGGTGCGAAAGCAGGTCTTAGTGATCCGGTGGTTCTGAATGGAAGGGCCATCGCTCAACGGATAAAAGGTACTCCGGGGATAACAGGCTGATACCGCCCAAGAGTTCATATCGACGGCGGTGTTTGGCACCTCGATGTCGGCTCATCACATCCTGGGGCTGAAGTAGGTCCCAAGGGTATGGCTGTTCGCCATTTAAAGTGGTACGCGAGCTGGGTTTAGAACGTCGTGAGACAGTTCGGTCCCTATCTGCCGTGGGCGCTGGAGAATTGAGGGGGGCTGCTCCTAGTACGAGAGGACCGGAGTGGACGCATCACTGGTGTTCGGGTTGTCATGCCAATGGCATTGCCCGGTAGCTAAATGCGGAAAAGATAAGCGCTGAAAGCATCTAAGCGCGAAACTTGCCCCGAGATGAGTTCTCCCTGACCCTTTAAGGGTCCTGAAGGAACGTTGAAGACTACGACGTTGATAGGCTGGGTGTGTAAGCGTAGCGATACGTTGAGCTAACCAGTACTAATGATCCGTGAGGCTTAACCTTACAACACCGAAGGTGTTTTGAGAGAA
>NZ_JBHIKW010000003.1:0-510953 GCF_042138895.1 Cedecea selenatireducens | reverse complement strand
AAAACGAAAGGCTCAGTCGAAAGACTGGGCCTTTTGTTTTATCTGTTGTTTGTCGGGGAGCGGTCTCCTGAGTAGGACAAAATCGTCGGGAACGATTTTGCACAGCCGGAGGCTGCCCGCAGGGTGACGGGCAGGACAGCCCGGCATACAACTGCCAGGCATCAAATAAAACAAAAAACCTCAGCCTGACGGCTGGGGTTTTTTGCTTTCTATGCCCTGCTAATTTTCACGTCACAGCGGATAGACTCATTCACTGCATTTCGGCCCTCATTCCAGCGTAAAGCCCTGATCTTAGCCATCTCCGCTAAATGAAACATTTTCACCTTTTCGCTTCTGACTCGACATTGATTGCCAAACTCGGTATTGTCAGGTGTCTGGATGTCTAAACGTTTAAACGTATGCTTTGAGGATATAAGGTTATGCCGATTCGGGTGCAGGACGAGCTACCAGCCGTCAATTTCCTGCGTGAGGAAAACGTCTTTGTGATGACTTCATCGCGCGCCAGTAATCAGGAAATACGTCCGCTAAAGGTACTGATCCTGAATCTGATGCCGAAGAAAATTGAGACGGAAAACCAGTTCCTGCGGCTGCTCTCCAACTCTCCGCTGCAGGTGGACATCCAGCTGCTGCGCATTGATAGCCGTGAATCTCGCAACACGCCGAGCGAACATCTCAATAACTTTTACTGCAATTTTGAAGATATCCAGCACGATAACTATGATGGCCTGATTGTGACCGGCGCGCCGCTTGGCCTGGTCGAATTTAACGACGTCGCTTACTGGCCACAGATCCAGCAGGTCCTGGAGTGGGCCAAAGATCATGTCACCTCTACGCTGTTTGTCTGCTGGGCCGTGCAGGCCGCGCTGAATATTTTGTATGGCATTCCGAAGCAAACTCGGGATGAAAAACTCTCTGGCGTCTATGAGCACCATGTCACCCAGCCTCATGCTTTGCTGACGCGCGGCTTTGACGATTCATTTCTTGCGCCGCACTCTCGCTATGCCGACTTCCCCGCCCAGCTGATCCGCGATTATACGGATCTGGAGATTTTTGCCGAAACCGAACAGGGCGATGCCTATCTGTTTGGCAGCAGGGATAAGCGCATCGCATTCGTGACGGGCCATCCGGAATACGATCCTTTAACGCTGTCCGGAGAGTATTTCCGCGATGTTGATGCGGGACTCGAGCCTGATGTGCCCTATAACTACTTCCCTGGGGACGATCCGGCGAAAAAACCTCGTGCCACCTGGCGTAGCCATGGCAATTTACTGTTCACCAACTGGCTGAACTATTACGTCTACCAGATCACGCCATTCGATCTCCGCCGCATGAACCCTACGCTGGATTAAGCGTTTCAGCTTCCCACCACAGGCGCCTCCGGCGCCTTTTTTATATTCTGAAAACCACTTCCCTCCTTGTTTAAACTTTAATCTTATAAATATCAATGTGATAAATGAATTTAAATTCAAAAATGGAAATTGTTTTTGATTTTAAAAATTCATCAAGTAGTCTTAATTCTGTTGCATGAAAACTGCACAGCCGTGCGCGATTCACTTTTGGCCGTCTCGACGGGATAAGACGAAGGAGTAACCGAATGACACAACAGACAGTTAGCGAAGAGCTGGCCTTTAGCCAGCCGTTTGGTGACCAGGAGAGACAGATTCTCACCCCTGAAGCCGTTGATTTCCTCAGCGACCTGGTAGCCCGCTTTACCCCACAGCGCAATAAGCTGCTGGCGGCTCGTATTGCGGAGCAGCAGGCTATTGATGCAGGAAAGCTGCCTGATTTTAATTCGGAAACCGATTCCATTCGAAAGAGTGACTGGCAAATTCGCGGCATTCCACAGGATCTTCTCGACCGGCGGGTTGAAATTACCGGGCCGGTTGAACGCAAAATGGTTATCAATGCCCTGAATGCTAACGTAAAAGTATTTATGGCCGACTTTGAGGATTCCCTGGCACCGAGCTGGAGCAAGGTTATCGATGGCCAGATCAACCTGCGCGATGCGGTTAATGGCACCATCAGCTGGACCAACGAAGCGGGAAAAATTTATCAGCTAAAGCCCGACCCGGCGGTACTGGTTTGCCGCGTACGCGGCCTGCACCTGCCTGAAAAACACGTGACCTGGCGTGGGGAAGCCATTCCGGGCAGCCTGTTCGACTTCGGGCTCTATTTCTTCCACAACGTTGATGCCTTGTTGGCCAAAGGCAGCGGCCCTTACTTCTACCTGCCGAAAACGCAGTCGTGGCAGGAAGCCGCCTGGTGGAGCGAAGTATTCAGCTTTACGGAAGATCGCTTCGATTTGCCGCGGGGCACCATCAAGGCCACTCTGCTGATCGAAACGTTACCGGCAGTCTTCCAGATGGACGAGATCCTGCACGCGCTGAAAGATCACATTGTCGGCCTGAACTGTGGGCGCTGGGACTACATCTTCAGCTACATCAAAACCCTGAAAAACCATCCGGATCGCGTCCTGCCCGACAGACAGTCCGTGACGATGGACAAACCGTTCCTGAATGCTTACTCGCGCCTGCTGATTAAAACATGCCATCGCCGGGGCGCTTTTGCGATGGGCGGTATGGCGGCCTTTATCCCAAGCAAAGACAGCGCGCGTAATGAATGGGTGCTGAATAAAGTCAAAGCGGACAAAGAGATGGAGGCCAACAACGGCCACGACGGCACCTGGATTGCTCACCCAGGCCTTGCGGACACGGTTGTCGAGGTATTTGGCAAAGCGCTGGGTGAGCGTCAGAACCAGCTGGACATCAGCCGCAGCGAAGATGTTCCCATTACCGCGGCCCAGCTGCTTGAGCCTTGCCCTGGGGAGCGTACCGAAGAAGGCATGCGCGCCAACATCCGCGTTGCAGTGCAGTACATCGAGGCGTGGATCTCCGGCAACGGCTGCGTGCCTATCTATGGGCTGATGGAGGATGCCGCGACCGCTGAAATTTCCCGTACTTCCATCTGGCAATGGATCCATCACCAGAAGACGCTGAGCAACGGCCAGACCGTCACTAAATCGCTGTTTCGCCAGATGCTTGCCGAAGAGATGTTGGTGATTCAGGCCGAGCTGGGGGACCAGCGTTATAGCCAGGGGCGCTTCGATGAAGCCGCACGGCTGATGGAACAAATTACCACCTCAGAAGAGTTAATCGACTTCCTGACGCTGCCGGGCTACCGCCTGCTTGCCTGAACCTAACCCTATAAAAATGGAGCATCTGCAATGAAAACCTCTCGTAGCCAACAGATTCAACAAGTACAACAAGAATGGACACAACCGCGTTGGGAAGGCATTGAGCGTACCTACAGCGCAGAAGACGTGGTGAAACTGCGCGGTTCGCTGAACCCGGAATGCACGCTGGCGCAGCACGGGGCGGCGAAGCTCTGGCGTCTGCTGCACGGCGAGTCGAAAAAAGGCTACGTAAACAGTCTGGGGGCGTTAACCGGTGGCCAGGCTTTGCAGCAGGCTAAAGCGGGTATCGAAGCTATCTACTTATCCGGCTGGCAGGTGGCGGCGGATGCTAACCTGGCCTCCAGCATGTATCCGGATCAGTCGCTCTACCCGGCTAACTCCGTTCCTGCGGTAGTCGACAGGATCAACAACAGCTTCCAGCGCGCGGATCAGATCCAGTGGGCGTCGAATATTGAGCCGGGCGACCCGCGCCACGTTGACTACTTCCTGCCGATCGTTGCCGACGCTGAGGCAGGCTTTGGTGGCGTGCTAAACGCCTTCGAGCTGATGAAGTCGATGATTCAGGCCGGTGCAGCGGCGGTACACTTTGAAGACCAGCTTGCCTCGGTGAAAAAGTGCGGTCATATGGGCGGCAAAGTATTGGTCCCGACCCAGGAGGCTATCCAGAAATTAATCGCCGCTCGTCTGGCGGCGGACGTGATGGGCGTTCCTACACTGCTGATTGCCCGTACCGATGCCGATGCGGCAGATCTGATCACCTCCGACTGCGACGAATATGACCGCGAGTTCGTCACCGGCGAACGTACGCAGGAAGGTTTCTATCGCACTCGGGCTGGCATTGAGCAGGCTATCAGCCGTGGCCTGGCCTATGCCCCTTATGCCGACCTGGTCTGGTGTGAAACCTCTAAACCCGATCTGGACCAGGCCCGTCGCTTTGCCGAAGCGATCCACGCTCGCTTCCCTGGCAAGCTGCTGGCCTACAACTGTTCGCCATCGTTCAACTGGAAGAAAAATCTCGATGACAAAACCATCGCTTCCTTCCAGCAAGAACTGTCGGACATGGGCTACAAGTACCAGTTCATCACCCTGGCGGGGATCCACAGCATGTGGTTCAACATGTTCGACCTGGCGCACTCTTATGCTCAGGGCGAGGGGATGCGCCACTATGTTGAGAAGGTACAGCAGCCTGAGTTTGCTGCGGCTTCCGAAGGTTATACCTTCGTCTCTCATCAGCAGGAAGTGGGTACCGGCTACTTCGACCGCGTCACTACCATCATTCAGGGCGGCGCCTCTTCCGTAACCGCGTTGACTGGTTCTACCGAAGAAGAACAGTTCTGAACAAACTTTATTTTCCCCCTCTCCTTTGGGAGAGGGCCGGGGTGAGGGGAGAAATAAATGTCACACAGGCTGGAGCTGTTAATTGCCCACACCATCCTGCAAGGGTTCGATGCGCAATACGGTCGATTTCTTGAGGTCACCGCGGGTGCGCAGCAGCGCTTTGAACAGGCCGACTGGCACGCCGTTCAGCAGGCGATGAAAAGCCGTATCAATCTTTACGATCATCACGTAGGGCTCGTCGTAGAGCAGCTTCGCTGTATTACCGGCGGCCAGAATACCGATGCGGCCTTTTTGCTGCGCGTGAAAGAGCAGTACACCAGGCTTTTGCCGGATTATCCGCGTTTTGAAATTGCCGAAAGCTTTTTTAATTCCGTCTATTGTCGGCTCTTCGATCACCGCTCGCTTACTCCCGAGCGGCTTTTTATCTTTAGCTCGCAGGCTGGCAAACAGCTCCGGCCGCTGCCTCGTCCGCTGGCTAAAACCTTTTTCCCGGAGCAGGGCTGGACGACATTGCTCACCACCTTGCTCTCCGATCTCCCGCTGCGTCTTCCCTGGCAGGATATTGCGCGGGACGTTGGTTTTATTCTTGCCCATCTCCATGAAACGTTCGGCGCAGAAGCATTGCGTACGGCCACGCTCGAAGTCGCCAACGAGCTGTTTTATCGCAATAAAGCCGCCTGGCTGGTTGGCAAACTGGTACTGCAGGGGAGAACAATTCCATTTTTGCTGCCGATCCACCGCACAGATGATGGCCGCTTAATGGTGGATACCTGCCTGACCAGTTCACCTGAAGCCAGCATCGTTTTTGGCTTCGCCCGTTCTTACTTTATGGTTTATGCCCCTTTTCCCGCCGCGCTCGTCGAGTGGCTGCGCGAGATTTTACCGGGCAAAACCACCGCCGAACTGTATATGGCAATCGGCTGCCAGAAGCACGGCAAAACCGAAAGCTATCGCGAATATCTGACCTACATTAACAACACGCCCGAGCAGTTTATTGAGGCGCCGGGCATTCGTGGCATGGTGATGCTAGTCTTCACGCTGCCGGGCTTCGATCGTGTTTTTAAGGTGATAAAGGACAGGTTCGCGCCGCAGAAAGAAGTCACCGCCGAAAGGGTTCGTGCCTGCTACCAGCTGGTAAAAGAGCACGATCGCGTGGGGCGCATGGCGGATACCCAGGAGTTTGAAAACTTCGTGCTGGATAAGCAGCAAATTAGCCCTGAACTGATGGCGCTGCTGCGTGAAGAAGTCCCGGAAAAACTCACCGATCTTGGCGACCGCATTGCCATAAGTCATCTTTATATAGAACGGCGAATGGTGCCGCTCAACCTGTGGCTTGAGCAGGTTGAAGGTCAGCAGTTGAGGGATGCGGTGGAAGAGTACGGCAACGCCATTCGCCAACTGGCGGCGGCTAATATTTTCCCCGGTGACATGCTCTTTAAAAACTTTGGCGTGACGCGCCACGGGCGAGTGGTGTTCTACGATTACGATGAAATTTGCTATATGACCGAGGTAAATTTCCGGGATATTCCGCCGCCACGTTACCCAGAGGATGAGTTGTCCTCCGAGCCCTGGTACAGCATCTCGCCGGGCGATGTCTTCCCGGAGGAATTCAGGCACTATCTTTGCGCGGACAGGCGTATTCGCCCGCTATTCGATGAAATGCACGCTGACCTGTTCCGCGCCGACTTTTGGCGAGCTTTGCAAACCCGCATCCGCGAGGGCTATGTCGAAGATGTCTTCGCCTACCGCCGCCGCCAGCGTTTCAGCCAGCGGTTTGGCGAAGTGAAGCGGGCGGGTTAGCGCCCGCCGCCGTATGCCAGCGTTATTTCCTTCGCTGCCTTAATGACCAGTGCGCCAATCTCCGTCACCCGGTCATCGGTGATGCGCGAAATCGGGCCAGAAATGGAGATGGCAGCAAACGCCTCGTGGTGCTCGTCGTAGATGCAGGAGGCCACGCAGCGTAGCCCCAGCGCATGTTCTTCATCGTCAAACGAGTAACCCCGCTTGCGCGTTTGCGCTAAATCTTCTTTTAAATGCAGCGGTGAAGTCAGCGTTGCGGGCGTGTAGCTGTGTAAGCCCTTGCGGTGCAGCAGGCCCGCCAGTTCGTCATCGTTGAGATGAGCCAGAAACGCCTTGCCTGCGCCGGAAGCGTGCATAGGCAACTTGCCGCCAATGGGGGCCGACATGCGCATCAACTGCGTGCACTGAACCTGGTCGATAATAATCGCCTGATGATCGCTCTTGTCGAGCACCGCGAGGTTAACGGTTTCGCCGGAGGCTTCCATCAGCTTGCGCAGAATTGGGTGCACGATAGCCAGCAGGTTGCGGCTTTGCAGGAAGCTGCTGCCGACGACAAAAGCGTGAGCGCCAATCGTCCAGTGGCCCAAATCGCCTACCTGGTGAACGAAGCCTAACTGCTGCATCGTGGTCAGCAGACGGTGGGTCGTGGAGTTTGGCAGGCCGGCCTGCTGGGCAAGCTCGGTCAACGCCACGCTGCCGTGAGATTCGGCAATCCACTCCAGCAGTTTGAGGCCGCGAGTGAGTGATTGAACCTGCCCGGTGACCTGCGGGGCAGCAGCGGCTGCGGCGCGGGGTTTCTTACCTCGTTTAGCGGGGACTGTAGCAACCATACCGGACTCCTTTTTCGTATCGTGGAAATCATTTTCGTTTTATTTGGCGAATTTGCAACCGCTCACGGACTGATCGGATGAGTGATGCTGAACATCTCTCATGTTCCTGACGTGCGGCTTTTACGACCCTGTAGTTTGTGCAAGTATGGGGCTGCAGGTCCGTCAGTCAGGGAAAAAAGGTGGGAGTGAGCGTGAGTAACAACGTAGAGAAGCTGAAGCAACAACTGAGTGAACGCATTCTGGTGCTGGACGGTGGCATGGGGACCATGATCCAGAGCTATCGTCTTGATGAGAACGACTTCCGCGGGGAGCGTTTTGCCGACTGGCCGTGCGACCTCAAGGGCAACAATGACCTGCTGGTGCTCAGCAAGCCGGAAATCATCACCGCGATTCACTACGCCTACTTTGAGGCTGGCGCAGACATCGTTGAAACCAACACCTTCAACTCCACCACGATTGCGATGGCTGACTACCAAATGGAATCGCTGTCGGCGGAAATTAACTACGAAGCCGCGAAGCTGGCTCGTGCCTGTGCCGATGAATGGACGGCACGTACGCCGGAAAAACCACGCTATGTCGCCGGTGTGTTAGGCCCAACCAACCGCACGGCTTCAATCTCCCCGGACGTGAACGACCCGGCTTTCCGCAACATCACTTTTGATCAACTGGTCGCCGCTTACCGTGAATCGTCCAGGGCGCTGGTGGAAGGCGGGGCCGACCTGATCATGATCGAAACGGTGTTCGACACCCTGAACGCCAAAGCCGCCATCTTCGCCGTAAAGGCTGAGTTTGAAGCGCTCGGCGTTGACCTGCCGATTATGATTTCCGGCACGATTACCGATGCGTCAGGCCGCACGCTTTCCGGTCAGACGACGGAAGCTTTCTATAACTCCCTGCGCCATGCCGATGCGCTCTCCTTCGGGCTTAACTGCGCGCTGGGGCCGGACGAGCTGCGCCAGTACGTGGCTGAGCTGTCGCGTATTGCCGAGTGCTACGTAACCGCTCACCCTAACGCTGGTCTGCCAAATGCTTTCGGCGAGTACGATCTCGATGCGAAAGTGATGGCCCAGCAGATTGGCGAATGGGCGCAGGCCGGATTCCTGAACATTGTTGGCGGCTGCTGCGGGACAACGCCTGCGCACATTGCTGCGATGAGCAAAGCGGTGGCTGGCGTTGCGCCGCGTAAGCTCCCCGAACTGCCGGTTGCCTGCCGCCTGGCCGGACTTGAGCCGCTGAACATTAGCGCGGACAGCCTGTTTGTGAACGTAGGCGAACGCACCAACGTCACCGGCTCGGCTAAATTCAAGCGGCTGATAAAAGAAGAAAAATACAGCGAGGCGCTGGACGTTGCGCTGCAGCAGGTCGCCAGCGGCGCGCAGATAATTGACATCAACATGGACGAGGGGATGCTCGACGCCGAAGCGGCGATGGTGCGCTTCCTCAACCTGATTGCCGGCGAGCCGGATATCGCCCGCGTGCCAATCATGATCGACTCCTCGAAATGGGACGTCATCGAGAAAGGGCTGAAGTGCATTCAGGGCAAAGGCATCGTCAACTCCATCTCGATGAAGGAAGGCATTGAGCCGTTTATTCATCACGCGAAGCTGGTGCGTCGCTACGGTGCGGCGATGGTGGTGATGGCGTTCGACGAAGCGGGCCAGGCGGATACCCGCGAGCGAAAAATCGAGATTTGCCGGCGGGCCTACAAAATTCTTACCGAAGAGGTGGGCTTCCCGCCGGAAGACATCATCTTTGACCCGAACATCTTCGCGGTGGCGACCGGCATCGAAGAGCACAACAACTACGCGCAGGACTTTATCGGCGCCTGCGAAGACATTAAGCGCGAGCTGCCGCACGCGATGATTTCCGGCGGCGTGTCTAACGTCTCCTTCTCCTTCCGCGGCAACGATCCGGTACGCGAAGCCATTCACGCGGTATTCCTCTATTACGCGATCCGCAACGGCATGGACATGGGGATCGTGAACGCCGGGCAGCTGGCGATTTACGACGACCTTCCGGCCGAGCTGCGTGATGCTGTAGAAGACGTCATTCTTAACCGGCGTGATGACAGCACCGAACGGCTGTTAGAGCTGGCTGAAAAATATCGCGCCAGCAAAAGTGATGAAGCCGCCAATGCGCAACAGGCCGAGTGGCGCAGCTGGGACGTCGTTAAGCGGCTTGAATATTCGCTGGTGAAAGGGATCACAGAATTCATCGAAGCAGATACCGAAGAGGCTCGCCAGCAGTCGGCTCGCCCAATCGAAGTGATTGAAGGCCCGCTGATGGCGGGGATGAACGTGGTGGGCGATCTGTTTGGCGAGGGGAAAATGTTCCTGCCGCAGGTGGTCAAATCGGCCCGCGTCATGAAACAGGCGGTGGCTTATCTTGAGCCTTATATCGAAGCCAGCAAGGAAAAAGGGTCGACTAACGGCAAGATCGTCCTCGCGACGGTGAAAGGTGACGTGCACGACATCGGCAAGAACATCGTCGGCGTGGTACTGCAGTGTAACAACTACGAAATTATCGACCTTGGCGTGATGGTGCCCGGCGAGAAAATTTTGAAAACTGCCCGCGAAGTGGGCGCGGATATTATCGGCCTCTCTGGCCTTATTACGCCTTCGCTGGATGAAATGGTCAACGTCGCCAAAGAGATGGAGCGCCAGGGCTTTACGCTGCCGCTGCTGATTGGCGGAGCGACGACTTCCAAAGCCCATACCGCGGTGAAAATCGAGCAGAACTACAGCGGCCCAACGGTATATGTGCAAAACGCCTCCCGTACCGTAGGCGTTGTCTCTGCCCTGCTTTCAGAAACCCAGCATGATGAATTTGTGGCCCGTACCCGCAAAGAGTACGAAGTGGTTCGCACCCAGCACGCACGCAAAAAACCTCGCACGCCGCCTGTTACGCTGGAGATAGCGCGGGATAACGACCTTCCTTTTGACTGGGAAAGTTACACGCCTCCGGTTCCGCATCGGCCTGGCGTGCAGGAGGTTACCGCCAGCATTGAGACGCTGCGAAATTACATCGACTGGACGCCGTTCTTCATGACCTGGTCGCTGGCCGGCAAATACCCACGCATTCTGGAAGATGAGGTTGTTGGCGAGGAAGCAAAACGGCTGTTTAAAGACGCCAACGATATGCTCGATATGCTCCACCGCACGAAGACGATGACGCCGCGCGGCGTAGTAGGCCTGTTCCCGGCGAACCGTGTTGACGACGACGTAGAGGTTTATACCGATGAAACGCGGACCCAGGTTAAAGCCGTCAGCCGTCATCTACGCCAGCAAACCGAAAAAAGCGGCTTCCCGAACTACTGTATTGCCGACTTTGTCGCGCCTAAACACAGCGGTAAAGCGGACTACATCGGCGCTTTTGCGGTCACCGGCGGTATTGAAGAAGACGCGCTGGCGGATGCCTACGATGCGCAGCACGATGATTACAACAAAATCATGGTGAAAGCCGTTGCCGATCGCCTGGCCGAAGCTTTTGCTGAATACCTCCACGAGCGCGTACGTAAAGTCTACTGGGGCTATGCGGCGACGGAAAACCTCAGTAACGAGGAGCTTATTCGCGAAAATTACCAGGGGATTCGTCCGGCGCCGGGTTATCCGGCCTGCCCGGAGCACACCGAAAAGGCGGCTATCTGGGCGCTGCTGGACGTAGAAAACGTGATTGGCATGAAGCTCACCGAATCTTACGCCATGTGGCCCGGCGCGTCGGTTTCCGGCTGGTACTTCAGCCACCCCGACAGCAAGTATTTCGCGGTCGCACAAATTCAGCGCGACCAGGTCGAGGACTATGAGAGGCGCAAAGGTATGCCGGTAAGCGAGGTTGAACGCTGGCTGGCGCCAAACCTGGGTTATGACGCCGACTAGCCGCTAAAAATAACCTTTCCTTACAACTTACAAGGCGCTCCGTGAGCGCCTTGTCTCTTTATTGAAGTTAACCCCTTATACTGAAGAAGGGTGACTATTTTTGCCTCAGGAACCCTAAAAACGATAAGGAGAATAAAAATCCGTGCTGACCTTGTTACACCTGCTTTCCGCCGTTTCACTGCTGGTCTGGGGCACGCACATCGTGCGTACCGGTATCATGCGCGTTTACGGCGCCAACCTGCGCAGCGTACTTAGCCGCAGCGTAGAAAAGAAACCTCTCGCCTTCTGCGCCGGGATCGGCGTGACCGCTCTGGTGCAGAGCAGTAATGCCACCACGATGCTGGTCACGTCCTTCGTTGCTCAGGACCTGGTGGCGCTTACCCCTGCGCTGGTGATTGTGCTGGGGGCCGACGTGGGTACGGCGCTGATGGCGCGTATCCTGACCTTCGATCTTTCGTGGCTTTCGCCGCTGCTGATTTTTATCGGCGTTATCTTCTTCCTCAGCCGCAAGCAAACGCGCGCCGGGCAGCTTGGCCGCGTGGGGATTGGCCTTGGCCTTATTCTGCTTGCGCTTGAGCTGATTGTCGGGGCCGTCACGCCGATTACCCAGGCGAACGGTGTCCAGGTCATCTTCGCTTCTCTGACCGGCGATATCATGCTCGATGCGCTGATTGGCGCGATGTTCGCCATCATCAGCTACTCCAGCCTGGCGGCCGTTTTACTGACGGCCACGCTGACGTCCACTGGAGTAATTTCGTTTGATGTGGCGCTATGCCTGGTGATTGGCGCTAACCTCGGCTCCGGTCTGCTGGCGATGATCAACAACAGCGCCGCGAATGCCGCAGCGCGCCGTGTGGCGCTTGGCAGCCTGCTGTTTAAGCTGGTGGGTAGCCTGCTGGTGCTGCCGTTTGTGCACATTCTTGCCCGACTGATGCACCACCTGCCGCTGCCTGAGTCAGAGCTGGTTATCTACTTCCACGTGTTCTACAACCTGATCCGCTGCCTGGTGATGGTGCCTTTTGCCGAGCCGATGGCGCGCTTCTGCCGCCGGGTTATCAGCGAAGTGCCCGAAGTCGATGCCCGCATGAAGCCGAAGCACCTCGACCCTACGGCGCTGGATACGCCTGCGCTGGGGTTATCTAATGCGGCGCGCGAAACCCTCAGAATGGGGGACGTGCTGGAGCAGATGCTGGAAACCTGGAGCAAGGTAATGCACGGCGAGCCGCGTCAGGAAAAAGAGCTGCGCAAGCTGGCCGACGACGTGGACGTGCTGTATACCGCCATCAAGCTTTATCTGGCGCAGATGCCAAAAGAAGATCTGGCGGAAATGGAGTCCCGCCGCTGGGCGGAAATCATCGAAATGTCGCTTAACCTGGAACAGGCGGCAGACATCATCGAGCGTATGGGCAGCGAAGTGGCGGATAAATCGCTCGCCGCGCGCCGGGCTTTCTCGCCGGATGGCCTGACCGAGCTGGACAACCTGCTTCAGCAGCTGATAAGCAACCTGCAGCTCAGCCTGTCGGTATTCTTCTCAAGCGACCTGGGCAGCGCCCGCCGCCTGCGCCGCAACAAGCACCGTTTCCGCATTATGAACCGCCGCTACTCTCACGCTCACGTTGACCGTCTGCACCAGCAAAACGTGCAGAGCATCGAAACCAGTTCGCTGCACCTTGGGCTGCTGGGGGATATGAAGCGCCTCAACTCGTTGTTCTGTTCCGTCGCCTACAGCGTGCTGGACCAGCCGGACGATGACGACGAGCGGGATGAGTATTAGAAAAATGGCGCCTTAATGGGCTGGGCGCCTACTTTACGGTAAGGGTAATACCCAGCGCTTTCATCACGGCAAGCGTGCTTTTAAGCGTTGGGTTTCCTTCTGCACTAAATGAACGGTACAGCTGTTCGCGAGACAGGCCCGTTTCAGTGGCTACTTGCGACATCCCTTTTGCACGTGCAACTACGCCCAGCGCCTTTGCTATATAGGCTGCATCTCCGGTTTCCAGGGCATCCGCCATGAAAAAAGCAATTTCCTCGTTGTCGACCAATGCAGATGCAGGATCGTAATCTGTTAATTTATTCATCGTCGAAATCTTCCTCATGTTCCCAGTCTTTCGCCAGCAATTTCGCTAAAACTATATCCTTGTGCTGAGTATTTTTGCTCCCTCCACAGAGAAGCAAAATGATTAGCTTCCCACGCTGCTGGTAGTAAAGGCGATAGCCCGGCCCAAAATGGATTCTAAGTTCGCTGATGCCTGCCCCAACGGGTTGCACATCGCCAGGTAAACCATTCGCTAGCCTTAAAAGCCGGGCGGCAATAACGGTTTTTGCCCTTTTATCTCTAAGTGAACTTAGCCAGGTGCTAAAAGCACTCGTTTGTTTGAGTTTATTCATTGTAGTTTATAAAGCACATCAGAAATAGGTGTATAAAAAATATTCATGCGGCTAAAGCGGCGCAATGGCCGTCGCCGCAGTCTGGAAAGTCATTCGCAGCACGTTTTCAATATTTACGAGGAAGCTTCCAGAGATGCAGGTTAATGTGAGAAAGGCGGTTCGCAACGCCCTGCGGGTAAGGTATAGTCCTGGGTTTTCGGAGGAGCCATGCTGACTAATTCATCTATTCGTCTTAACAAATACATCAGCGAGAGCGGGATCTGCTCACGCCGTGACGCCGATCGCTACATCGAACAGGGCAACGTTTTTATTAACGGCAAGCGCGCCAAAATTGGCGATCAGGTCTTTGCCGGCGACAGCGTGAAGGTGAATGGTCAGCTTATTGAGCCTCGTAATGAAGACGATCTGGTGCTGATTGCCCTGAATAAACCGGTGGGGATTGTGAGCACCACGGAAGACGGCGAAAGAGACAACATCGTCGACTACGTGAACCACAGCAAGCGCGTGTTCCCTATTGGCCGCCTGGACAAAGACTCTCAGGGCCTGATTTTCCTCACCAACCACGGTGACCTGGTAAACAAAATTCTGCGCGCCGGTAACGACCACGAGAAAGAGTATGTGGTCACGGTGAACAAACCGGTCACCGACGAGTTTATTCGCGGTATGGGCGCGGGCGTGCCGATTCTTGGCACCGTCACCAAAAAATGCAAAGTCAAAAAAGAGGCGCCGTTTGCGTTTCGTATTACCCTGGTTCAGGGGCTGAACCGCCAGATTCGCCGCATGTGTGAGCACTTTGGCTATGAAGTGACGAAGCTTGAGCGCACGCGCATCATGAACGTTAACCTGACCGGGATCCCGTTGGGAGAGTGGCGTGACCTGACGGATGATGAACTGATTGAGCTGTTTAAGCTGATTGAGGACTCGTCCTCTGAGGCCGCACCGGCTAAAAAAGCGAAGCCAAAAGCGGCCACGCCAGCGTTGAAAAAGCCGCTGGTCAGCGGGCCGAAAAGCTCAGCAAAAACGCCCGCTGAGCTCGCCTCTCGTAAACGCTTTGCTTCTCCCGGCCGCAAGAAGAAGGGCCGTTAAGCTAGCGTTTCCCCCGCGTATGGTTATTGGCTGACCACGAATAGGTGGTAGAAGTATCCGGTTTTAATGCATTTTGTTTCTTCAGCTGGCGAGCTTTCTTAGCCGCCAGCGCGCGTTCCGCCATCAGCTTATCGATGTACTCTTTTTTTACCTGATTGGTTTCTGAGTTGGTCAACGTACGACCGTGGGCAATGCGGGCGCGATCCAGCAGTGTTTTAAGCTCACGCTGTTCGCTTTCCGTCATGTCTTGCTGTGTCAGTCTGGCTGTAGCCATCGTTGCAATCTCCCAGGAAAGGACGTTCAGTGTAAAGCAAACCTCCAGCGTCGACGAGACAAAAAAGCCTGCGTTTGCAGGCTTTTATCGTTCTATTTTTTCTCATTTTGCTGCGATTTTATCGCTTTACCTGACCAGTAACCTGCCAGCAGGGAGCCCGAAAGGTTATGCCAGACGGAAAACAATGCGCCAGGCAGCGCCGCCAGCGGCGAGAAGTAAATTTTACCCAGCGTAGCCGCGAGACCCGAGTTCTGCATACCGACTTCAATGGCCAGCGTCCGGCAGGTGGACTCGTCGAAGCCAAAGAGACGCCCGCCCCAGTAGCCGCCGAGCAGGCCAATAGTGTTATGCAGAATCACCGCGATAATCACCACCAGGCCAACGGAGGCGATGTGTGACGCCGAGCCTGCGACAACTGCGCTAATGATGGCGAGAATGCAGAGCATGGAAAATGCGGGCAGCCACGGCTCCACGCGCTTAACGAGGCGTGGGAACAGATGGTGCACAATCAGGCCCAGACCAATCGGGATAATGACGATTTGCAAAATGCTGACCAGCATGCCCATCACATCGACTTTGATATCGGCATCCACATACAGACGGGTCAGTAGCGGAGTGGCGAAGACGCCGACCAGCGTGGAAACAGAAGAGATGGTAACGGAGAGCGCAACGTCGCCCCTGGCCAGGTAAATCATGACGTTGGAAGCCGTGCCGCTGGCTACGCTGCCGACCAGCACCATCCCGGCGGAAAGATCGGGGGGCATATGGAACAGCATCGCCAGTAGCCACGCCGCCAGCGGCATTACCAGGTAGTGCAGAAAAATCCCTGCGGCCACCGGTGCCGGGCGCGACAGCACGCGTTTAAAGTCTTCAAGTCGCAGATGTACGCCCATACCAAACATAATGAGCATCAGCAGCGTGCTGACCCAGGGGCCAATTGGGGTAAAGGTTGAAGGGGTATAATACGCAGCGACGGAGAGCAGCAGCGCCCAAAGCGGGAACAGCCGGGTTAGGGTGGCTATCATAGCGATGTCCTTGCAGAGTTTGTGTTGTTTTATGGTTATAAAAAAAGCCGGGTGCGAGCCCGGCTTTCTGTATTCATGGCATGAATTTGTCTGTTATTCAAACAGGTTGCGGTGCAGCTTCTGCACCACCTGCTCGGCATCGTTGCCCGGCACCAGGAAGCACAGGTTGTAGCTGGATGCGCCGTAGCAAATCATGCGGATGTTGAACGGGTCGAGCACGCCGAACACTTCTTTGCCTACGCCACAGGCCTGGGACAGCTTATTGCCGATGATGGCAACCAGCGCCAGGTTTTCTTCGACTTCCACGCGGCACAGAGACGACAGCTCGGTGAGTAGCGAGGTGGTCAGCAGGCTGTCGCCGGTAGACGTTGAGCCGGTGGTATCCATCGTCAACGCCACGCTCACTTCGGAGGTGGTTATCAGGTCCACGGAGATATTGTGGCGAGCCAGAATGCTGAACACTTCCGCGAGGAAACCGCGTGAATGCAGCATATGCAGGCTGTGCAGCGTCAGCAGCGTTTGCTTACGGCGTACCGCAAGGGCGCGGAAGAGCGGCGGATTCTCGGTTTTTTTGCACACCAGCGTCCCCCCTGCGGCCGGATCTTTACTGGAGCCAACAAACACCGGGATATCACAGCGTACGGCGGGCAGCAGCGTGGCAGGGTGCAGGACCTTCGCCCCGAAGGTGGCCATTTCAGCGGCTTCTTCAAAGGCGATGCGATCGATACGTTTTGCCGCTGGCACCATGCGTGGGTCGGTGGTGTAGATGCCCGGCACGTCGGTCCAGATATCCACACGAGCGGCATTCAGCGCTTCACCGAGCAATGCCGCGGTATAGTCGCTGCCGCCGCGGCCAAGCGTGGTCGTTCTGCCTTTTTCTTCGCTGCCGATAAAGCCCTGAGTGATCACCAGGGATTCCGCCAGGCGCGGCAGCATTTGCTGGCTTGCCAGCTCCGCCAGCGCGGCGATATCCGGCTCGGCGCGGCCAAAGCGGTCATTGGTACGCATGACTTTACGAATATCGAACCACTGCGCTTCAACGCTACGTTCACGCAAGATCTCAACAAACAGCAGGGTGGACATCAGTTCGCCGTGGCTGACCAGTTCGTCGGTCAGCGCGGTTGAGGTCGCAAGAGAGGCGGCTTCCGCAAGCGTCGTGATGTTTTCCAGCAGGCGGTCGATCTCTTCACGGATCACTTCCGGGCTCGCCAGGCGTTCAACGATGTTGTACTGGATTTTGCGAATGGCATCGAGCTTGACGAAGCGCTCGGTTGCTTCGAGCCCTTCGGCCAGAGCAACCAGCAGGTTAGTCACGCCGGCGGAGGCGGAAAGGACCACGACGCGGACATGGCTATCGGCCAGTACGACATCGGCGCTGCGGTTCATCGCGTCAAAATCGGCGACGCTGGTACCGCCAAATTTGGCGACTACGGTTTGAGACATAACTACCTCGTGTCAGGGGGCCATTCAACTGGCAAAAAAGTATTCAGCCTTGGCACAAGGGAAGAGCGGTAAACGGGTGGGCGCAGAGCAGGAGAACTACGATATCACCCAGAAGTGCTCCACCTTGTTTATCCGGCTTTGTGAGCCGAACATGAAACGCTCGACTGCGAACGTTTCCTGGTGACAACCCAGAGGATTCAGCCCCTGCAGCCGACAATAAGCGTGACCAGCCGCTTCATCATCTCGGCGTTGCACCCCCTCACGTATCTTCTTAGTTACTGGTTTCTCAGATACGATTTTCTGGGCAACGCGCCTCTTCTGGCCTGCGCAAGCGCAGGTAGCGCCTAATAAATAAAGCTTCAGCGAAGGCATGTCAACCGCGGGGTTATGCGGATTTTTCATGTTAAATCCGTAATCAGGAATTTAACTTATAAGAGGGTATTTTTGCCGCTTTTTAGGGGGTTACGGGAAACAGTCGGTTAATGGCATAAAATCAATCACAATTTTTGCCTGCAGGCGCTACAATCGACCGAAGTCACAATTCTCAAATCAGAAGAGTATTGCTATGAAAAACATCAACCCGAAGCAGACCTCTGCCTGGCAGGCGCTCCAGAAACACTACGATGAGATGAAAGACGTTACGCTTTCCGACCTGTTCGCGAAAGATAACGACCGCTTCAGCAAGTTCTCCGCAACCTTCGATGACCTGATGCTGGTGGATTTCTCCAAAAACCGCATCACCACCGAAACCCTCGAAAAACTGCAGGCTCTGGCGAAAGAAACCGACCTGCAGAGCGCGATCAAATCCATGTTCGCCGGCGAAAAAATTAACCGTACCGAAGACCGTGCCGTGCTGCACGTTGCCCTGCGTAACCGCAGCAACACGCCTATCGTGGTCGACGGCAAAGACGTGATGCCGGAAGTGAACGCGGTGCTTGAGAAGATGAAAGCCTTCTCTGAAAGCATCATCAGCGGCAGCTGGAAAGGCTACACCGGCAAGGCCATCACCGACGTGGTTAACATTGGTATTGGCGGCTCTGACCTCGGCCCGTTCATGGTCACCGAAGGGCTGCGCCCTTACAAAAACCACCTCAACATGCATTTTGTGTCCAACGTTGACGGGACCCACATTGCCGAAGTGTTGAAAAAAGTGAACCCGGAAACCACGCTGTTCCTGGTCGCGTCTAAAACCTTCACCACTCAGGAAACCATGACCAACGCCCACAGCGCGCGCGACTGGTTCCTGCGTGCGGCTGGCGATGAAAAACACGTGGCGAAACACTTTGCCGCGCTGTCCACCAACGGCAAAGCCGTCGGCGAATTTGGCATCGACACCGCCAACATGTTCGAGTTCTGGGACTGGGTTGGCGGCCGCTACTCTCTGTGGTCCGCAATTGGCCTGTCCATCATCCTGTCCGTTGGCTACGACAACTTCGTTGAGCTGCTGTCCGGCGCGCACGCGATGGATAAACACTTCGCCACCACGCCTGCCGAGCAAAACCTGCCGGTTCTGCTGGCGCTGATCGGCATCTGGTACAACAATTTCTTCGGCGCTGAAACTGAAGCGATTCTGCCATACGACCAGTACATGCACCGCTTTGCGGCCTACTTCCAGCAGGGCAACATGGAGTCCAACGGTAAGTACGTTGACCGCAACGGCAACACCGTGGACTACCAGACTGGCCCAATTATCTGGGGCGAGCCGGGCACCAACGGCCAGCACGCGTTCTACCAGCTGATCCACCAGGGGACCAAAATGGTACCTTGCGACTTCATCGCGCCGGCTATTAGCCACAACGCGCTGTCGGATCATCATCCAAAACTGCTGTCTAACTTCTTTGCTCAGACCGAAGCGCTGGCGTTCGGTAAATCCCGCGAAGTAGTAGAGCAGGAATACCGTGACCAGGGTAAAGATCCTGCCACGCTGGACCACGTTGTGCCGTTTAAGGTGTTCGAAGGCAACCGCCCGACCAACTCCATCCTGCTGCGTGAAATCACCCCGTTCAGCCTGGGCGCGTTGATTGCGCTGTATGAGCACAAAATCTTCACCCAGGGCGCAATCCTGAACATCTTCACCTTTGACCAGTGGGGCGTGGAGCTTGGCAAACAGCTGGCTAACCGCATCCTGCCGGAGCTGGGCGACGACAAACAAATCGCCAGCCACGACAGCTCAACCAACGGCCTGATTAACCGCTATAAAGCATGGCGTGATTAATTACCCCGCGTGATTGATAATATGCCAGCCTCGTGCTGGCATATTTTTTATAAGAGTAATCCCCTTGTCGTCATAATTTCTGATATTGCCACCCTGAGGTAAATCTGAAAATTATCTTTCCCGCGCCGAATCTACGTCTTTAATTTAAGATTATCTTGAAGTTGAGATTGCCTTTTTATTCCTTAGTTATTTGTTTTTAATTGTTTTTTTGTAAAATAAATAGGTCTATCAATTTAATTTTTACTCTTTTTCTTAAAGTTCACTCCTTATTTCCCGCAGGCCAATTCATCACATTGTGTTGTGTATACTCGATCGCGCCTGAAACCTTTTCGGGTAAATCTCCATTCATTCAATGAAGGGAAATTGTAATGAGAAAAACCCTTTATGGCGCTTTAGCCATATTAACGCTGGCAGCCGCCGGCGCGGCGAATGCTGACCCTGTAGCAGTGGGTGACGCGGCCGGCGCGCAGGCGACCTCTGTGTCTGCAGGCAGTTCTGCTGCAACCAGCGCCAGCACTGTTGGGTCAGCGGTCGGTGTGGCGTTAGCCGCAACCGGTGGCGGCGACGGTTCTAACACCGGGACCACCACAACAACCACGACCAGCACCACCACCCGTTAACGTTAGGGTGTTTTTAACCATAACCACACTTCGGTGTGGTTATTTTAAACCGGGGAATCACCGTGCAGCGACTCGCAATACTCTTTGTCTGTCTGTTACTCCAGGCGTGCTCAGCGACCACCAGAGGGCTGGGTACCTCGCTTTGGAACAGTATTGCCGGAGGCGGTGGCGTACAGCTTACCGATGATGAAATTGCCGAGATGCGCTACGCGAGCCAGTACATGAGCATCAACAACGGCCCGCAGCTGTTCGTGGTGCTCGCTTATAACGAAGACGGCCAGCAGAAATGGGTGACGCAGGACAGAGCGGTCATCGTCACGCAAAATGGCCGCATCGTGAAAACCTCCGGGCTGGGCGACAACCTGACGGAAGTCACCAACCTGGGCAGCGACCCGCTGGCGAAAGTGAAACAGATTACGGAGGGTGCGAGCTGGACCCGGCAGATAGCCTGGACAGAACACCAGCAGGTGCGTTACGCCACCGCCACATCCAGCTTTGAATTTGACGGTACCGATACCGTAAAAGTCGGCAGCAGCCTGACCAAAGTGCGCGTTCTTGAAGAAGAGGTCACCGCGGCAGGGAAAAGCTGGACCAACCGCTACTGGGTGGACGACGAAGGGCAAATCCGCAAATCAAAACAGTATCTGGGCCCGGGCTACTGGCCTGTCACCACGCTTCTTGTGAAGGCGGCAAAACAATGAAAAAAATCCCCTTTCCCCTGATAGCCCTGCTTTTCGCCAGCGCCTTAAGCCACGCAGAAAGTACCGTGACGGTTTATGCCAAACCGCAAACGCAGCCGCAGGTGATTAAAGACGCTGAGCGGCTGGCGGATTTAGTGACGCGCCCTGAACTCAGCCGCAGCTGGTGGCCGGGAGCGGTTATCAGCGAACGGCAGGCCAGCGCGGCAGAAGAACAAAAACAGCAGCAGCTTTTGGCCCGGCTCGGCGAAGTCGCTGCTGATGAAGGCGGAGACGACGGCGCGGCAATCAACGGATTGCGCCAGCAGCTCAGCGCAATCCACGTCACGGGGCGGCAGTTTGTCAATCTGGATCCCGACTGGGTTCGACTTCGCCCGCAGGCGAACGTGCCGCTGCAGGGAGAATACAGCCTGTGGACTGGCCCACAGCCCACGACGATTACGCTGGTGGGGTTAGTCAGCTCACCCGGCATTAAACCCTTCACGCCCGGGCGTAGCGTCGATGAATATCTGGACGACATCAGCCTGTTGAGCGGGGCCGAAAGAAGCTATGCCTGGGTGATTTACCCGAATGGCAAAACCGAAAAAGCGCCGGTGGCGTACTGGAATAAACGCCATATCGAACCCTCGCCGGGCAGCCTCATTTTTGTTGGTTTCTCCGACCGCCTTTTCAGCTCCACCTTTGACGAGCTGAACCAGCAAATTCTTAATACCCTGACCCATCGGATACCGGATTAATGAAAAAACGTTACCTGTATAGCCTGATTGCGCTGGCGGTGACCTCCGCCTGCCGCGCCGAAACGTATCCGGCACCCGTTGGCCCCTCTCAGGCAGACTTTGGTGGCGTAGGCCTGCTGCAAACGCCCACGGCGCGAATGGCGCCAGAAGGGGAATTCAACCTCAACTATCGCGATAACGATCAGTACCGCTTCTACTCCGCCTCCATGCAGCTTTTCCCCTGGATGGAGGCCACGCTGCGCTATACCGACGTGCGTACTCGCCACTACAGTAGCGTGCAGGCGTTCTCGGGCAATCAGACCTACAAAGACAAAGCGTTTGACGTGAAATTCCGCCTTTGGGAAGAAGGGTACTGGCTACCTCAGGTGTCCGCTGGTATTCGGGATCTGGGCGGTACGGGGCTGTTTGACGGTGAATATGTGGTGGCGAGCAAAGCCTGGGGGCCGTTCGATTTTAGCCTCGGCATGGGCTGGGGATATTTGGGTACCAGCGGCAATATCAAGAACCCTTTGTGTGAATACAGCGACAAATATTGTCACCGCGATAACAGCTACAACATGGCGGGCTCCTTCAACTTTAGCGGCATGTTCCACGGCCCGACGTCGCTGTTCGGGGGCGTAGAGTACCAGACGCCGTGGCAGCCGCTCAGGCTGAAGCTTGAGTACGAAGGCAACAACTACAGCCATGAATTTGCCGGGAAAATAGATCAGCGTAGCAGCGTCAACGTCGGGGCAATCTACCGGGTGGCCGACTGGGCCGATGTGAACGTGAGCTATGAGCGCGGCAATACCTTTATGTTCGGCGTGACGCTGCGCTCCAATTTTAACGACCTCAAGCCGGGGTACGGCGACTCCCGTCGCCCTGAATACCAGCCTCATCCGCAGGATGAAATTCTGCAGCACAACGTGGTGGCAAACCAGCTGACCGATCTGAAGTACAACGCCGGGCTGGTCAACCCAAATATTCAGGTTAAAGGTGACACGCTTTATGTCACGGGCGAGCAGGTGAAATACCGTAATTCTCGCGAAGGTATCGAACGAGCCAACCGCATTATCATGAATGACCTGCCGGATAATATTCGTACTATCCGCATAACCGAAAGCCGCCTCAATTTGCCGCAGGTGACCACAGAAACGGACGTGGCCAGCCTGCGCAATCACCTTGCAGGCGAACCGCTGGGGCATGAAACTACGCTGGTGCAAAAACGCGTTGAGCCCGTGGTGCCTGAAAGCACCGAGCAGGGGTATTACATCGAGAAGTCGCGCTTCAACTACTCGATAGATCCGATTCTCAATCAGTCCATCGGCGGCCCGGAAAGCTTTTACATGTACCAGCTTGGGGTGATGGGGAACGTCGATTACTGGCTGACGGACCACCTGTTAACCAGCGGCAGCCTGTTTGCCAACGTCGCCAATAACTACGACAAATTTAACTACACCAATCCGCCAATGGATTCCACGCTGCCGCGCGTGCGTACCCACGTTCGCGAGTATGTAGAAAACGATGTTTACATCAACAACCTGCAGGCTAACTACTTCCAGTACTTCGGACATGGGATCTACGGCCAGGTTTATGCGGGTTATCTGGAAACCATGTATGGCGGCGCAGGGGCCGAGCTGCTGTACCGTCCGGTGGACAGTAACTGGGCGATCGGCGTCAACGGCAACTACGTCAAACAGCGTGACTGGCGCAGTTCGCAGGACATGATGAAATTTACCGATTACAGCGCCAAAACCGGGCATATCACCGGCTACTGGACGCCACCGTTTGCTCAGGATGTGCTGGTTAAGCTCAGTATTGGCCAGTACCTGGCGCAGGATAAGGGCGGCACGCTGGAGATCTCTAAACACTTTGACAGCGGCATTGTGGTGGGCACCTACGCCACTATCACCAATGTGTCGAAGAAAGAATACGGGGAAGGGGACTTTACCAAGGGCTTCTATATCAATATTCCGCTGGATATCTTCTCGGCGTACCCAACCCGAAGCCGTGCTCAGGTAACCTGGACGCCGCTGACGCGTGACGGCGGGCAGATGCTGGGCCGTAAGTTTGACCTGTACGGCATGACCGGCGATCGCAGTGAAAATTTTCGCTAGTGAAGGTAAGTAAATAAACTAGATCAAGATCACATTTTCAAAGTATAACAGCCTCTCAATACCACAATAATAATGAGGGGCTGTTATGCCTGCGACACCGCGTTTTGCCTGGATTTCTACCGTCATGCAGACGGTGCTCAATCTGGGTTTATTAGCCCTGGGGCTGATCCTGATTATCTTCCTGGGCAAAGAAACCATTCACCTGGCCACCGTGCTGTTCACGCCGGGGGATGACGCCAGCTCGTATCTGTTTATCGAGGGGCTGGTGGTTTACTTCCTCTATTTCGAGTTTATCGCGCTGATTGTGAAGTACTTTCAGTCGGGCTATCACTTCCCGCTGCGCTACTTCGTCTACATCGGCATCACCGCGATCGTGCGCCTGATTATCATCGATCATAAATCGCCGCTCGACGTGCTGATTTATTCGGCGGCGATTCTGGTGCTGGTGATAACGCTCTGGCTGTGCAACAGCCAGCGCCTGAAACGAGAATAAAAAAGGGCGGCCCTGGGGCCGCCTGAATAAAGTGCTAAGGTCAAAGTTGAGGGTTGCAGTGGTACGACATAAAGATGAAGCCAATGACTTTCAGGGATAAACGTTAACCTTTCACCCCGCCGGCGGTCAGGCCGCTTACCAGCCAGCGCTGGGCCAGCAGGAAGACCACGGTAATCGGTATCGCGGAGAGCACCGCCGCGGCGGCAAAATCGCCCCACAGGTAGTTTTGCGGGTTGAGGTATTGCTGCATGCCTACGGCCAGCGTATAGCTGTCCACGTCGCGCAGCAGTAAAGAAGCCACCGGCACTTCGGTAATCGCGCCGATAAACGACAGAATAAACACCACCGCCAGAATCGGCACCGACAGCGGCAGCAGCACCAGTCGGAACGCCTGCCACGGCGTTGCTCCGTCCAGCGCGGCGGCTTCTTCAAGCGAACCGTCGATGGTTTCGAAGTAGCCTTTAATCGTCCAGACGTGCAGCGCAATCCCGCCCAGATAAGCAAAGATAACCCCGCCGTGGGTATTCAGGCCGATAAACGGAATGTACTGGCCCAGGCGATCAAACAGGGCATACAGCGCCACCAGTGACAGCACCGCAGGGAACATCTGGAAAATCAGCATGCCTTTCAGCAGCGTCGCTTTCCCCGGGAAGCGCATACGGGCAAAGGCGTAAGCGCAGGTGGTGGAAAGGGCGACGATGCTAATCGCCGTAATGCCGGCAATTTTTACCGAGTTCCACAGCCACAGCAGGACCGGGAACGGCGGCGGCGTCACGCGGCCGTCGGCATGCTCGACGCTAAAGCCCAGCGCCAGTTTCCAGTGTTCCCAGGACACCTGGTCCGGGATCAGGCTGCCGGTCGCAAAGTTACCCGGACGCAGGGATATGGCGATAACCATCAGCAGCGGGAACATGATTGCCGCGATAAACAGCAGCAGCAGAAAGTGCGTGAGAAACAGACGCAGCTTTTGAGATTTGGGTTGCACCATAGCCATAGGTCAGGTTCCTTAATCAAACTTCATGCGGGTGGCTTTCAGGTTCACAATAGCCAGCGCCCCAACCAGCAGGAAGATAAGCGTAGCGATAGCCGCGGCGAGGCCGAAGTCCTGGCCGCCGCCGCCTTCAAAGGCGATGCGGTAGGTGTAGCTCACCAGCAGGTCGGTATAGCCTGCCGGCGTGGTCGTCCCGAGCCGGTCCGGCCCGCCGTTGGTCAACAGCTGAATCAGCACAAAGTTGTTAAAGTTAAACGCAAAGCTGGCAATCATCAGCGGCGTTAGCGGCTTAATTAGCAGCGGCAACGTGATTTTAAAGAAGTTCTGGAATGGACCAGCGCCGTCCATCGCCGAGGCTTCATAAAGGTCGTCAGGAATGGCCTTCAGCAGTCCCATGCACAAAATCATCATGTACGGATAGCCAAGCCAGGTATTGACGATGATGATCATCGAACGGGCGGTTATCGGGTCAGTAAACCATGCCGGTTTAATGCCAAACAGCGCGCTCAGCATCATGTTGATTTCGCCGAAGCTTTGGTTGAACAAACCTTTGAAAATCAAAATCGAAATAAACGACGGTACCGCATACGGCAGGATCAACAGCAGGCGGTAAGCGGCTTTGCCTTTCAGCGATTCCCACTGCACCACGCAGGCCAGCACCATGCCGACCGCAACGGTCAGAATCACCGTCAGCACGGAGAAGATAACCGTCCAGACGAAGATGGCGAGGAACGGTTTCTGGATGCCGTCGTCGTGGAACACGCGCAGGAAGTTTTTCCAGCCGATGGTAACGGTATAGCCGGGGCTTAGCTGTTCACCGGCCCAGCTGCCGTCGGCGTTAATCGCCTGGTAATAGCCGATGTGCTCATTTGGCGCGTATTTTACGCCGCTTTGGTTATTGGTCAGCTCACCGTTTTCCGCCAGGGTGTAGAGCGGGCGCGTGCCGGAGAACTGGCGCAGCGAGCTCATCACTACTTTGCTTTCATCCGGCAGGACGGCGGTTATCTGGCCGAGCGCCTGGCGGTTTTGGGTGATAACACGCAGGTTGCCGCGCTCGCCTTCCGGCAGGGCGTCTGCCTCTTTCAGCTGGATTTTTTGTGCGCCGCCAAAAGTGAATTTGTCCGAAACATAGTTTTTACCGCTCTCCCCGTCGGTGAGCGCCAGCGTCCACTCGTTACCGTTCGGGTAAAGCCCAAAATTGAACGTTTTACCCGCCTGATACTGGCGGTCCATCAGCACCTGCTGCGCGCGTTCAAACGTCAGTTGGTTGGTGCTGCTGTAGTTGGTAAAGGCGATAGCAATGGTGCAAATGAGCGGGAACAGGACGAACAGCCCCATGCCGGCCATGCCGGGGTACACATAGCGCCAGGCGTAGGCCTTGCGGTTCGCAAAAATATAGAGGCCAAGTGAGCTTAAAATCAGCGTCATAATGGCGAACAGGTACTCCCCCTGGGCGTACATTAAAACCACAAGATAGCCAACCAGCAGGCCCAACGCGCCGATGACTGACCATTTCAGCCCCTCGCTTTGCCACCAGCGGCTCTTTTTAACTGCATCCATGGGGTGTTCCTCTACAGCGAATTATTTCCCCTCACCCTAACCCTCTCCCCACAGGGGAGAGGGGATAGAAGGGCCAGGCTGAATCTGAACCACTCGTCTCCCTTGGGGATAGAAAGGGCCGGACTCAATTCAAATTCCCCCCTCTCCCCTATGGGGAGAGGGCCGGGGTGAGGGGCAAGCTTTACTTAGTGATACGTCCCTGAGCATCCTTCAGCGCAGCATCAACGGTCTGGCGACCGCTAACGGCGTTGATAACTGCGGTACGCACGGCATACCAGAAGGCAGACATCTGAGGAATATTCGGCATGATCTCGCCTTTTTGGGCGTTATTCATGGTGGCAGCAATACGTGGATCTTTAGCCAACTGCTCCTGGAAGGATTTCAGCGCCACGGCACCGAGCGGTTTGTCCTTGTTTACGTCTGCCAGACCCTGGTCGGTCAACAGGTAGTTTTCAAGGAACTCTTTCGCCAGTTCTTTATTCGGGCTGGCGGCGTTGATACCGGCGCTGAGTACGCCCACGAACGGTTTAGACGGCTTGCCTTTAAAGGTTGGCAGCAGCGTCACGCCGTAGTTGATTTTGCTCTTATCGATATTGGACCAGGCCCACGGGCCGTTAATCGTCATCGCCGTTTCGCCCTTGTTGAACGAGGCTTCAGCGATGGAGTAGTCGGTGTCGGCGTTCATCTGCTTGTTCTTGATCATATCGACCAGGAAGCCGAGGCCCGCTTTTGCGCCCGGGCTGTCTACGCCCACATCTTTCACATCATATTTGCCGTTTTCGAACTTGAAGGCATACCCGCCGTCGGCGGCAATCAGCGGCCAGGTGAAGTACGGCTCCTGCAGGTTGAACATCAACGCGCTCTTACCTTTCGCCTTCAGCTGTTTATCCAGGGCTGGGATCTCCTCCCAGGTTTTCGGCGGGTTTGGCACCAGGTCTTTGTTATAAATCAGCGACAGCGCTTCTACCGCAATCGGGTAAGCGATGAATTTGCCGTTGTAACGCACCGCGTCCCAGGTGAACGGATAGAGCTTGTCCTGGAAAGCTTTGTCTGGGGTGATTTCGGCCAGCAGGCCGGACTGGGCATAGCCGCCAAAGCGGTCATGAGCCCAGAAGATAATATCCGGGCCATCGCCGGTTGCTGCCACCTGAGGGAATTTTTCTTCAAGTTTATCAGGATGTTCGATGGTGACTTTAATACCGGTATCTTTCTCAAACTTCTTACCGACTTCGGCCAGGCCGTTGTAGCCCTTATCGCCGTTAATCCAGATGACCAGTTTGCCTTCTTCGATTTTTGCCAGTGCAGAGGCGGAAAGCATCATCGTCGTCAGGGCTGACAGAGCGAGGATACGGGCGCCGGTTTTAATTTTCATGTTCCCATCCTTTGAGTGGTGGTGTGCGCTTTATAGGGTAGTGCAGATTAACGTTGTTAAGTCTGCGGAGATGGCAAGCGCTTCTCATCCTCCTTTGCTCTACGCCCCTGGGTGGTTATCTGTGATCTGCTTTGCATAACTGGCCGTTATGTGTCCTGGCGCACATAAAAACGCACTGAAAACTGAAGCCGCGATCACGAAAATCCCTTGTGGTACCTGCAACCGGTTGCAGATGCCCCTTCCTCATCCTCCCGCCTCCTCCCCCACAAAAAAGCGTTAGGGTGGAGGATTTACCAAATGTAGCGATCCCTCATAGTCGGACACATATTGAATCACCTGCCCAGCGGCAGGCGGCAGTAATGAGGGAGTGGTAATGGCAAGCGTACAGCTGCGGAACGTAACAAAAGCCTGGGGTGACGTGGTGGTATCGAAAGATATCAACCTCGACATCAATGAAGGAGAGTTCGTGGTTTTTGTCGGACCTTCAGGCTGCGGTAAGTCAACGCTGCTGCGAATGATTGCGGGCCTCGAAACCATCACCAGCGGCGAACTGATGATTGGTGAAAAGCGCATGAACGACATTCCACCCGCTGAACGCGGCGTTGGCATGGTGTTTCAGTCGTACGCCCTCTATCCCCACCTCTCTGTCGCGGAAAACATGTCCTTTGGCCTGAAGCTGGCCGGGGCAAAAAAAGACGATATCAACCAGCGCGTCAATCAGGTTTCTGAAACCCTGCAGCTCGCGCACCTGCTGGAAAGACGCCCAAAAGCGCTCTCCGGGGGGCAACGCCAGCGCGTGGCCATTGGCCGAACCCTGGTAGCGGAGCCACGCGTATTCCTGCTGGATGAACCACTTTCAAACCTCGATGCGGCGCTGCGCGTGCAGATGCGTATCGAGATATCCCGTCTGCACAAGCGCCTGGGCCGCACGATGATTTACGTGACCCATGACCAGATTGAGGCGATGACCCTGGCCGACAAAATCGTCGTGCTGGACGCCGGACGCGTCGCGCAGGTCGGGAAACCGTTAGAGCTGTATCACTACCCGGCAAACCGCTTTGTGGCGGGCTTTATCGGGTCGCCAAAAATGAACTTCCTGCCGGTAAAAGTGACCGCGACGGCCATTGATCAGGTGCAGGTGGAATTGCCTAACCGTCAGCATGTCTGGCTGCCGGTAGAAAGCCGCAACGTTCAGGTAGGCGCCAATATGTCTCTTGGCATCCGCCCGGAACACCTGCTGCCGAGCGACATTGCTGATGTCACCCTTGAAGGGGAAGTGCAGGTCGTTGAGCAGTTGGGACATGAGACTCAGATTCACATCCAAATCCCCGCCATTCGTCAGAACCTGGTCTACCGCCAGAATGACGTGGTGTTGGTAAAAGAGGGTGCCACATTCGCTATTGGCCTGCCGCCAGAGCGTTGCCATCTGTTCCGAGAAGATGGCACCGCATGTCGTCGGTTGCATCAAGAGCCCGGCGTTTAAGCATTCCCATAAAAAAGAAAAGCAATGATCTCAGGAGATAGAATGATGATTACTCTGCGCAAACTCCCACTGGCGGTCGCCGTTATTGCAGGCATTGTGTCTGCACAGGCTGGCGCCGTTGATTTCAAGGGTTATGCACGTTCAGGTATTGGCTGGACAGGTAGCGGCGGCGAGCAGCAGTGTTTTAAAGCGACAGGTGCTGGCTCTAAATACCGTCTGGGTAACGAGTGCGAAACTTATGCTGAAGTTGAGTTAGGTCAGCAGGTTTGGCAAGAAGGTGAAAAAAGCTTCTACGTTGACACCATGATTGGTTACGCCACCGACCAGCTGAACGATGACGAGGACACCAACGGTGGTCCGCGCGTGCGCCAGATGAACGTGGTGGGTAAAAACCTGATTGACGCGCTGCCGGGGGCCAACATCTGGGCAGGTAAGCGTTACTACAAACGTCATGACGTGCACATGATCGACTTCTACTACTGGGACGTTTCAGGTCCGGGTGCCGGTCTTGAAGACATCAACCTGGGCTTCGGTAAACTCTCCCTGGCCGCAACCCGTAACGGTGAAGCTGGCGGTTCTCAGGCCTTTATCGACGGCGAAACCCGTAAGAAAAACAAGTCGAATGACATCTTCGATATCCGTTTAGGCCAGATGGAAGTGAACCCAGGCGGTTCTCTGGAAGTCGGTTTTGATTACGGTCGTGCAAATAATACCGATCACTACGATTCAGTCGATCAGAATGCTACCTCCAATGGCTGGCTGGGTACCGTGGAACATACTCAGACCTTCCTTGGCACCAGCCTGAACAAATTTGTGGTGCAGTACGGCACCAATGCGATGGCACAAACCAACGGTACCGGACGTCCTGATACCTCCAAAAACAACGACGGCAAAATGCTGCGCGTGATCGACCACGGTGCTATCGACTTCAACGATACCTGGGGCCTGATGTATGTGGGTATGTACCAGGATATCAACCGCGATGATAGCAACGGCACCAAGTGGTGGACCGTGGGCGTTCGTCCTATGTACAAATGGACGCCAATCATGAGCACCCTGCTGGAAGTTGGCTATGACAACGTGAAGTCTCAGCTGACCGACAAGAGCAACAACCAGTACAAAATTACCCTGGCACAACAGTGGCAGGCGGGGAACAGCATCTGGTCTCGTCCGGCCATCCGCGTCTTCGCGACCTACGCCAAGTGGGATGAGAAGTGGGGTTACTCTTCCGGCAATGTGGGTGATGCCAACTACGTGGCAAATGCCTCATCCGGTACTGCTTTCAGCGATACCAGCGCCCGTACTTTCAGCCGTGGCAACGACAGCGAAGTGACCTTCGGTGCTCAGATGGAAGTCTGGTGGTAAGTTAACCCGCTGTGCGGGTGCATAGCGCCCGCCAGTTTCACATGCCTGACCCGTCTCTTTTTTGCCTGAAGGAGGCGGGTTCGCTTCGAGGATAAAACAATGAAAAAACATCTTCTCGCGCTTTGCCTGCTTCCCGTCCTGGGCTTATCGTCCGTGCCGGCCTCATTTGCCGCCAACGCGGCGATTAACCCGCAAAACGTCTCAACCGCACCGTCTATTCCTGCGGAAAAATTACAGAGCCTGCCGTGGGTCCCGCTGATGCCGCCCGTCAGCCAGGATGTGGTCCTGAGTGCCTCTTCGGCCAGCCTTAACGTAGGTGAACTCTCCGGTAGCGTGGCGGCATTCATACTGCCAGCCGATCAGGGCTCACTGGAAATCACGCTGACCAGCCTGGTAAAAGACTTAAGCGTTTATGCGCCAAACGTCCTGATTCTCGACGGGCAGATGCAGCCTTCTGCTTTCTTCCCGAGCAGTTACTTCCAGTACCAGAAGCCGGGTATGACCTCCGGCAACCGTCTGGAAAACGTCATGAAGCTGACCCCGATGATGGGGCAGAAACAGATCTATATGCTGGTGTACACCACCAAACACGATCTGACTGAAACTACCCGCATGATTAACCCGGCGAAGCTCTACGCCGAAGGGGCAAGCAACGCCATTCCTGATGTTGCCGACCCGGTTGCCCGTCACAGTGGGCAAGGTACGCTGACGGTGCAGGTCAAAACCGAACAGAACAGCGGCAACATCATGATCGGCAAAATCTTCGGTGGTTCCGATGCGAAACCTGTTGTCGTGGGCAACGTAGCGCCGCCAACGGCTTACTCCGCACCGGCTGCCGCTCCAGCGCCAGTGGCCGCGCCTGCTCCGGCACCGGCCGCGAAGAGCGAGCCGATGCTCAATGATACGGAAAGCTATTTTAACCGCGCGATTAAACAGGCTGTGGATAAAGGCGACATCGATAAGGCCCTGAAACTGCTGAATGAAGCCGAGCGTCTGGGTTCCACCTCCGCCCGTAAAACTTTTATCAGCAGTGTAAAAGGCAAGGGGTAACCATCTCCCCACGTTGCTGATGCTTGAAGTATTGGTGCGCTCAGGCGCACCTTTTTTTTCCCCGTCATAATTCGAGCCACAGGGGGGTTGTACTCCCTTACCTAAGATTGCTCTTCTGTTGCTCAATTGTTGCGATATTTGCCGCGGGTGCTGCCATTGTCTGCCCCCACGGGGATGTTCTGCGTTACAATGCCTCCAGGTTATATATCGGAGAGTATTCCCATGTCCGACGCGCTGTCGCCGTTGCGCGCCCTGAATTTCTTTACGGAGGTCCCGCAAGGGCTTAGCTCCGCTTATCTTGACTGGCTCTTGCTGGAAGATTCGATGACGAAACGCTTCGAACAGCACTGCAGCAAAGTCACCGTCCGCATTGTGCGCGAAGGTTTTTTCCCGGCCGGCAGTGATATGCCTGAAGTCGGGCTATTGCCTGCTTCTGAGCGCTACTGGCTGCGGGAAATTATTCTCTGTGGTGATGATGAACCCTGGCTACTTGGGCGCACCGTTGTGCCTGAAACCACGCTAGAGGGTCCCGAGTTGGCCTTGCAAAAGCTTGGCAATACGCCGCTCGGGCGTTACCTGTTTAGCTCATCAACCCTGACGCGCGACTACATCGAAATTGGCCGCAGCGCTGAACTTTGGGGGCGTCGCTCCCGGCTGAGACTCTCCGGCAAACCGCTGCTGCTGACCGAACTGTTTTTGCCAGCGTCTCCGCTGTACGAAGAGGAAAAATAATGGAGTGGAGTCTTAACCAGGGAAAGCTTCTGGCCTACCACCGGTTGATGCGCACCGATAAGCCAATCGGCGCTCTGCTGTTGCTGTGGCCAACATTGTGGGCGCTTTGGGTTGCAACGCCGGGCCTGCCGTCGCTGATGAACCTGATTGTCTTTATCGCTGGCGTCTGGCTGATGCGCGCCGCAGGCTGCGTCGTGAATGATTATGCCGACCGTAAGTTCGACGGCCACGTTAAGCGCACCGCGCAGCGCCCGTTGCCCAGCGGGGCGGTTTCAGAGAAAGAAGCGAAGATCCTGTTTGTCGTGCTGGTGGGCCTTGCCTTCCTGCTGGTGCTGACGCTCAACACCATGACTATCCTGCTGTCGATAGCAGGGCTGGCGCTGGCATGGGTGTATCCGTTTATGAAGCGCTACACGCATTTGCCTCAGGTGGTGCTGGGGGCGGCTTTCGGCTGGTCTATACCAATGGCCTTTGCCGCGGCTAGCGAGTCTGTGCCGCTCAGCTGCTGGCTGATGTTCCTGGCGAATATTTGCTGGACCGTGGCGTATGACACACAGTATGCAATGGTCGATCGTGACGATGACCTGAAGATTGGCATTAAGTCGACGGCTATTCTGTTTGGCCGTCACGACAAGCTGATTATCGGCCTGCTGCAAATCGCGACCATGGTGCTGATGGGAGTAGTTGGCTGGCTAAACGGCCTGGGTGGCGCGTTCTACTGGTCAATTTTACTGGCGGGTGGATTGTTTATTCATCAGCAAAAACTCATCGCCAGGCGCGAGCGTGAAGGCTGCTTTAAAGCGTTTATGAACAACAACTACGTGGGCCTGGTACTGTTTATTGGGCTGGTACTGAGCTACCTGCATTTCTGAGTGCTCAGGCAATAAAAAAGGCGGGTCGACGCATAATGCCGACCCGCCTTTTTAGTTTCTATCGAATCAGGAAACAGCGTCCTGGGAGGCTGAGCTCTCGATAGTCAGACGTACATCCGAGGTCACCAGGTCTGCCAGCATCTGGTACACCTTGATGGTTTCGGTCGCGTCTGCATCTCCGGTATCGCTAATGTAGCCCTCATCGCGCAGGGTCAGTACCAGCGAGGTAAAGACGGCTTTATCAAAGAACTCTGGGGCGTTAATGCCGTGCAGAACGGACAGACGCTGCGCCACCGTACGGCTTTCACGCTCCAGCGTCCCGCGGTTGATCGACGGGTTGGCGCTCAGCTGCCAGAAGGTAATGGCATAACGCTGAACCGTCTCGCGCACGCCCGCTGCCAGAAGCTGCAGAGTGCGAGAACGGTTAGGGTTGATCTGCACTTCATCGTCAACAACCATCACCAGCCCCTGACGTTCCATCTCCGCGATCAGCGCATCAATTTCTCTGCCCAGCTCGCTTTTTTCCCAGCGCAGGAACAGCTCGGCCTTCAGCATCGGATAAACGACTTCTATCTGACGAAGCAGCTCGGCACGTGAGATATGGCGATGCTGGGTGATGATGGACGCCATCAGCGACGGCAACACCAGCATATGCATGATGTTGTTGCGGTAATAGGTCATCAGCACGGCCTGCTCGCGCGGCAGAATGATGATGTCACCGATGGTGTCTTTCTCCACCTCGAACTTGTTCATCTGCAGGGCGTGGTCGATCAGCGCATTTGCGGAGACCGTTGGGGCGGTAGCGTCCGGAGAATATGGGACGTTGCGCAGCAGGTTCAGGTAGCAGTCCAGCTGTTCGGTGAGCTGTTCACGGGTCAGTGAGCGCTGGCGTGAGGCAAGCAGCGCGGTACAGCACAGGTTCATGGCGTTGGCCGCCCCTGCGTTGTTGATTCTCACCATCAGGTCAGCGGCGATATTGTTCACCGTCGGCGTTAACCAGGCGGGACGAATCGCTTCAATCGGATCGATAGAATCTTTCCATTCCGGCACATGCTGGTTCAGGTAGGCCATCAGCGGCAGCGGTTCACCGAAGTTAACGTAGCCCTGACCCAGGTTACGCAGCTTACTCAGGCCGCGAACCATCTGCATGAAGCTCTCTTTTTCTTTTGTCGCACCGCGCAGTTCTTTCGCGTAAGTGCCCACTTCCATTACGTGCTCGTAGCCGATGTAAATCGGCACCAGGGTAATCGGACGGGTGCCGCCGCGCAGCATTGCCTGAATCGTCATCGACAGCGTGCCGGTCTTCGGATCCAGCAGGCGACCGGTACGGGAACGGCCACCCTCGACAAAGTACTCCACGGAATAGCCACGGCTGAACAGCTCGCCGAGGTACTCGCGGAACACCGTAGAGTAAAGCTTGTTGCCCTTGAAGGTACGACGAATAAAGAAGGCGCCCAGGCGGCGGAAAATCGGGCCGGCCGGCCAGAAGTTCAGGTTAATCCCGGCGGCGATATGCGGCGGAACCAGCCCCTGGTGATAAAGCACGTAGGAGAGCAGCAGATAATCCATGTGGCTGCGGTGGCAGGGCACATAGACAATTTCGTGGCCGTCGTGGGCAAGCTGGCGCACGCGCTCGGCGTTGTGCACGTTAATGCCCTGATAGAGGCGGTTCCAGGTTAAGCCTAAAACCCGGTCCGTTAAACGTACGGCTTCGTAGGAGAAGTTGGCGGCAATCTCTTCCATCAGCGCGACGGCGTTTTGCTGCGCTTTTTCGTGGGAGATTTTCTTGCTGCGGGCTTCGTCTTCTACCGTGCGGGCAATCGCTTTTGACGCCAGCAGCTTGTTGAAGAGATCCTGGCGAACCGGCAGACGTGGGCCTACTGCGGCCAGGCGCTGGCGGGCAAAGTGGGTACGCGCCACGCGAGCCAGTTTTTGGGCGATAATTTTGTCGGTGCCGTGTTCGGTCGCCATGCGGCGCAGCGAAACCGGCGGAGAGAAACGGACAAAGCTATCGCGGCCCAGCCACGAAACCGCAAAGAATTTCTGGACGCCGTTCAGGGTACGTAAAGGCGGATTGATTTCCCCTTTCTCGCGTCCTGGGGAGCGGCCAAACATCACGGAAACCGGCACCATCTGCACATCGAGATCCGGGTTGCTGCGGTGCAGATCCAGATAGTCGTGGAACAGTTTTACCGACTCTTCTTTTGGCGTGTAGTAGGTAAAGACGCGCGGGCCGCCGTGGATAAACACGTAGCGCGGCAGCAGTACGCCGTCAATTTCCAAAGGTTCCAGCGGGTCCGGCAGGTCGTGATCCAGGCATTGGGCACGCAGCGTCAGTAGGTCTGCCTTAGAATTGTAGGGCAGGACGTACATAATCGGGCGTGAGGGATCCAGACCGAGCTCGGTTTGCGGATCGGCCGGGATAGACTTGCTTTTTACCAGAACGCTTAATGGTAAATTCAGTAATTTGTAGTAAATTCTTGGCCAGCCTGACATAGATGATGTAAAGCCTCAGGTTAATAATGCAAATGCGCCGCAAGGATATCAGAAACTCTGGGGAATTTCTGTGGCGCTGCGATTTAGACTCAATGAGCATTGACGCTCAATATTTAAAAAGGTTTCCTTTAATGGCGAATAATACCACCGGCATCACCCGCATTATTAAGGCTGCAGGCTACTCATGGAAGGGACTGCGAGCGGCCTGGATCAACGAAGCTGCATTTCGTCAGGAAGGCGTTGCGGCGGTTATTGCCATCGGCATTGCCTGCTGGCTGGACGTTGATCCTATCACCCGCATTTTACTGATTGGCTCGGTGGTGCTGGTGATGATTGTCGAGATCCTTAACAGCGCCATTGAAGCGCTGGTCGACCGTGTGGGCACCGACTACCACGAGCTTTCAGGGCGAGCCAAAGATATGGGTTCAGCCGCGGTATTGATAGCGATTATTCTTGCGGTTGCGACCTGGGCCACCTTGCTTTGGTCACATTTGCGATAGTCCTTCCAGAATAGTTTAAGTCGCTGGTTTTTTGCTTAATTTGTGGTTTCAAATTCGCCCGGGGCTGTATATACTCACAGCATAACTGTATAAACACCCAGGGGGCGGAATGAAAGCACTAACTACCAGGCAGCAAGAGGTGTTTGATCTCATTCGGGATCATATCAACCAGACCGGCATGCCACCTACGCGCGCCGAAATTGCACAACGTCTGGGGTTCCGTTCTCCAAACGCCGCTGAAGAGCATCTCAAAGCGCTGGCGCGTAAAGGTGCCATCGAGATTGTTTCCGGTGCATCACGCGGCATTCGTTTGCTGGTTGAAGAAGAAAGCGGCCTGCCGCTTGTAGGCCGTGTGGCCGCCGGTGAGCCGCTGCTGGCACAGCAGCACATCGAAGGCCACTACCAGGTTGACCCGTCGCTGTTTAAACCGAATGCCGATTTCCTGCTGCGCGTCAGCGGCATGTCGATGAAAGATATCGGCATCATGGACGGCGATTTGCTTGCGGTTCACAAAACGCAGGACGTGCGTAACGGCCAGGTCGTTGTCGCGCGTATCGACGATGAAGTCACCGTGAAACGCCTGAAAAAGCAGGGTAACACCGTGCATCTGCTGCCTGAAAACAGCGAATTCCAGCCTATTGTGGTCGATCTTCGCGAGCAGAACTTTAGCATTGAAGGTCTGGCCGTCGGGGTGATCCGCAACGGTGAATGGCTGTAACACGTCTTCTGGTGGTGCGGTAAACCTGCTGTACCACCCGCTTTAAACCCCTCTATTTTCCTCTGGATCATTCCCATGCGATTCTTCTCGTCAACGGATGGTGCGCTTTGGCGACTGGCGCTGCCGATGATTTTTTCCAATATTACCGTGCCGCTGCTGGGCCTGGTTGACACCGCCGTCATCGGCCATCTCGACAGCCCGACCTATCTCGGCGGCGTGGCTATCGGCGCTACGGCGACCAGCTTCCTGTTTATGCTGCTGCTGTTTCTGCGTATGAGCACCACCGGATTAACGGCGCAGGCGTTTGGCGCAAACGATCCACAGCGGCTGGCGCGCGCGCTGGTTCAGCCGCTGATGCTGGCGCTGATCGCCGGGCTTGCCATCGTGCTACTGCGTTATCCACTGATCACCCTCGCGCTGCACGTCGTTGGCGGCAACGAAGAGGTGCTGTATCAGGCTCGTCGTTTCCTGGAGATCCGCTGGCTGAGTGCCCCCGCATCGCTGGCTAACCTCGTGCTGTTGGGCTGGCTGCTGGGCGTTCAGTATGCGCGGGCACCGGTGATCCTGCTGGTGGTGGGAAACCTTATCAATATCGTGCTCGATCTTTGGCTGGTGATGGGGCTGCACATGAACGTGCAGGGGGCGGCGCTGGCGACGGCGGTGTCTGAATACGCCACGTTTTTCATCGGCCTGCTGATGGTGCACAAAGTCCTGAAGCTGCGCGGCATTAGCTGGGCACGCCTTAAAACGGCCTGGCAGGGGGATCTACGCAAGCTGCTGGCACTGAACCGCGACATCATGCTGCGTTCGCTGCTGCTGCAAATATGCTTTGCCTCCATCACCATCTTTGGCGCACGTCTCGGCAGCGAAATTGTGGCGGTGAACGCCGTGCTGATGACGCTGCTGACCTTCACCGCCTACGCGCTGGACGGCTTCGCTTATGCGGTGGAAGCTCATTCTGGCCAGGCCTACGGCGCACGTAACCGTGGGCAACTGCTGGAGGTTTGGGGCGCAGCGTGCAGGCAGGCCGGGTTGGTCGCGGTGGCGTTTGCCGCTCTCTATGCCGTTGCCGGAGAACACATCGTCGCGCTGCTGACATCCTTGCCGGAGCTGCGTCAGCAGGCCGACCGCTACCTTGCCTGGCAGGTGATATTGCCGATGGTGGGCGTCTGGTGCTACCTGCTGGACGGGATGTTTATTGGTGCCACGCGCGGGGCCGAGATGCGAAACAGCATGGCGGTTGCCGCCCTGGGCTTTGGCGTGACGCTGCTTACGCTGCCGCTGTTTGGCAACCACGCTTTATGGTTGTCGCTGGCGGTATTTTTGGCTTTGCGCGGCCTGTCGCTCGGTTATATCTGGCGGCGCCACTGGCGCAATAACACCTGGTTTGCCGCGCATGGCGACCATTGATCGCGTTTTCTGATCCTCGTTAACTTCTCATCTATCATGCTGATTTCCCGCTTTTAAGGCGGGGAGTCCGCGTGCCGCTGATTTTGAAAATGGTTAAAGATTCTGAGTTTTATATGTAACCCGAAATCCTTGACTACAATTATTTCTACATCCAGCAGATATTGGATGTTTTCCAGAAATTCAGCATCCGACAATGAGGATGCAAAACCCTAAACCGAACGATGAGGAGATGACAATGAATAAGGACGAAATCGGCGGTAACTGGAAGCAGTTCAAAGGTACGGTCAAAGAAAAATGGGGTAAGCTGACCGATGACGACATGACCGTCATTGAAGGGAAGCGTGACCAACTGGTGGGTAAAATCCAGGAACGTTATGGTTACGCCAAAGACCAGGCAGAGAAAGAGGTTAAGGACTGGGAGTCCAGGAACGAATACCGCTGGTAACCTGGCGGCCCCTCAAATGTGCTAATCCGTAAAACCAATCCTGCCCGGGTACAAGGATGTACCTACCCTTCTTAACGCTTTTTCTTCGGCTGTATCGTATGGTCGTGATTGCAGGCGCCGTGGTGGCGACAGGCTTCAACTTCCGAACAGTCTGAACACAGCCCGTGGGCTTCAATCACGTTGTGGCGCAGGGCAAAACCCATTTTTGACGCCAGCTTCTGCATAATATCTTCCACACCTTCAGCCGCCTGTTCTTTGACGGCACCGCATCTGTCGCAAATAAACATTGCGGAAGAGTGGGTGGGGTGGTCGATAAAATTGCACAGCACATAGCTGTTGTTTGATTCCACGCGATGCACAAAACCCTGCTCCAGCAGGAAGTCCAGTGCACGGTAAACGGTGGGCGGCTTTGCCTGTGGCTCGCTGACGCGCAGGAGATCCAGCAGGTCGTAGGCGCTGATGGCGCCAGTTTGCTCGGACATAAGGCGCAGCACCTCGAGACGCTGCGGCGTCAGGCGTACATTGCGTTGCAGACACAGCTTTTCAGCCTGTGCTAACACGTTTTGCGAAGTCGTGGTGTCCATCTGCCTCTCCCGGTCATTGACTCAATACTTTACCATAATGCGGATAAAACGCCGAATCCTGGTACATAATGACCCTATCTACCCAGGAGGAAGTAATGCAAAAACCCGATTGTATTCGCCACTGGCGCGAGCTGGAAGGCAGGGATAATTCAACCTACCCGGACAGCCCGGAGCTGTTTTCTATTGGTGCCCCGCTGGCCCGCAGTTTTGGCTTATCCCGTCTTGGTATTCACCACGAACGCATTCCGCCTGGGCGCAGAACCTCTTATCCCCACGCTGAGAGCAGCGAAGAAGAGTTTGCCTATGTGCTCGAAGGGCACCCGGAAGTGTGGATCAATGGCCACCTTTGGCAGCTTGAACCCGGCGATAGCGTAGGTTTTCCTGCCGGAACAGGCATTTGCCATACCTTTATCAATAATACCGGGCAGGACGTTCGGCTATTGGTCGTTGGGGAAGCGAATAAAGCCGAAAATAAAATTTATTATCCGCTAAATCAGTCTTACGCCATGCAGCGTAAGGATCGCTGGATAGATCATCCCCCGCAATTCTTTGGCCCGCATAACGGTCTGCCTTCACGAAAGCCAAAGGGTAAACTATAAATTAATTAGCAAGGAAACGATGAGACGCTAACCCTATGGATATATTTGGGTTCCCGATGGTTCAAATATCCATCTTTTTATCGCGCTATTCACAGCAATAGTCTGCCTCTGTTCAGTCATAACTGTCAGGGGCGAATTACTTCATCTGACAATCAGACAGGCGTGCTGTGAATGAATAAAATAAAATCTTCGGTGGCGACACTCGCCGCAACGTTATTTATTGCCCATCAGGCCGGGGCGGCAGGAACCTGGTCCGAGGCGCGTAACGATGCGATGGGGGGAACAGGCGTGGCTTCTGCTAATTATGGCAGCGGCGTATTAATCAACCCGGCGCTATTAGCGCGCTCCCAGCCAGATGACAATATTACCGTTATTCTGCCGACGGTTGGCGCACAAATAACGGATAAAGATAACCTCCAGGACCGCATAGATGATATCAGCGATAAAGTTGATAACTATAAACAATCCATTGGATCGCTAACGCCGCGAGATATTCTTTTAAATCCGAACGGTACGTTAAATCAGTTCCGTAGCGCGGCCGGGGATTTAGCCGGGGAGCTTGAAGATTTACGAGGTGAAACGGCGCATGCCAAAGCCGCGGCGGGTATTGCGGTGAGTATTCCAAATGACACACTCTCAGTGGCTTTTGTCACCAGGGCTTATGCTCGTGCGAAGGTCAGCTCCTCAATCGATCAAAATGATATCGATTATCTGCACAGCATCCAGAATTCCAGCCTGGTGGCGGGCAGCGTAGCGATTGATGCGGCGCTAAACGGCTCAGACCGTATCACCCGTAACTTGAACTCCACCGCATCCGGGCGTGCGGCTATCGTTTCTGATTACGGCATTGCGCTGGCCCACAAGTTTGACGTCGGGGGCGTGCCGGTCTCCGTTGGCGTCACGCCAAAGCTGCAGAAAACCTGGCTTTATAACTACACCACCTCCATTTACGACTACCGCAGCGGAGACTGGAAAAACAGCCAGTACCGTAACGATGACACCGGATTTAACCTCGATGCCGGCGTTGCGGCGGATCTGGGTGAAAACTGGACCGTCGGCCTGAGCGGCCAGAACCTGGTTTCCCGTGATATCGACACCAAAGATATCCGCATCACTAACGGGCGCACCGGTGAGATCCGCAACTATAAAGATACTTATCAAATCAGTCCGCTGGTTACCGCTGGCGTGGCCTGGCACAACGAGCTGGTGACGCTGAGCGCCGATGGGGATTTGACCGAAACGAAAGGCTTCAAAAGCGAGGCTAATTCCCAGTACGTTGGCGTAGGTGCCGAAGTGAGGCCACTGTCATGGCTGGCGCTGCGTGCCGGTTACCGCGCCGATGTGAAAAATAACGACAGCAACGTCTTTACCGGCGGCGTGGGCTTCGCGGCGGGTAAACATGTGAACGTCGATTTGATGGGATTGTATGGCCAGGATCAGACCTGGGGCGCTGGTGCACAGCTGAGCGTAGCCTTCTGAGGCTGAATGCCGGGGCAGCCTGATGCCCCGGCGCAGCTTTATGCTATAGTAGCGACCCTTTTTTAATCGTAGCCTGCGTAAACGTATGTCCTCACAAAGCAACCAGACTCCTTTCCAGCCGCACCGCTTCTCCATTGCACCGATGCTCGACTGGACCGACCGCCACTGTCGCTATTTCCTGCGTCAGCTGTCTCGCCACACGCTGTTGTACACCGAAATGGTGACCACCGGGGCGATCATTCACGGCAAAGGGGACTATCTGGCCTATAGCGAAGATGAGCATCCGATTGCGCTGCAGCTGGGCGGAAGTGACCCGCAGGCGCTGGCACATTGCGCGAAGCTTGCCGAAGCGCGCGGTTACGATGAAATCAATCTTAACGTTGGCTGTCCTTCCGATCGTGTGCAGAACGGGCGCTTTGGTGCCTGCCTGATGGGCGAAGCACAGCTGGTTGCCGACTGCATTAAAGCGATGCGCGACGTGGTTTCTATTCCGGTGACGGTGAAAACCCGCATCGGCATTGATGACCAGGACAGCTACGAATTTCTCTGTGATTTCATCGGCACGGTGGCAGGTAAGGGCGAATGCGAGATGTTCATCATCCACGCGCGTAAAGCCTGGCTTTCTGGCCTGAGCCCGAAAGAAAACCGTGAAATCCCGCCGCTGGATTACCCGAGGGTATATCAACTCAAGCGCGATTTCCCGCACCTGACGATGGCCATTAACGGCGGTATCAAAACGCTGGAAGAAGCCAAAACGCATCTTCAGCATCTGGACGGCGTGATGGTCGGGCGTGAGGCTTATCAAAACCCAGGCCTGCTGACCACGGTCGATCGTGAGATTTTCGGGGCTGATGTGGTGGACAGCGACTCTGTCGCCGTAGTGCGTGCGATGTACCCGTACATTGAACGCGAGCTGGCGAACGGGACTTATCTGGGCCATGTCACTCGCCATATGCTCGGCCTGTTCCAGGGCATTCCTGGGGCGCGACAGTGGCGTCGCTACTTAAGTGAGAACGCCCATAAAGCCGGGGCAGGCATTGACGTGGTTGAACATGCGCTGTCTTTGGTGGCCGATAAACGCCAGCTTTAGCCGTAAAGCCGCCGGGATAATTTAGGTATTGAGGAGCAGATCACAAGCCTGAACTTAAACCCGGCAGCGTCATTTCATTTACTTATTAAATCTGCGAATATCCTTTGGCAGTAACAAGAATTCATCGCGCTGTACCCTACATACGGCACGAACAAAAAAAGAAAGGGCTTCCTACGGGAAGCCCTAATTCTTTCCGGAATTTCAATCAGTTATGGGATCAACAAACTTGAACCCTGCGTCGCCCGGCTTTCCAGCGTCTTATGGGCGAGCACCGCGTCCTTAAGCGCAAACTTCTGGTTCTCTTCAACATCCACCTTTATTGCGCCGCTGGCGATCAGCGAAAACAGCTCGTTGCAGGCCTCATCGAACTCCGCTCGGGTGGTGAGATAGCCATTAAGAGAAGGGCGCGTCACATAAAGCGAACCTTTCTGGTTCAGAATGCCCAGGTTCACGCCGGTCACCGGCCCGGAAGAGTTGCCAAAGCTCACCATCAGCCCACGGCGCTGCAGGCAATCGAGCGAAGCTTCCCAGGTCTCTTTCCCTACCGAGTCATAAACCACCGCAACTTTCTTGCCGCCGGTTAGCTCTTTGACGCGCTCAGAGATGTTTTCATGCTGATAGTTAATGGTCTGCCAGGCGCCAGCCTGCTGGGCGCGATCGGCTTTTTGTGCCGAGCCCACGGTGCCAATCAGTTTTGCTCCAAGCGCTTTCGCCCACTGGCAGGCGATCAAGCCCACACCACCGGCCGCCGCATGGAACAGGAAAATTTCATTCGCTTTGACTTCGTAGGTTTTACGCAGCAGGTAAAACACGGTCAGCCCTTTCAGGAACGAGGCCGCGGCCTGCTCGAAGGAGATTGCGTCCGGGAGTTTTGCGACCTTATCGGCTGGCGCATTGTGTACGCTGCTGTAAGCGCCGAGACCGGATTGCGCGTAAACAACGCGATCGCCAACTTTCAGGTGAGTGACGCCGCTGCCGACCTTGCTGATAACGCCGGCGGCTTCGGTGCCCAGCCCGCTCGGTAGCGCCGGAGGCGGGTAGAGCCCGCTGCGGATATAGGTATCAATGTAGTTAATACCAATAGCCTTGTTCTCAACCTGAACTTCGTTTTCTGCCGGATCTTTCGGCGTAAACTCAACGGCTTTCAGTACTTCTGGCCCGCCGTGTTGGCTAAATTCGATGCGCGTTGCCATGGAAACTCCTTGTGTCGAAGAGTGACAAGAATGGTTATACTTCCCGGTCTCTCACTATGAATTTGGTAGCTCCCTCACTATGGCAGGAAATAAACCCTTCAACAAACCGAAAGAACCCCGCGACCGTCAGGTAGAAGGGCTGAAGATGCCGCCGCACTCGCTCGAGGCGGAGCAGTCGGTGTTGGGCGGTTTAATGCTGGATAACGAACGCTGGGACAACGTCGCCGAGCGCGTGGTCGCTAACGACTTCTTCAGCCGTCCGCACCGCATGATCTTCACCGAAATGCAGCGTCTGCTCGAAATGAGCAAACCCATCGACCTGATTACGCTTTCAGAATCTCTGGAACTTCAGGGGCAGCTCGAGAGCGTCGGTGGTTTTGCTTATCTCGCAGAGCTTTCTAAAAACACGCCAAGTGCGGCGAACATCAGCGCTTATGCCGATATCGTGCGCGAACGTGCAGTTGTGCGTGAAATGATTGCTGTTGCCAATGAAATCGCCGATGCCGGCTACGACCCGCAGGGACGTAACAGTGAAGATTTGCTGGATCTCGCCGAGTCCCGCGTCTTCCAGATTGCGGAAAACCGTGCCAACAAAGACGAAGGTCCGAAAAGTATCGACCAGATTCTTGAAGCCACGGTGTCGCGTATTGAGTCCCTCTACCAGACGCCGCACGACGGCGTCACGGGCGTGGATACCGGTTACCAGGATCTGAACAAGAAGACCGCTGGCCTCCAGCGCTCCGACCTGATAATCGTGGCGGCTCGTCCGTCGATGGGTAAAACCACCTTTGCGATGAACCTGTGTGAAAACGCCGCCATGACGCAGGACAAACCGGTGCTGATCTTCAGCCTTGAGATGCCCGGCGAGCAGATCATGATGCGTATACTGGCCTCCATGTCTCGCGTCGATCAGACTAAAATTCGTACCGGCCAGCTGGACGACGAGGACTGGGCGCGTATCTCCAGTACCATGGGTATCCTGCTGGAGAAGCGCAACATGTATATTGATGACTCCTCCGGCCTGACGCCGACCGAAGTTCGCTCCCGCGCCCGCCGTATTTATCGCGAGCATGAAGGCCTAAGCCTTATCATGATCGACTACCTGCAGCTTATGCGGGTGCCGTCCCTGTCCGACAACCGTACGCTGGAAATCGCCGAGATTTCTCGCTCGCTCAAGGCGCTGGCGAAAGAACTTCAGGTACCAGTTGTGGCGCTGTCGCAGCTTAACCGCTCCCTGGAGCAGCGTGCTGAAAAACGCCCGGTTAACTCCGACCTGCGTGAATCCGGCTCTATCGAGCAGGATGCCGACTTGATCATGTTTATTTACCGCGACGAGGTTTACCACGAGAACAGCGACCTGAAAGGCATCGCGGAAATCATTATCGGTAAGCAGCGTAACGGCCCCATTGGCACCGTGCGCCTGACCTTTAACGGCCAGTGGTCGCGCTTTGACAACTACACCGGGCCGCAGTACGACGAAGAATAAAAATCCTCGTCATCCTTCAAGCCGCCCTGCTGTGACCTGAATGATTAAGAGGATTGGCACAATTTAATCCAAACATTGAGCAAGGAACGAACATGCAAGCGGCAACCGTCGTGATTAACCGCCGCGCTCTGCGACACAATCTGCAACGCCTGCGCGAACTGGCCCCGAACAGTCGCATGGTGGCAGTCGTGAAAGCAAACGCCTATGGGCATGGTCTGCTGGAGACCGCCCGCACCTTAGAAAACGCCGATGCGTTTGGCGTGGCCCGACTCGAAGAGGCCCTGCGCCTGCGAGAGGGCGGTATCACCAAGCCGCTTCTGCTGCTGGAAGGGTTCTTCAATGCTGAAGACCTGCCCGTTATTGCCACTCAGAATCTTCAAACGGCAATCCACAGCATCCAACAGCTGGAAGCGCTTGAGCAGGCCGAACTGAGCCAGCCTGTTACCGTCTGGATGAAGCTGGACACCGGGATGCATCGCCTCGGCGTGCGTCCGGAAGACGCAGAAGCGTTCTATCAGCGCCTGGCTGCCTGCAAAAACGTGAGCCAGCCGGTGAACGTGGTGAGCCACTTTGCGCGTGCCGATGAGCGGGAATCCGACGCCACGCCGCGTCAGCTCGATATCTTCAATTCCTTTACCGCAGGCAAGCCGGGGCAGCGTTCCATTGCCGCCTCGGGCGGTATTCTTCTGTGGCCTGATTCGCACATGGACTGGGTTCGTCCGGGCATCATTCTGTACGGCGTTTCTCCGCTGGAGCAAAAGCCGTGGGGCGAGGATTTTGGCTTCCAGCCCGTCATGTCCCTGACCTCAAGCCTGATAGCGGTTCGCGGTCATAAAGCCGGTGAGCCGGTCGGCTACGGCGGCACCTGGATTGCCGGGCGTGACACCTGCCTCGGCGTGGTGGCGATGGGCTACGGCGACGGTTATCCGCGCAGCGCGCCGTCGGGGACGCCGGTGCTGGTCAATGGCCGGGAAGTACCGATTGTTGGACGCGTCGCCATGGACATGATTTGCGTCGATTTGGGGCCTGATGCCGCTGAAAAACCGGGCGATAGCGCGGTACTTTGGGGAGACGGGCTGCCGGTCGAGCGCATTGCTGAATACTCAAATGTAAGTGCTTACGAACTTATCACTCGCCTGACTTCAAGGGTGACCATGAAGTATCTGGACTGAGTGTCCTCGCCTGGTTTACAGTGGAAATCCGCGAACTGTAAACCAGGAGAACCTCACCGTGTTTCAAAAAGTTGACGCCTATGCTGGCGACCCGATCCTTTCCCTCATGGAACGCTTTAAAGTCGATCCGCGCAGCGACAAGGTAAACCTCAGCATCGGCCTCTATTACAATGAAGACGGGGTTATCCCGCAGTTACAGGCCGTCGCGGAAGCGGAAGCTCGCCTGAACTCGCAGCCGCATGGCGCCTCTCTCTATTTACCGATGGAAGGCCTGAACGGCTACCGCAGCGCGATTGCACCGCTGCTGTTTGGCGCCAATCATCCGGCGCTGGTGGAAGGCCGTATTGCGACCGTACAGACCCTTGGCGGTTCCGGTGCCCTAAAAATCGGCGCTGACTTCCTGAAAACTTATTTCCCGGATTCGCAGGTGTGGGTCAGCGACCCAACCTGGGAAAACCACGTCGCCATCTTTGAAGGTGCGGGCTTCACCGTTAACACCTATCCGTGGTTCGACAGCGAAACCAACGGCGTTCGTTTTGATGCGCTGCTGGAAAAACTGAATACGCTGCCTGAGCACAGCATCGTGCTGCTGCACCCTTGCTGCCACAACCCAACCGGCTCAGACCTGATCGACAGCCAGTGGGACGCGGTGGTAGAAATCCTTAAAGCTCGCAACCTGATTCCGTTCCTCGACATCGCCTATCAGGGCTTTGGCGCCGGCATGGAGCAGGATGCTTATGCAATCCGCGCTATCGCCACATCCGGCCAGCCAATGCTGGTGAGCAACTCCTTCTCTAAAATCTTCTCCCTGTATGGAGAACGCGTTGGCGGGCTCTCCGTGGTTTGCGAAGATAGCGACGCCGCAGGGCGTGTGCTGGGTCAGCTGAAAGCCACCGTGCGCCGGAACTACTCCAGCCCACCGTGCTTTGGTGCGCAGGTTGTGGCCACCGTCCTGAACGACGAGAAGCTGAAAGCCAGCTGGCTGGCCGAAGTAGAAACCATGCGCGTGCGTATTCTGGAAATGCGTCAGGTGCTGGTGGAAGTACTGACCAAAGCCGTGCCGGGGCGTAATTTTGACTACCTGCTGAAACAGCGCGGCATGTTTAGCTACACCGGGCTAAACGCAGCTCAGGCCGACCGCCTGCGCGATGAGTTTGGCGTTTACCTGCTGGCCAGCGGCCGTATCTGCGTGGCTGGGCTTAACCACGGCAACGTCCAGCGTGTGGCGCAGGCGTTTGCTGCTGTAATGTAAGTGCTCGCTAACAATATTTGATTTTTAACGTTCCCTTTTTCCTCTCCCGGCAGGGAGAGGAAATCACACCGCCATTCTGTGACTCTGCCTGTTTTCTGCGACATTAAACTGAAAAAAACCTTTGTAGATCGGTCCCCGACGGGTATGGTCGGAATGTTTTATGGCAAGGCTGCTCATTTAAACAACAATTAAAAACAGAAAATAAAAGGGAAAACAATGCGTAAGATCGCCCTGGCACTCAGTGCCGCCTGCCTGCTGGTAGGCCTTAATCATGCCGCGCTGGCAACTGAATCCGCACCCGCTCCGCTTAACCCTGGCGTCACCGTTGCTCAGCTGGCGCAGCAGATGCCAATCCACTGGGTCTCCGTGGCACAAATTGAAAACAGCCTGCTTGGCCGTGAACCTATCGCGGTTGGCTTTGATATTGACGATACCGTACTGTTTTCCAGCCCTGGCTTTTACCGCGGGCAAAAAGAGTTCTCACCGGGCAAACAGGATTACCTGAAAAATCCCGCGTTCTGGGAAAAAATGAACAACGGCTGGGACGACTTCAGCATGCCAAAAGAGGTGGCGAAGAGCCTGATCACCATGCACCTCAAACGTGGCGACAGCGTTTACTTTGTCACCGGGCGTAGCCAGACCAAAACCGAAACCGTCACCAAAACCCTGCAAAACGACTTCCTGATCCCAGAGCCGAGCGTAAATCCGGTGATTTTTGCCGGGGATAAAGAAGGCCAGAACACCAAAACGCAGTGGCTGAAAGATAAGAAAATCAAAATCTTCTACGGCGACTCCGATAACGACATTACCGCCGCGCAGGACGTTGGCGCGCGCGGGATCCGCATCCTGCGAGCCTCGAACTCCAGCTATCAGCCGCTGCCAAAAGCAGGCTCGTTTGGCGAAGAAGTCATCGTCAACTCCGAGTATTAATCCCGGTATCAAACACGGCAGTTAACGCAAATTAACTGCCGTTTTTTTAATCAATTTTCCTCGTCGATTATGCGCTTTTGGCGCACACTTAATCCTGCCGCGAATGCTTCCGGCCAGACTATCAGGACGAGGAAATCGAGATGACGAATTCGGAACTTCTAGAGTACTGCATGAAGAAACCAGGCGCAGAGCAGAGCGTGCATAGCGACTGGAAGGCTACACAAATCAAAGTCGGCGATGTGCTGTTTGCGATGGTGCATGCGGAGAATCAGCGCCCGGCGGTCTCCCTCAAGGCGACGCCAGACCTGGCAGAGCTTCTGCGCCAGCAGCATCAGGATGTGTTCCCCAGCGCCCATTTGAATAAGACGCACTGGAGCACGCTATACCTGGACGGCTCGCTGCCCGGTTCGCAAATTTACTATCTGGTGGATGCTTCGTATCAGCAGGCGGTGACATTGCTGCCTGAGCAGGTCAGGCAGCAATTATCGGTTTGACTATTTCAGCTTCAGCAACGGTTTGAGGAACCGCGCGGTATGGGATGCTTCACAGCTTGCGACGGTTTCCGGCGTGCCGGAGACCAGAATCTCGCCGCCGCCGCTGCCGCCTTCAGGACCCAGATCCACAATCCAGTCTGCGGTTTTAATCACGTCGAGGTTGTGTTCAATCACCACGATGGTGTTGCCCTGATCCCTGAGCTGATGCAGCACTTCCAGCAGTTGCTGAATGTCCGCAAAGTGCAGGCCGGTGGTCGGCTCGTCGAGGATATACAGCGTCTGGCCGGTGCCGCGCTTGGACAGCTCACGCGCCAGCTTAACGCGCTGCGCTTCACCGCCCGACAGCGTGGTGGCTGACTGGCCAAGACGGATGTAGGACAGGCCCACGTCGATCAGCGTTTGCAGCTTGCGCGCCAGCGCCGGCACGGCGTCGAAGAACTCACGCGCGTCTTCAATCGTCATATCCAGCACTTCGTGAATGCTTTTGCCTTTGTACTTAATCTCCAGCGTTTCACGGTTATAGCGTTTGCCTTTGCACTGGTCGCACGGCACGTAGATATCCGGCAGGAAGTGCATTTCGACTTTGATGACGCCGTCGCCCTGGCAGGCTTCGCAGCGCCCGCCGCGAACGTTGAAGCTAAAGCGCCCCGGCGTATAGCCGCGTGAACGCGCTTCCGGTACGCCTGCAAACAGCTCACGCACTGGCGTAAACACGCCGGTGTAGGTAGCCGGGTTGGATCGTGGCGTACGGCCAATCGGGCTCTGGTCAATATCGATAACCTTATCGAAATGCTCCAGACCCTGAACGTCGCGGTACGGTGCAGGTTCTGCGATAGTGGCGCCGTTCAGCTGGCGCTGGGCAATCGGGAACAGCGTATCGTTGATCAGCGTCGATTTCCCGGATCCGGAAACCCCGGTAATACAGGTAAACAGTCCCACTGGCAGCGTCAGCGTGACGTCCTTCAGGTTGTTACCTTTCGCACCGGAGAGCTTGAGCACTTTTGACGGATCGGCGGCAACGCGCTGTTTCGGCACCGCAATTTCGCGTTTGCCGCTCAGGAACTGCCCGGTCAGGGACTCCGGCACCGCAATAATGTCCTTCATGGTGCCTTCCGCGACCACCTGGCCGCCGTGAACGCCCGCGCCAGGGCCAATATCGATAATATGGTCGGCGGCGCGAATGGCGTCTTCGTCGTGCTCTACCACAATCACCGTGTTGCCGAGGTTACGCAGGTGAATCAGGGTTTCCAGCAGGCGTTCGTTATCGCGCTGGTGCAGGCCGATAGACGGCTCATCCAGCACGTACATCACGCCGACCAGCCCGGCGCCAATCTGGCTTGCCAGGCGAATACGCTGGGCTTCGCCGCCGGACAGGGTTTCTGCCGAGCGGGAGAGAGAAAGATAGTTCAGGCCGACGTTCACCAGGAACTTCAGGCGGTCGCCGATCTCTTTCAACACTTTTTCCGCGATTTGCGCGCGCTGGCCGCTCAGCTTCATGTTCTGGAAGAATTCCATCGCATGGCCGATGCTCATGTCAGAGATGGTCGGCAGCGCGGTGTTTTCGACAAACACGTGGCGGGCTTCGCGGCGCAGACGGGTGCCTTCGCAGCTGGTGCAAGGACGGTTGCTGATGAACTTCGCCAGCTCTTCACGAACGGCGGAAGATTCCGTCTCTTTGTAGCGGCGCTCCATGTTGTGCAGCACGCCTTCGAACGGATGGCGGCGCACGGAAGTGTCACCGCGATCGTTCATGTATTTGAATTCGATAGTTTCTTTGCCGGAACCGTGCAGCACCACTTTCTTCACCGTGTCGCTCAGCTCGTTCCATGGAGATTCCACGTCAAACTTATAGTGCTCGGCCAGCGAGCGCAGCATGGTGAAGTAATAGAAGTTACGGCGATCCCAGCCGCGAATTGCCCCGCCGGCCAGAGACAGCTCACCGTTTTGTACCACGCGATCTGGATCGAAATACTGCTGAACGCCCAGGCCGTCACAGGTTGGGCAGGCGCCGGCCGGGTTGTTAAAGGAAAACAGACGAGGTTCCAGCTCGCGCATGCTGTAGCCGCAAACCGGGCAGGCAAAGTTGGCGGAGAACAGCAGCTCTTCCGCTTTTTCATCGTCCATATCGGCGACAACGGCAGAGCCGCCGGACAGCTCCAGCGCGGTTTCAAACGACTCGGCCAGGCGCTGGGCGATATCTTCGCGCACTTTAAAGCGATCCACGACCACTTCAATGGTGTGCTTCTTCTGCAGCTCAAGCTTGGGCGGATCGGACAGGTCGCATACTTCGCCGTCGATACGCGCGCGGATATAGCCCTGGCTGGCGAGGTTTTCCAGCGTTTTAGCGTGCTCGCCTTTGCGATCTTTAATGATCGGCGCGAGCAGCATCAGGCGTTTGCCTTCCGGCTGCGCCAGCACGTTATCCACCATCTGGCTGACGGTTTGCGCCGCGAGCGGGATGTCGTGATCCGGGCAGCGCGGTTCGCCTACGCGGGCGTAAAGCAGACGCAGGTAGTCATGAATTTCCGTGATGGTGCCGACGGTGGAACGCGGGTTATGGGATGTGGATTTCTGTTCAATAGAAATCGCGGGCGACAACCCTTCGATATGGTCGACATCCGGCTTCTCCATCAGCGACAGGAACTGGCGCGCATAGGCGGAGAGGGACTCAACGTAGCGGCGCTGCCCTTCTGCGTAAAGGGTATCGAATGCCAGTGAGGATTTGCCTGAACCCGAAAGCCCGGTGACAACAATCAGTTTGTCGCGCGGGATGACGAGATTGATATTTTTGAGATTGTGGGTGCGGGCGCCCCGAACTTCGATCTTATCCATTCACCTTTCCCGGAATAATGACTGCATGCGCCTGGTATGTATGTAGAGGTACAACCGACGGCCAGAAACGGCTAATTATGACACAATAAAACCTGAATGAATATCCAGTGTTTTAATGAAACGAGCTATACTTAGCCGAGATTCTGGAATGTCCCTCGCAGCTATAAACATTGTGGGTGGCATAGTGTAGAATCCCCGGTTTAGACTATTTAAAACCGTTTCAGGAGACACGAACATGGCCAGCAGAGGCGTAAACAAGGTGATTCTCGTTGGGAATCTGGGTCAGGACCCGGAAGTACGCTATATGCCAAATGGTGGCGCAGTTGCCAACATTACACTGGCCACGTCAGAGTCCTGGCGTGATAAGCAAACCGGCGAAACCAAAGAAAAAACCGAGTGGCACCGCGTAGTGCTGTTCGGCAAACTGGCAGAAGTGGCCGGCGAATACCTGCGTAAAGGCTCTCAGGTTTACATCGAAGGCGCACTGCAAACCCGTAAATGGACCGACCAGGCTGGCGTAGAAAAATACACCACCGAAGTCGTGGTTAACGTTGGCGGCACCATGCAGATGCTCGGCGGCCGTCAGGGCGGCGGTGCACCGGCAGGCGGCAACGGCGGCCAGCAGCAGGGCAGCTGGGGTCAGCCTCAGCAGCCACAGGGCGGCAACCAGTTCAGCGGCGGCGCGCAGGCTCGTCCGCAGCAGCAGAGCGCGCCAGCGCCATCTAACGAACCACCAATGGACTTCGACGACGACATCCCGTTCTGATAATGTCCGTTCGTAGCTAAAGCGAAAAAGCTCCCTTTGGGAGCTTTTTTATTGCGCGTAGTGCCTGGTCAGGGTGGCTTTACTCCAGTCATAAAACGCCCGTACCGCCGGGGAAACATGGCGGCTTTGCGGGTAAACCAGAAACAGCGGCATATCGACGGCGTACTCTTCCAGGCAGGAAATTAACACCCCGGAGGATAAATAATCACTCACCAGGTAGCTGGCCACACGAATTAACCCCATACCCTGAAGGCCGGCCTGGATATAGGCGTCGGTATCATCCACAACCAGCGTCTCTTTCATTCTTACGGATACGTCACGGCCTTGCCGATCAAAATGCCATTCGCTTGTTTTGCCGGTGGCGTGGGAGAGGTAGCCCACGGCGTGATGATGTTGCAAATCCTCTAAGGTCTTAGGCGTTCCGAATTGAGATATGTATTGCCCGGAAGCCAGTACCGACCACCTGAAGCGCGCGATCTGGCGGGCAACCAGCGTGGTGGAATCTTCTACCGCACCCGCCCGAATAACGCAGTCAAATCCCTCCTGCACTAAATCAGTAACTCGATCGCTTGAGCAAAGCACCAGTTCCAGTTCAGGGTAGCGTGCCATAAAGCTCTGTATTTCCGGCAAAATACAATGTCGGGCCAGCGACAGCGGCATACCAATCTTAAAGCGCCCTCGCGGCTGCCCGGTTTTTCCGGGGAAGGAGGATTCCAGGGCGGCTATATCACCGAGGATTTTTTTACATTCGGCGTAATAGTTCTGGCCGTCGGTCGTGATGCTTAATTTCCTCGTCGTACGTTGAAGTAGCTGCACCGCCAGATAGTTTTCAAGATCTTTAATCATGCGGGAGACGGTTGATCTCGGTAGTCCGAGTAGCTCGGCAGCTCTGGCGAAACTTTGCGTTTCAACCACGTGGCGGTAGACCCGCATGGCTTCCAGCTTATCCATTGAATCCTCCGTCAATTCGGCAAAATTATCCCATTTTTGCGAACAGTCTAACCTGGTCAGGGCGGCTTATCGCTCCTTAATCACGCCGGTAGACTGTCCAATAATGTAGCAATTCTGCTGCAAGTAAAGGGGAACGAGAGTGATATGAATATCATTACTGAGAAGGCAGGTGAAAAGATATTGGTGCTGGGCGTGGGACAACTGGGCGCGGCAATTCTGGATGCGCTGCAGCCAGCCGTCTTGGGTTTGGGAAGGGCTATAACCGCCAGCGTGTCGCCGGGATCTCTCAATGAGCATGGACGGCCGGTTTCGCCGCGTCATAAAAAGTATGCCGAAGCCGGGATCGATTTTATCGCTCTGGATATCGCGACCAGCGAGAGCGACGCTTTGGTGCCGCTGTTCCAGCAATTCGACACCGTCATCAACTGCATGGGGTTTGTCGCAGGCGAAGGTACGCAGCTTAAAATTACCCGCGCGGTGATTCAGGCAGGCGTCAGCCGCTATTTCCCGTGGCAGTTTGGCGTCGATTACGATGTGGTAGGCAAAGGCAGCGGGCAGCCGGTATGGGACGAACAGCACGATGTCAGAACGCTGCTGCGAAGCCAGAGCGTGACCGAATGGGTGATAGTCTCCACCGGGATGTTCACCAGCTTCCTGTTTGAGCCAGCGTTTGATGTGGTCAATCTGGATAAGCAAACCGTCAACGCGCTGGGTGGCTGGGAAACTCAGGTTACCGTCACCTCGCCGGAAGATATTGGCCGACTTACGGCCGCCATTTATCTTGAACAGCCTCGCGTGGCTAACCAGGTGGTGTTTATCGCCAGCGAAACGCTCACCTATGGCAGACTGGCAGAGATTGTCGAGCGCACCAGCGGTAAATCATTTAGCAAAGCTGTCCTGAGCCTGCCGTACTTACAGGCCGGGCTTAGTCGCCATCCTGATGACGTCATGCTGCGCTATCGTACCGCTTTTGCGCGCGGCGAAGGTGTCTGGTGGCCGATGGAAAAAACCTATAACTTCAGTAAAAAAATCCCGGTTCAGGATGTGGCGCACTGGCTGCAGTTGCATCTGAAGGAATAAATTAAGTACAGGTCAGGCAATGAAAGACAAAATTGATGGCGTTCTGCGCCCCGAGCACATTATCCCGTTCCCTGAATCCATTAGTGATGAGGCAAAGGCGGCTCTGCGTCGGCAGCTCAGGCTGGTGAACTAAAGGCAATAAAAAAGCCGGTGGCGAAGGTTCGCGACCGGCTTTTCTTCATACGTAAAAAATTACGCGTTCAGCAGCGGCTCTGCGGTTTTCTCAACCAACGCCAGCAGGACTTTGACGTCCTCCAGGGTAACGGTTGGGTTCAGCAGGGTCAGCTTCAGGCAGGTGACGCCGTTATGCTCGGTCACGCCGACGTTCGCGCGGCCGGACTCCAGCAGCGCATCGCCAATTTTCTGGTTCAGCAGCGCGATTTCCGCATCGCTACGGCCAGCCAGGCTTGCCGGACGGAAGCGGAACAGCACGCTTGCCAGCTGCGGCTGCATTACCAGCTCCAGCGAAGCGTGGTCAGCCACGTAAGCCGCCACGTTCTGCGCCATGGTTACGCCGTGATCGATGATTTCGGCGTACTGTTTTTGGCCCAGCGCTTCCAGGCCCATCCACAGCTTCAGTGCATCAAAGCGGCGGGTGGTTTGCAGCGACTTGGAGACCAGGTTTGGCACGCCTTGCTCTTCGTCGAACTCGGAGTTCAGGTAGGCCGCCTGGTAGCGCATCAGCTCGTAGTGGCGAGCGTCTTTCAGCAGGAACGCGCCGCAGCTGATGGTCTGGAAGAACTGCTTGTGGAAGTCCAGGGTAACGGAATCCACCAGCTCCAGGCCGTTCAGGTAATCGCGATACTTCTCGGACAGCAGCAGCGCGCCGCCCCAGGCTGCATCAACGTGTACCCAAATCTGGTGCGCAGCGGCCAGCTTCGCGATGTCGCTCAGCGGGTCGATAGCGCCAGCGTCGGTCGTACCGGCAGTGGCGACGATAGCCATGATCTGCTCGCCGTTCGCCTTCGCCTGGGCGATTTTAGCCGCCAGGTCGTTAACGTCCATGCGGGCGAACTCATCGGTTTTCACCAGCGTGACTGACTGGTAGCCCATGCCCATCAGCGCCATGTTTTTCTGCACGGAGAAGTGGGCATTTTCAGAGCACAGCACCCGGATTTTGCGGATATCGCCGGTCAGACCGTCCTGCTGGACGGAGTGGCCCTGACGCGCAAAGTAAGCGTCACGCGCCAGCATCAGGCCCATCAGGTTACTCTGGGTACCGCCGCTGGTGAACACGCCCGCGTCGCCAGCCGGGTAGCCAACCTGCGCGCGCAGCCATTCGATCAGCTTCATCTCGATGATGGTTGCCGACGGGCTTTGATCCCAGGAGTCCATGCTCTGGTTGGTGGCGTTGATCAGCACTTCCGCGGCCTGGCTAACCACCAGGCTTGGGCAGTGAAGGTGCGCCACGCACTGCGGGTGATGCACCAGCAGGCTGTCTTTTAAGAAATACTCAATCGCGCGTTCAATCGCAGCCTGGTTGCCCAGGCCCTGTGGATTGAAGTCGAGCTGAATACGTTCTTTCAGCTCGGCGACGGTTTTGCCCTTGTACATCTGGGGCTGCTGCAGCCATTCCACTACGGCCTGGCTGGTCTGGGCGATCGCCTGCTGGTATTCCTCAATGCTCTGCGCAGAGGAGGCCAGAATCGGGTTAGATCGGGACATATTTTTTACTCCAGTCAGACAGCTTTTGCGCCAGCGGCTAACAAGGCTTTTTCAAATTTGCTCAGGAAAATTTCCAGCTCGTCGTCGCTGATAAGCAGGGACGGCAGCAGGCGTAGCACGCAGCCGTTACGGCCACCGCGCTCCAGAATCAGGCCCGCTTCGAAGCATTTTTTCTGGATCAGGGCAGACAGCGCGCCGTCCGCAGGGTAGCAACCCATATGATCCTGCGCCTCGTCTGGCTTCACGATCTCAATGCCGAGCATCAGGCCCAGGCCGCGAACGTGGCCGATAGCCGGGTAGCGTTTCTGCAGCGCGATCAGTTTGCCTTTCAGCCATTCGCCCTGAGCGGCAACTTTGTCAGCGACGTTGTTGTCTTTCAGGTACTTGAGGGTGGTCAGGCCGGTAGCCATCGCCAGCTGGTTGCCGCGGAAGGTGCCGGTGTGGTGACCTGGTTCCCAGGCATCGATCTCTTTTCTCAGGCCCAGCACGGCCAGCGGCAGGCCGCCGCCAACGGCTTTGGACATCACGATGATGTCTGGCTCAATGCCAGCGTGTTCGTAGGCGAACAGCTTGCCGGTACGGGCAAAGCCAGCCTGAACTTCATCGATGATCAGAACGATACCGTGCTCTTTGGTCACTTTACGGATGCGCTGCAGCCACTCGGCAGGCGCCGGGTTCACGCCACCTTCGCCCTGTACGGCTTCGAGGATCACGGCCGCAGGTTTGCGCACGCCGCTTTCAACGTCGTTGATCAGGTTGTCGAAGTAGTAGGTCAGCGCTTTCACGCCAGCGTCACCGCCAATGCCCAGCGGGCAGCGGTACTCGTGCGGGTAAGGCATGAACTGCACTTCCGGCATCAGGCCGTTGATGGCCGCTTTCGGAGACAGGTTGCCGGTCACGGATAGCGCGCCGTGGGTCATCCCGTGGTAGCCGCCGGAGAAGCTAATAACGGCGCTGCGGCCGGTGTGTTTCTTCGCCAGCTTGATAGCGGCTTCTACCGCGTCCGCGCCGGATGGGCCGCAGAACTGCAGGCAATATTCTTTACCCTGGCTCGGCAGTAAAGAGAGCAGGTATTCTGAGAACTCGTCTTTTAACGGGGTAGTCAGATCCAAAGTATGTAACGGCAAGCCGCTGGTAATGACGTTTTGGATGCTTTGCAGGATGTCAGGGTGGTTGTGGCCAAGCGCCAACGTGCCCGCACCGGCCAGACAGTCAAGGTAACGGTGACCTTCAACGTCGATGATCCAGGCGCCCTGGGCTTTGGCTATAGCGAACGGTAATTTGCGCGGGTAACTTCTGACATTCGATTCGAATTCAGCCTGTCGTGCCAAATAGGTTTCGTTGGTAGCGTTTGCAGATTGTGCATCTAAAGTATCAATACGGACTTTATCCGTCATCATATCTCTCCTACAACCGTCGGCATGAGCGCAGCGGCTGAATTAAGTAAACATACTCGTCATGCTTCAAGTTGAAACTCGAATTATCCAGAGTATAAATGTCGTTTAGGGTGCATAAAACGCCGCCAATATATGGCTTTTTACCCCCCCGCTCAACGATTAATTTTTTCCGATTTTTTTAATTTAAAATCAATGTATTGGAGATGCTTTTGACCGGTATCCAGACATCCGATCTCTTTACTATTGGCAATGGCAGGAAAAAAAGTCCCGTTAAAGGCCTAATTTGGCGTATTGAAACGGTCTGGACAGACCAGATTTCGAGGATTAGAAATAATTAACAACAAAAAATTACTCCGGGACATTCATTGGCAACAGGGGTTTCACTTTTTGTGCATAAGCAGGCCGTTGCCGGGGGCTTTAACGGCAAAAAGCCATCACCTGTTCTTCAATAATGGTCGCCAGAAAATCCAGAACCGGGTTAGGTGCCGGTGAAGATCGTTGCAGGCAAATACCCAGGGGCGGCAGCGAAGGGAGCGAGCGGAGAGTTGTCAGGTCAGCAGGTTTCCCTACCAGCGTGCGTGGCGTCACGCCTAACCCGGCTCGTGCTGCCGCCCAAAGGCCGTTCAGGCTGCTGCTGGTAAAGGCTATTCTCCAGGGGAGTCCCGCAGCATCTAAGGCTTCAATAGCACGACTTCGCAGAATACAGGGCGTATCAAAAGTCACTAAAGGTAGCGGTTCACCCTGGACGATACAGTCTTCCATCCGTGCTGCGGAACCTATCCAGTGCAGCGGAATTTTACCTATTTCATTCTCTACGGGAGCCGACGGCGTTTGCCAAAACAAGGCCATATCCAGCTGCGAATGACCTACCGCAGACTCCAGCTCTGCATTTCGTGCGATGCGTGCCTCAACCATCACCGCGGGATGAGCCCGGCTAAATGAGCCGAGGATCTCAGTCAATATGCCTTCACCAAAGTCCTCCTGAAAACCGACGCGCACATGCCCACTCAATGGCGTGCCGACGATCGCCGCCATCGCCGCGTCATTCAGTTCCAGCAGACGTTTGGCGTAGCTCAGGACAATTTCGCCTGCTGGCGTCAGCGCCAGGCCCCGACCCGCTTTTTTGACCACGGGCGTGCCGACCTGCTCTTCAAGTTTCTTGAGCTGAGCGCTGACGGCTGACGTCGATCGCCCCAGCCGTTCGGCCGCACGGGCAAAGTTGCCCAGCGTAATGCCGGTAACAAAAGTCCGCAGTACATCGAGATCTAAGTGGGTCATTGAGGATAGTCCTGAAAAACGGGATGGTTGGTCAAAAAGTATCTGATTTTTGGAATGATATTCGATGAGTATGCTGAGGCTGTCAACATCACTCAGGAGGCTCTATGAGCGAAACATCAGATGAAATTCAACGGGTTTTGAGTCGGGCGCCAAAACTCGCCAGCATGAGTAACGAACTGTTATTTAAAGATATCTGGGAAAGGCCTTTGCTCAATAAACGCGAGCGTAGCCTGATTACCGTGGCGGCGCTGCTGGCGCTGTACCGGCTGGAGCAGCTCCCCATTCATTTCGAACTGGCGGGCAAACATGGCGTAACCCACGAGGAATTAAGCGAACTGATTACCCATCTTGCCTTCTACGCAGGTTGGCCTGCCGCCCATAGCGCTTTAAAAGTGCTGGACGCAGTAATAGTCGCGGATAGTCAGGAGGAAAAATAAATGCCGGTTCTCCACCTCACTTTACTTAAAGGCAAAAACGAGGCGTACCTGGACGCGGTTTCGTCCAGCGTACAGCAGGCGCTGGTCGAGGCTTTTGAGGTCCCGGCAGCCGACCTGTTTCAGGTCTTTCACGAGTCAGAGAAGTCGGCGCTGCGGTTTGATCGCCATTATATGGCGGGACCGCGTAGCGATAATTGGCTGCTGATTGAGATAACGGCGGGTAAGCCGCGGAGTATTGAGACGAAAAAGCGTTTCTACCAAACCCTCACTGAAAAGCTGGCGGCGGCTCCCGGCATTCATCCCAACGACGTGATGGTGGTGATTCGCCACAATTCTTCTGAAGACTGGTCGTTTGGTGGAGGTGTTGCCAGCCTGCACCGGGAATAGTTCCTACCCCTTAAAATCGCTGGGCGCGGGGGAGTCATCGCTGTATATTTTTATACACAACGATCATAAGGACTCCCACCGTGAACCTATTTACCCGCCGCCTGACGTTAGGCGCCCTGTTAGTACTTTCCCCGCTCGCCGCGTTGGCGAACCGCACCATCACTGACCAGCTTGGCCGCCAGGTCACTCTCCCCGATGAAGTTGACCGCGTGGTGGTGCTCCAGCATCAGACGCTCAATCTGCTGGTACAAATGAACGCCACCGACAAAGTGGTCGGCATTCTTGCCAACTGGAAGCAGCAGCTTGGCAGCGGCTATGCTCGCCTGGCGCCGGAGCTTGAGCACAAAGCCCAACTGGGGGATTTAACCAGCGTGGACACCGAGAAGCTGGTGGCGCTGCATCCTCAGGCGGTGTTTGTGACCAACTACGCGCCAAAAGAGATGATCGACGGCATCAGCAAGCTTGGCATTCCGGTTATCGCCATTTCGCTGCGTCACGATGCGGCGGGCGAGCAGGACAAGTTAAACCCTTCTATGGGCGATGAAGAGCAGGCCTACAATCTTGGCCTGAAAGAGGGCATCGAGCTGATTGGCGAAGTGGTTAATAAAGAGAAGCAGGCGAAGGCGCTGATCGATGCCACCTTTGCCGGGCGCAAGCTGGTTAGCGACCGCCTGAAAGATATCCCGGAGAGCCAGCGCGTGCGCGCCTACATGGCTAACCCCGATCTGACGACCTACGGCTCCGGGAAATATACCGGCCTGATGATGGCTCACGCGGGCGCGCTAAACGTGGCGGCATCAACCGTAAAAGGCTTCAAGCAGGTGTCGATGGAGCAGGTGATCGCCTGGGATCCGCAGGCGATCTTCGTGCAGGATCGTTATCCGAAAGTGGTGGATGAGATCGTCCACAAGCCCGAGTGGCAACCGATCGATGCGGTGAAAAACCATCAGGTCTGGCTGATGCCAGAATACGCCAAGGCCTGGGGCTACCCGATGCCGGAAGCGATGGCCATCGGTGAACTGTGGATGGCGAAAAAGCTTTATCCGGCCAGATTCAAAGATATCGATATGAAGAAAGTGGCCGACAGCTGGTATCAGCGCTTTTACCGTACGCATTATGAAGGGGTGGAGTAATGCCTTTGCAGGTGCTGGCGGCTGGAAGCCTGCGGCGGGTCTGGCCGCCGCTAATGGCGGAGTTCGAACGGCAAACCGGTATCTTAACGGAAACGCAATTTGCCCCTGCGGGGATGCTGAGATCGCGTATTGAAGCCGGTGAAAACTGCGCTCTGTTTGCTTCGGCGAACATGGCGCACCCTCAGACGCTGTTGGCGCAGGGTAAAGCGCTGGCGGTTCAGCGGTTTGCCGGAAATACGCTCTGCCTGACGGCGGCGGCGCACTGTGTTGATGCGCAAAGCAGCTGGCTAACGCTGTTAAGCAATCCCGCGTTGCGCATCGGCACGTCTACGCCGGGGAGCGACCCTTCCGGGGATTATACCTGGCAGCTTTTTGCCAGATTAGAAGCTGAATTTGGCATCGCATTGCGCTCGAGGGCTCTGCGGCTGGTTGGCGGGCCGGGCACGCAGGCAGTGCCTGACGGTATGCTCGCCGCGCAGTGGGTTATTTCTGGCGGGCAGGCCGAGCTGATGATTGGCTATCGCAGCTACGCTGCAGCGCTGAAGTCTCACCGGGAGCTGCGGGTATTTGAGATCCCGTCTGACTACAATATTCAGGCCGATTACGGGCTGGCGTTGTGCGATGCACGAGCGGAGCCGTTGCAGGCTTATCTGACCTCGAGCACCGCGCGGAAGCTGCTGATGCAATACGGTTTTGGCGCCTGAAGCCTGAAAACAAAAAACCGCCGATAAAGGGCGGTTATTTTTATGCTTCTGCCCGTTAAGGCATCATGGTCGGCCATTCGGGTGGCATTCTGGCAATAATGTCGACCAGCCCCGTTTTAAACGAATCCCAGATGACAGGGAAGTCCCCGAGCGTCAGGCCAAGCAGCCCCATGGCGAACCAGCACGACGCGGCAACACCTAACCCACTGCAAATAAAGGCCAATGCGCGGGAGTCTGACCGGCGGAACTGAATATTTAAACTGCTTGCCAAAAACATCAAAACCGCGCTGAGCAGCGGCCAGCGCATCAAAATAACGCCGGTGGTGATTGTTGCCATGAACCTTATTCCTCAAAAGCTGCAATTTAGTTTTTTGTTGCACTTATAATGTGAAGTCTATCACTTTTGCGCGTTAAATCGCCAGCTTTGTGGTGGTTTTTTGCCCGCTTTGCTGGGGCGGCGAGCGGTGTTTTTTAGGCGAAATGGCTGGCAGGAGGTGTGAACATTTTGTTTATCTGACGTTTACCACAATTTCGTTTAAATAATCATTCCCTGCTGCTTTAACCCCAGAAAAACTCATATTAGTGCGGTGGGTGAAATCTTAAGCTAAACGGCATCCCGGTTAATCTTATCTCATTGTTGCGCAAATTAATTTCCATGGAGTTAACGGCTGAAGGCTATTGCTAAAGCCTGCTTTATGATGCAACGTAATCGGCGGTCATCAGGTTGTTCCTTTAAGGCATAAACAGGCGCATAAAAGCAGGGTCATGTGAGCATCATGGTGAGACGAGTTTATCTTAAGGTATTGCGTACCTCAGGTTTTGTCCTGATGGTTTGCCTGCCGATAATGCTGGCGATCTATTTTGCCCACGTGCGCGCAACCAGCGACACCCAGCAGCATCTGCACTCTTTCGGCAAACTGGTGATGGAAAAAACGGAAATTGTCATCAGCCATGTTAATGAGGCCCGCAGCGAAGCAGAACGTTTTTCAGGGGAAATATGCAGCCCTAAGCATATGGCAAATATGCTGGATATCGTGCGTGGTAAACTATTCGTCGCGGATTTAATTTACATCCGGGGCGATAAGATGCTGTGCTCTACCAGCTACAAGCCTTTAAAATCGCTGCCTGCTCCGCTGCCTTCTTATACCCGCAAACCGGACGTCGCAATCTATTATTATCTGGATACGCCGTTTTATGCCGGGCATAAAATGACCTATATGCAACGCGGGAATTATATGGCGGTGATTAACCCGCTGAGCTGGTCAGAAGTGTTATCCGAAGATGACTCACTGATTTACGGCGTATACGACACGGTGACCCGCAGCTTTTTCTCTTTGAGCCCCGGCGCTGACAGCGATCTGCTGCATCGTTTTATTCTGCGCAAAGAGAAAGCGTTTACTCAGGATGACCGCTTTTACACCATCGACCAGTCGGCTAAAAGGCCGATTGCGGTGATTGTCTCAACCTCCGAAACGCTGTTTAATCGCCAGTGGTATCACCAGCTTACTCTTACGCTTCCGCTCGGCGTTATTTGCAGCCTGCTGATTTTAATGATGTGGTCCCGTACCCGTCAGCAGTTAAATTCACCGCGCCGCATGCTATTAAGGGCGCTGGCCAGAAAGCAGCTAAAACTTCACTATCAGCCCATTATTGATATTCAAAACGGCTATTGCGTGGGGGCAGAAGCGCTGCTGCGATGGGTAAATTTTAACGGGCAAACCATCAGCCCTGGGACGTTTATTCCGCTGGCAGAATCTGAAGGTCTGATTCACAAAATATCTGACTATGTTGTTGATGCCGTATTTAAAGATTTTGGCGAATTTCTTGCCGACCATCCGGGACTTTATATTTCGATTAATCTTTCGGCATCCGACTTCCACTCCTCGCGCTTAATAACCGTACTTTCCGAACGAATTAAAACCTATAACATTCGGCCAGGGCAGATAAAAATCGAGGTCACCGAACGAGGGTTTATAGATGTTGAAAAAACCAGACCGGTTATTCAGGAATTCCGCAACGCAGGCTTTAAGGTTGCAATCGATGACTTCGGCACGGGTTATTCGAATCTGCATAACCTGCAGTACCTTAACGTCGATATTCTAAAAATCGACAAAAGCTTTATTGATTCCCTCGCCAGCGAACGAGCCAGCCATTTGCTGGTGGAGCACATAATTGAAATTGCCCACAGCCTGAACCTGACGACGATTGCCGAAGGGGTCGAAACCGAAGCACAGGTGGCCTGGCTGGTCGATCACGGCGTGGAGTACTGTCAGGGCTGGTATTTCGCGAAAGCGCTGCCGCCGCAGGAATTTATCGCCTGGCTGTATACGCCAGGCGGTATCAACCTTGCTTCGGCACCGGGTATTCAAGCCTGATGGCGGTAATCCGTTGGCGTGCGGTCAAACTCACGGCGGAAGACGCGGGAGAAGGTCTGCTGTGAGACGTAGCCGTAGTCCATCGCAATATCAAAAATAGGGCGCTGGGTGGTGCGCAGCGCCGTGGCGGCCATCAACAGACGGCGCTGGCGGATATAGTCGCCCAGCGTTTGGTGCATCACGGTACGGAACATGCGCTGTAAGTACCATTTTGAATAACCAGATTTTTTTGCCACCACGTCGATGTTCAGCGGCTGGTCAATATGTTCATCAATCCATTCAGTCAACGTATAAATGATGTCCTGGTGAGCCATGAGTCGTCCTCATTTCCGGGTTAGCTTGTTTCGTTGAGCCGGAGTATAATTCCTCAAGTTAACTTGAGGTAAAGAGCATTATGGAAAAGAAATTGCCCCGAATAAAAACGCTGTTAACGCCCGGTGAAGTGGCGAAGCGCAGCGGCGTGGCCGTCTCCGCGCTCCACTTTTATGAAAGCAAAGGCCTGATTAAAAGCACACGAAACTCAGGTAATCAGCGACGTTATCAGCGTGATGTGCTGCGTACGGTGGCGATAATCAAAATCGCCCAGCGCATCGGCATTCCGCTCAGTACCGTTGGCGACGCCTTTGGCGTGCTGCCCGACGGGCACTCAATCAACAAAAACGACTGGAAGAAGCTTTCGTCGCAATGGCGCGAGGAATTAAATCACCGCATTGATACGCTGACCGCGCTGCGTGACGAGCTGAACGGCTGCATTGGCTGTGGCTGTTTATCCGGGGCGGATTGCCCGCTGCGTAACCCCGGAGACAAGCTGGGCGAGCAGGGGACTGGCGCACGGTTGCTGGAGGATTAGCATTAGCTTCCAGACAAAAACTAAAGCGCCACAAGGGCGCTTTAGTTGTTTTCCGGTCTTTGTCTTTCGCTCTATCCCGTTCTGACAGGAGGGTTTCCCCCGACGTCGGCACCCCTCGATAACGCTTACACATACATACGTACATACTTCACTGACTTTGGAGGTTCCGGTCTGCACCGACAATTTAAGTGTAGGTCCGCCCCTTCACTTTGCAAGGTCAATTGGTCTTTTTTTGTTCATTTTTTTGACATGTGATTCGCGGCCGACTTTCCTATAGTTATTCCATTTGGCTAAACATAGGGTTACCCCATGCTAACGGTTCATCACCTCAATAACTCTCGCTCCCAGCGCGTACTTTGGATGCTGGAAGAGCTGGCGCAGCCCTACCAGATCGTGCGTTACCAGCGGGAGCCCACCATGCTCGCTCCGGAAGCGTTGAAAAAGATTCATCCGCTGGGTAAATCGCCGGTGGTGGAAGATAACGGCCATATCCTCGCCGAGTCAGGCGCGATTCTTGAATACCTGCAGGAGGCCTACGATAGCGAAAGCCGCCTGAAGCCGCAGGAGATTGACGACAAGATCCAGTACCGCTTTTGGCTGCATTACGCGGAAGGATCGTTGATGCCGCTGCTATTAATGAAGCTGGTGTTTGGCAGCCTCGGCAAAGCGCCGGTTCCCTGGCCGTTACGCCCGGTGGGCAAAGCGTTGGGGCAGGGCGTGCAGAAAGCCTGGCTCAACAAGCAAATCGCCACCCATGCCCGCTTCATTGAAGATTACCTGAAGCAGAACCGCTGGTTTGCCGGGCCGCAGTTTAGTGCGGCAGATATTCAGATGAGCTTCCCCGTGGCCGCGCTCCTGGCACGAGGTGAGGTGAACGATATGCCGCACACTCAGGCATGGATGAAAAATGTGCAAACACGTCCTGCCTGGCAGCGAGCGCTGAATCAGGGTGGCCCTTTTGAGATCCCCGGCACGTGATCGCCGCGGGGATAAAAGGAGAGAAAGCCAGCCCGATAATTTACGATTTTGTTGCGAAATTGCGCATTGACGATAACGTTTGCGCACCATGAGGCGATTAATTCATCAGCTGAGCACATTTTCCGCGAAAAGGGCAAAAGTTAAGTTGAAAATCCCGTCAGGAAGGCTGGATAATCGTTTGCTTTCATTCTGTGACACCGATTTGTCCGTGTGGAGTTAAACGATTGCTTTTTTGTGACACCCCTTTGTCACAATCGTAGCGCAGGGAGACAACGTTTAACTGGCAGCGGGTTGTCCACCACCCGGGCAAACGTCATTCTAAAAATCTCAGGGGATTTTTCACTATGTCTACACCTTCTCCGCGTGCCGGCGGTTCGCTCGACGCCTGGTTCAAAATTTCTGCACGTGGCAGTAACGTGCGTCAGGAAGTTGTCGCCGGTCTGACGACCTTCCTGGCCATGGTCTACTCCGTCATCGTTGTGCCGGGCATGCTCGGTAAAGCGGGTTTCCCACCAACGGCGGTCTTCGTGGCGACCTGCCTGGTGGCGGGCGTGGGCTCCATCGTTATGGGCCTGTGGGCCAACCTGCCTCTGGCTATCGGCTGCGCCATCTCGCTGACCGCCTTCACCGCCTTTAGCCTGGTACTCGGCCAGCACATCAGCGTGCCGGTCGCGCTTGGCGCGGTGTTCCTGATGGGCGTCCTGTTTACCCTTATCTCTGCCACCGGCATTCGTAGCTGGATTCTGCGCAATTTGCCGATGGGCGTGGCGCACGGCACCGGGATTGGTATCGGCCTGTTCCTGCTGCTGATTGCCGCAAACGGCGTCGGCCTGGTGATTAAAAACCCGCTGGACGGGCTGCCGGTTGCGCTGGGCCATTTCGCCAGCTTCCCGGTTATCATGTCGCTGATTGGCCTGGCAGTGATCATCGGTCTGGAAAAACTGAAGGTGCCGGGCGGCATTCTGCTGACGATTATCGGCGTGTCCATCGTTGGCCTGATTTTTGACCCGAACGTTCACTTCTCCGGTATCTTCGCCATGCCGTCGCTGAGCGATGACAAAGGCAACTCGCTGATTGGCAGCCTGGACATCATGGGCGCGCTGAACCCGATTGTGCTGCCAAGCGTGCTGGCGCTGGTGATGACCGCGGTGTTTGACGCCACCGGGACTATCCGTGCAGTTGCCGGTCAGGCAAACCTGCTGGACAAAGATGGCCAAATCATCGACGGCGGCAAAGCGCTGACCACCGACTCCCTGAGCAGCGTGTTCTCTGGCCTGGTGGGCGCAGCCCCGGCAGCGGTTTATATCGAGTCTGCAGCGGGTACGGCAGCAGGCGGTAAAACCGGCCTGACCGCGATAGTCGTTGGCGTGCTGTTCCTGCTGATCCTGTTCCTGTCTCCGCTTTCCTATCTGGTACCTGCCTACGCCACGGCGCCTGCGCTGATGTATGTTGGCCTGCTGATGCTGAGCAACGTTGCCAAAATCGACTTTGCGGACTTCGTGGATGCGATGGCCGGGCTGATTACTGCGGTATTCATCGTGCTGACCTGTAACATCGTGACCGGCATCATGATCGGCTTTGCTTCTTTGGTTATCGGCCGAGTGGTATCCGGTGAATGGCGCAAGCTGAACGTCGGTACCGTGGTTATCGCCGTTGCGCTGGTGGCGTTCTACGCCGGCGGCTGGGCTATCTGATTTTCAATTCGTGCGGGTTGCGCTCTGTAACCCGCCGCTTTTGCCCACTTCGGGTATTTCCGGTTCCAATGTGATGAAAAAAGTTGTTTTATTATTAAAACAACCTCCAAAGGTGACGCTTCAAATCACACATCACGTTCAGGGAAAACATGGAAATTTTCTTCACAATCTTGATTATGACCCTCGTGGTCTCCCTCTCTGGGGTGGTAACACGTATGTTGCCGTTTCAGATCCCGCTGCCGTTAATGCAAATCGCCATTGGGGCCCTGCTTGCCTGGCCGCACTTTGGCCTGCACGTCGAATTTGACCCTGAACTGTTCCTGGTCCTGTTCATTCCGCCGCTGCTGTTTGCCGACGGCTGGAAGACGCCAACCCATGAGTTTCTGCACCATGGCCGGGAAATTATTGGCCTGGCGCTGGTGCTGGTGCTGGTCACCGTGGTCGGCATCGGGTTCCTGATTTACTTCCTGGTACCGGGTATTCCGCTGGTGCCTGCTTTTGCGCTGGCCGCCGTGCTGTCACCGACGGACGCCGTGGCGCTTTCCGGCATCGTGGGCGAAGGGCGTATTCCTAAGAAAATCATGGGCATTTTGCAGGGCGAAGCGCTGATGAACGACGCCTCCGGCCTGGTGTCCCTGAAGCTTGCAGTGGCGGTCGCCATTGGGGCGATGGCCTTTAGCGTTGGCGGGGCATCGCTCGAATTCTTCAAGGTTGCCGTGGGTGGCCTGCTGGCGGGTATCGCGGTCAGCTGGCTGTACGGGAAATCGCTGCGCTTGATGAGCCGCTGGAGCGGCGATGAACCGGCAACTCAGATTCTGCTGCTGCTGCTGCTGCCGTTCGCTTCTTATCTGATTGCCGAGCATATCGGGGTTTCCGGCATCCTGGCCGCAGTGGCCGCAGGGATGACCATCACCCGCTCCGGCGTTCTGCGCAGCGCGCCGCTGACTATGCGCCTGCGTGCGAACAGCGTCTGGGCGATGCTGGAGTTTGTATTTAACGGCATGGTCTTCCTGCTGTTAGGCCTGCAGTTGCCGGGTATTCTCGAGACGTCCGTCGCGGCGGCCAATGCCGATCCGAACGTTGAACTGTGGATGCTATTCCTCGACGTCGGGATGATTTATTTCGCGCTGATTGCGGTGCGATTCCTGTGGCTGTGGTCGATGAAGCGCATCAGCCTGCGCTTTATGAAAAAACGCCCGCTGGAGTTCGGCTCCTTCACTACCCGCGAGCTGGGTATCGCCTCTTTCGCCGGCGTGCGTGGGGCGATTACCCTGGCCGGTGTGCTGTCTATCCCGCTGTTCCTGAACGACGGCACGCCATTCCCGGCGCGCTATGAACTGATTTTCCTCTCCGCAGGCGTGATCCTGTTCTCGCTGTTTGCCGGGGTTATCATGCTGCCGATTCTGCTGCGAAACGTTGAGGTAGGGGATAAGTCTTTAGCGCGTAAAGAAGAGCGTCTGGCCCGTTCCGCGACCGCCGAAGTGGCGATTGTCGCTATCCAGAAAATGGAGGAACGGCTGGCCGTCGACAGCAAAGAGAACATCGACGACCAGCTGCTGAAAGAGGTGAGTTCGCGGGTTATCGGCAACCTACGCCGCCGCGCAGACGGGCGCAACGACGTCGAAAGCAGCGAGCTTGAAGAAAACCTTGAGCGCCGCTTCCGCCTGACGGCGCTGCGTTCGGAGCGCGCCGAGCTTTACCATCTTCGCGCCACGCAGCAAATCAGCAACGAGACCCTGCAGAAACTCCTGCACGATCTCGACCTGCTGGAAGCGCTGCTGATCGAGAAAGAGTAACCGCGTTAGTTCTGGCCGGTTTCAATCTCCGGCCAGAACTCCTTGCAGCAATCAATCCACGCCTGCGCGCTCTGCGAAATATAAACCCCTTCACGCCAAATCATTCCTAACTGCCAGCTTAGATTACTGTTTAGCGGCAGCCACATCAGCGTGGCGTGGTCGAGCTTGCGGCAAATTGGCTCCGGCAGCACGGCAATCCCCACGCCGCCCTGAACCATCGCCGCCAGAAAATCCCACTGCCCGCTGCGCACCGCAATACGCGGGGTGAAGCCGTTGTCGGCAAACAGCTGCATAAGCTGGCGGCTAAGGGAGAAATCTTCGTTGTAGATAAGCAGCGGGTGTTCGGCCAGCTCGGCCGGGTCAACGCTTGTGCGGCCAATCCACGGGCCGGAGCGGGGCACCAGCACGCAGAGCGGATGGCGGAACAGCGGCATTACCGTCAGTGCGTCTTCGTCTTCTATCGGCATCGCCGTCACCGCGAGATCGAGGTCGCCGTTGAGCACCGCCTGCTGCACCGTCAGGCCGCCGAACTCGGAAATCTTAAACTCCACGCCGGGATAGCGGTGCTGATACACGCCTATCGGGCCGGTCATCAGGGTGCCGACCATCGGTGGAATGCCAAGACGCAGCACGCCGTTGGTGAGCTGTTTGATGTCGCTTAGCTCGGCCTCAAGCTGGCGAAACTCGGCCAGAATTGCCAGCCCGCGCTGGAACACCACCTGGCCGGTGTCGGTCAGCAGCAGGCGGCGGCCGTCGCGGATCAGCAGCGTGCAGTTCAGCTCATCCTCAAGGTTACGCAGCATTTTACTGATGGTGGGCTGCGTGACGAACATCTTCTCCGCCGCACGAGTGAAGCTCTGCTGGCGTACAACCTCAACGAAATAACGCAGCGTTCTGATGTCCATAACTATTCCCATTAACTATACCTGCAATGATTTTAATTCATTTCAGTAGCGATGAACCGCTCTCTATAATTGGGGCTGGTATTTTTTCTGGAGCACACATCATGGCTTTGGCGTTAGGTCGTTTTACGCCTGCTGTAATTCATAGCCTGCGCGTCCCTGTGCAGGTGGCCCTGTACGCCGGGCTTTTTGTTTTTGCCGAGCAGCTGGTCACGTGGGGGCACCTGCCGCTGCCAGCGAATCTGGTGGGAATGCTGCTGCTCCTGGCGCTGATTGTCTGCCGCATCGTGCCGCTGAAGTGGGTCAGGGAAGGGTCAAAATGGCTGCTGGCCGAGATGCTGCTGTTCTTTGTCCCGGCGGTGGTGGCCGTGGTGAACTACTCGCAGTTGCTGATGGTGGAAGGCTGGCGCATTTTTGCGGTGATCGCGGTCAGCACCATGCTGGTGCTGGCCAGTACGGCTTTTGTGGTGGAAAAAGTTTACCGCTTTGAGCTGGCTCGCGAAGCCCGCAGGCAGTCCCGCAATGACTAATTTTCAGCTCAGCGTGCTGTGCCTCGTGGTTACTCTGGTCTTCTACTTCGCCAACAAACGCCTGTATCGCCGCTTTCGTAAATTGCCGCTGATGCCGCTGGTCTTTACGCCGGTGCTGCTGGTGGGAATGCTTGTTTTCGGGCACATCTCTTACAGTAACTACATGGGCGAGGCGCACTGGCTGCTGTGGCTGCTCGGGCCTGCCACCATCGCTTTTGCGGTGCCGGTTTATGACAATCTCAGGATAATTAAACGCCACTGGATGTCGCTTTCCGCAGGCGTGCTGACGGCGATGATTGTGGCGGTAACCAGCTCGATTTGGCTGGCCCGCTTATTTACCCTGCCTGACGGCATTCAACGCAGCCTCGCGGTGCGCTCGATTACCACGCCTTTTGCCCTGGCGGCAGCTAAGCCTATCGGCGGTGAGCCTGAACTGGTGGCACTGTTTGTGGTGATCACCGGCGTGTTTGGCATGGCGGTAGGCGACATGCTGTTTCTGCGCCTGTCGATCAGGGAAGGGATAGCCAAAGGTGCCGGATTCGGTGCGGCTTCTCACGGCGCGGGCACCGCACGCTCTTACGAACTGGGGCCGCAGGAAGGGGTGATTGCCAGCCTGGTGATGATGCTGTCCGGCGTGGTGACGGTTCTGGTCGCGCCGCTGGTCAGCTGGCTGATGTTTTAACCTACCGGGGCAGACATAGCCCCGGTAAGCGCTTACTAACTAGTGAGCCCGCCCCTGATCGATACCGATGCCGGTTTGAGAACGAATAAACTGCGCGCGGAACTTCTCACGCTCCAGCTTACCCTCTGGCGTGTTATCGGTAATCGAGAACAGCCAGATGCCGACAAACGCAACCAGGATCGAGAACAGCGCCGGGTATTCGTACGGGAAGACCGCTTTTTCGTGGCCGAGAATTTGCACCCAGATTGTTGGGCCAAGAATCATCAGCACGACAGCGGTCAGCAGGCCAAGCCAGCCGCCGATCATTGCGCCGCGCGTGGTCAGCTTCGACCAGTACATCGACAGCAGGATAATCGGGAAGTTACAGCTTGCGGCAATGGAGAATGCCAGCCCCACCATAAAAGCAATGTTCTGTTTTTCAAACAGAATGCCCAACAGGATAGCCACCACGCCCAGCACCAGAACGGTGATTTTCGATACTTTTAACTCATCACGTTCGGAAGCGCCTTTGCGGAAGACGTTGGCGTAAAGGTCGTGAGATACCGCCGAAGCGCCCGCCAGCGTTAACCCGGCCACAACCGCGAGGATGGTGGCGAAGGCAACCGCAGAGATAAAGCCGAGGAACAGGTTCCCGCCCACGGCATCTGCCAGGTGAACCGCCGCCATGTTGTTGCCGCCAATCAGCGCGCCCGCCGCGTCTTTAAATGCTGGGTTAGCACCTACTAACATAATGGCGCCAAAGCCGATGATAAAGGTCAGGATGTAGAAGTAACCCATGAAACCGGTGGCGTAAAACACGCTCTTACGCGCTTCGCGGGCGTCGCTCACGGTAAAGAAGCGCATCAGAATATGCGGTAAACCAGCGGTGCCAAACATCAGGCCGAGGCCCAGAGACAGCGCAGAAATGGGGTCTTTCACCAGCCCGCCAGGGCTCATGATGGCCGCACCTTTAGGGTGAACCGCCATCGCCTCATTGAACAGGTTGTTGAAGCTGAAGCCGACGTGCTTCATCACCATAAACGCCATGAAGCTTGCGCCGAACAGCAGCAGCACGGCCTTGATAATCTGTACCCAGGTGGTGGCCAGCATGCCGCCGAACAGAACGTACATCACCATCAGCACGCCCACCAGCACCACGGCGATGTGGTAATTCAGGCCAAACAGCAGCTCGATAAGCTTCCCGGCGCCGACCATCTGGGCAATCAGGTAAAGGGCAACCACCACCAGCGAGCCGCAGGCGGACAGCGTGCGGATTGGGCCCTGCTTGAGGCGATAAGACGCCACGTCGGCGAAAGTATAACGGCCCAGGTTACGCAGGCGTTCGGCTATCAGGAACAGGATAATCGGCCAGCCGACCAGGAAGCCCAGCGAATAAATCAGGCCGTCATAACCCGAGGTATACACCAGCGCGGAAATCCCGAGGAACGAGGCGGCCGACATAAAATCACCGGCAATGGCCAGGCCATTCTGGAAGCCGGTGATATTGCCGCCTGCGGTGTAATAGTCGTTGCGGGAGCGAACGCGTTTGGACGCCCAGTAAGTGATATACAGCGTCAGAGCGACGAAAATCAGGAACATGATGATCGCCTGCCAGTTGGTTGGCTGGCGCTGCACGTCGCCGGTTATCGCATCGGCGGCGAAGGCTCCGGCCGGCAGCAGAGCGGCAAAAACCGCAAGAAAACGTTTCATTTAACCCCCACTTCACGCAGCACTTCGTTGTTCAGGCGGTCAAATTCGCCGTTAGCACGCCAGACATAAATCCCGGTGAGCAGGAAGGAAATAACGATAACGCCGATGCCGATAGGGATGCCTCGCGTGACGCTGGTACCGTCATGAAGCGGGGTGCCAAGCCACGCGGGCGCGAAGGCAATCAGCAAAATAAAACCAACGTAAATCACTAACATAATCAGTGACAGAATGGCGGCAAACCGTTGCCTTTTGGAAACCAACTCCCTGAAATGCGCACTGCTTTCTATCCGCTGATAAATGGTGTCATTCATCACAGAATCTCCAGAGGTTTTTGTAGGGTAGGTATTTGTAGTTATTCCCTCTCCCGGAAGGGAGAGGGGGAGAACAAGGTTACGAAGGTATGGTTAACGCCTGTTTTTCTTCCAGCAGTTTTTCTACCACGCCAGGATCGGCGAGGGTGGAGGTATCGCCCAGATTGCTGGTGTCACCGGAGGCAATCTTGCGCAGGATGCGACGCATGATCTTGCCGGAGCGGGTTTTCGGCAGCGAGTCGGTCCAGTGCAGTACATCCGGCGTGGCAAGCGGGCCAATCTCTTTACGTACCCAGTTGCGCACCTCGGCGTACAGCTCCGGCGTCGGCTCTTCGCCGTGGTTCAGCGTCACGTAGGCGTAAATCGCCTGGCCTTTAATGTTGTGTGGAATGCCCACCACGGCGGCCTCGGCAATCTTCGGATGGGACACCAGCGCCGACTCGATCTCTGCGGTACCAAGGCGGTGGCCGGACACGTTCAGCACGTCGTCCACGCGGCCGGTTATCCAGTAATAGCCGTCTTCGTCCCGGCGCGCGCCGTCACCGCTGAAATACATATTTTTGAAGGTGGAGAAGTAGGTCTGCTCGAAGCGCTCATGGTCGCCAAACAGCGTGCGCGCCTGGCCCGGCCAGGAATCGGTAATGGTCAGATTGCCTTCGGTGGCGCCCGGCTGCGGGTTGCCTTCATTATCGACCAGCGCGGGCTGAACGCCAAAGAACGGCTGGGTAGCGGAACCGGCTTTCAGCTCGGTTGCGCCAGGCAGCGGGGTGATCATAAAGCCGCCGGTTTCCGTCTGCCACCAGGTGTCCATCACCGGGCATTTCTCATTGCCGATGTGCTTCCAGTACCACTCCCAGGCTTCCGGGTTGATAGGCTCGCCCACGGAGCCAAGAATGCGCAGCGAAGAGCGGTCTGTGCCTTCGGTGGCCTTATCCCCTTCGGCCATCAGCGCGCGGATGGCGGTTGGCGCGGTGTAGAGAATATTCACCTTATGTTTGTCGACCACCTGCGCCATGCGGTTTGGCTTCGGCCAGTTAGGCACGCCCTCAAACATCAGCGTGATCGCGCCGCAGGCCAGCGGGCCATAAAGCAGGTAGCTGTGCCCGGTGACCCAGCCCACGTCCGCCGTACACCAGTAGACGTCACCCGGATGGTAATCGAAGACGTATTTAAAGGTGCTGGCGGCGTAAACGAGATAGCCACCGGTGGTGTGCAGCACGCCTTTAGGCTTGCCGGTAGAGCCGGAGGTATAGAGGATGAACAGCGGATCTTCGGCGCTCATTTCGACCGGCTGATGCTGGTCGCTGGCTTTCTCCACCAGCTCGCTCCACCACAGGTCACGGTTCTGGTGCCAGTCGATTTTGCCGCCGGTGCGTTTCAGCACGATAACGTGCTCGACGGTTTTCACATTTGGATTTTTAAGCGCGTCATCCACGTTCTTTTTCAGCGGGATGGAACGCCCGGCGCGTACGCCTTCGTCGGCGGTGATCACCAGCCGGGAGCTGGAATCGATGATGCGCCCGGCCACGGCTTCCGGCGAGAAACCGCCAAAGATGACGGAATGCACGGCCCCAATGCGTGCGCAGGCGAGCATCGCGACGGCGGCCTCAGGCACCATCGGCATATAAATGGCGACAACATCCCCTTTTTTAATCCCCAGCTCGACCAGCGTATTGGCAAAACGGCAGACATCGCGGTGCAGCTCGCGGTAGGTGATGTGTTTGCTCTGGGTTGCGTCATCGCCTTCCCAGATAATGGCGGTTTGATCGCCTCGTTCTTCCAGGTGTCGGTCGAGGCAGTTTGCGGCTAAATTCAGCGTACCGTCCTCATACCACTTAATAGAGATGTTTCCCGGCGCGAAAGAGGTGTTTTTCACCTTTTTGTAGGGTTTTATCCAGTCGAGGATTTTTCCCTGCTCGCCCCAAAACGCATCGGGATCCTGTATCGACTGCTGATACAGGGCCTGGTACTGCTCCGGGTTTATCAGGCAACGGTCCGCAATGTTTGCGGGAATAGCGTGTTTGTGTATTTGGCTCATGGCTTTTTTTCTCCTTTAGGATGTTAATAATATGTCACACAAACGTTAATTGTAGGGGTATAGGCAGCTTTGTTTACTTTTTGGGCGGCAGATCACGCATTAAAATAATCGCGCAAAAAATGTTCAAACAGATGAATCATAAGAAATAATTACCGGAGTGACTTAATTCTAAAAACAAATAATGAAAATTTTTCCATAACAATAAGTTATATCCACGGATGTGATGAAAATCCTGCTTATCAGCGTTAAGTCAGTGCATAACCTTGAAAATGAAGAGTTGCGCAGCAGGCTATCGGGATGGTACTCATACGGAGCTTTAAAAAACCCCGCTTAACACCTGACGTTTGTCATACCCCCTTTCAGTTTGTGACCTTCTCCTGAGTCAACAGCATGGGAATGGCGTTTTTTTGAGGAACTGTAGTCGTTATGAAAAACTTTAAAATCAGCCTGGCCTGGCAAATTTTGCTGGCGCTGGTGCTGGGCATTATCCTGGGAAGTTTTCTTCATTATCAAAGTGATAGCCGTGAGTGGCTGGTCGCTAACCTGCTTTCACCGGCGGGCGATATCTTTATCCACCTGATCAAAATGATCGTCGTGCCGATTGTGATTTCCACCCTGGTGGTTGGGATCGCCGGCGTTGGCGACGCCAAACAGCTCGGCCGCATCGGGGCAAAAACCATCATTTATTTCGAAGTGATCACGACGGTTGCCATCATTCTGGGCATTACGCTCGCGAATGTGTTCCAGCCGGGCCACGGCATAGATATGTCGCAGCTTGCTACCGTGGATATTTCGAAATACCAGCATACTGCCCAGGATGTTCAAAGCCATTCTCACGGCCTGATGGGCACCATTCTGTCCCTCGTGCCCACCAACATCGTCGCGTCGATGGCGAAGGGCGAGATGCTGCCGATCATCTTCTTCTCGGTGCTGTTTGGCCTTGGGCTGTCGTCGCTGCCGGCCACGCATCGTGAACCGCTGGTGACCGTTTTCCGCTCCATCTCTGAAACCATGTTCAAAGTGACGCACATGGTGATGCGCTATGCGCCGGTTGGCGTCTTTGCGCTTATCTCGGTGACCGTGGCGAACTTTGGCTTTGCCTCGCTTTGGCCGCTGCTGAAGCTGGTGGTGCTGGTGTACGTGGCGATTGCCTTCTTCGCATTTGTAGTGCTGGGCGCCGTGGCGCGGCTGTGCGGGCTGAAAATCACTATCCTGATGCGCATTCTGAAAGATGAACTGATCCTGGCGTTCTCTACCGCCAGCTCTGAAAGCGTACTGCCGCGCATCATCGAGAAGATGGAAGCCTATGGCGCTCCGGCGTCGATCACCAGCTTTGTGGTGCCGACGGGTTATTCGTTTAACCTCGATGGCTCCACGCTGTACCAGAGTATTGCGGCGATTTTCATCGCACAGCTGTACGGCATCGAGCTGTCGCTGTGGCAGGAAATCATCCTGGTGCTGACGCTGATGGTGACCTCAAAAGGGATTGCCGGCGTGCCGGGCGTCTCCTTCGTGGTGCTGCTGGCAACGCTTGGCAGCGTCGGTATTCCGCTGGAAGGACTGGCGTTTATTGCCGGTGTTGACCGTATTCTGGATATGGCGCGTACCGCGCTGAACGTGGTCGGCAACGCGCTGGCGGTGCTGGTTATCGCCAAGTGGGAACACAAATTCGACCATAAAAAAGCCCTGGCCTATGAGCGTGAGCTTTTTGGGAAATTTGACAGTAAAGCGAGCAGTTAAGTAAAGCCCCTCACCCCGGCCCTCTCCCCAAAGGGGCGAGGGAGGAAAACATGTTCTTTATCCCCTCTCCCCTATGGGGAGAGGGTTAGGGTGAGGGGATGTATTACCCCCTCGCGCTCTCGCGCAGACGGGCCTTCAGCTTGCTGTACTCATCAATTACATACTGCTCGGCGGCTTGCTGATCGGCAATCGGCTCGACGCGCACGGCGCAGTACTTGTACTCCGGCGTTTTGGTTATCGGGCTAAGGTTCTCCGTCACCAGCTCATTACAGGCACCAATCCACCACTGATAGGTCATGTACACCGCGCCTTTATTCGGACGCTCGCTGACCGCAGCCCGGGTGATAACCCGGCCTTTACGCGAATTCACCCAAATCAACGCTTCATCTTCAATGCCCAGACGGGCGGCATCTTCGACGTGGATTTGTGCATAACCCGGCTCATCGGCCAGCGCGGCCAGGGCGGCACAGTTGCCGGTCATTGAACGGCAGGAGTAGTGGCCGACTTCACGCACCGTGGAAAGCACCATCGGGTACTCGTCGGTGATGCGATCGATAGGCGGTGCCCAGTCGCAGGTGAAGAACTGCCCCAGGCCGTTAGGACGCTCGAACTTGCTCTCATAAAGATAAGAGGTGCCCTGGTCCGCGTCGGAAGTGTCCCGGCAAGGCCACTGGATATAGCCCAGCTCGCCCATCTTCTCGTAGGTCGCACCATAGAAATCTGGGCACAGATGACGCAGCTCGTCCCAAATTTCCTGGGTGTTGCTGTAGCGCATCGGGTAGCCCATGCGGGTGGCGATTTCGCTGATAATCTGCCAGTCCGTTTTGAGATCCCACTTCGGCTCAACCGCCTTAAAGAAGCGCTGGAAGCCACGGTCGGCGGCGGTGAAGACCCCTTCATGCTCGCCCCAGGAGGTTGACGGTAAGATAACGTCTGCCTCGGCGGCGGTTTTGGTCATGAAGATGTCCTGCACAATCACCAGCTCAAGTCCGGCAAACGCTTTGCGCACCGCAGAAAGCTCGGCATCGGTTTGCAGCGGATCTTCACCCATAATATAGGCGGCACGGACTTCACCATGTTCTACGCGGTGAGGCAGTTCGCTGATGCGGTAACCGTTGGCTTCCGGCAGCGCGTCAACGCCCCAGGCAGTAGCAAATTTGCTGCGGGTTTCCGCGTCACGAACGTACTGGTTACCGGGGAACATATCCGGCAGTGCGCCCATATCGCAGGCGCCCTGCACGTTGTTCTGGCCGCGAACCGGGTTCACGCCCACGTTAGGTTTGCCAAGGTTGCCGGTCATCAGCGCCAGGCTGGTGAGCGAGCGCACGGTTTCCACGCCCTGGTAGAACTGGGTCACGCCCATGCCCCACAGGATGGTGGCCGTTTTGGCTTTGGCATACATACGCGCGGCCGCACGGATCTCCCCGGCGCTAACGCCAGTGATTTCTTCGACGGACTCCGGCGTGTAGCCTTCAACGATTTTGCGATACTCCTCGAAGCCTTCGGTACGAGCCGCTACGAAAGCGTGGTCGTAAAGGTTCTCTTCAATAATGACGTGGCCAATCGCGTTCAGAAGCGCGATGTTAGAGCCGTTTCGTAACCTCAAATGCATGTCGGCAATGCGCGCGGTTTCAATTTTGCGCGGATCGACAACGATAATCTGTGCCCCTTTCTGCTTCGCTTTAATCACGCGATTAGCCACGATAGGGTGTGAATCTGCCGGGTTGTACCCGAACACAAAGACTAAATCAGTATCCTCAATCTCGACGATAGAGTTACTCATCGCGCCATTACCGACCGACTGGTGCAGACCTGCAACCGATGGGCCGTGTCAGACACGTGCGCAGCAATCGACGTTATTGGTTCCAATAACGGCGCGCGCAAATTTTTGCATTACATAGTTGGTTTCATTGCCGGTCCCGCGTGAGGAGCCGGTGGTTTGAATGGCGTTAGGGCCATACTTGGCTTTGATCTCGCTCAGACGAGAGCTGACATAGTCCAGCGCTTCATCCCAGGAAACCGCTTCCAGCTTGCCGCCGCGCTCGCGGCGAATCATCGGGGATTTCAAACGCGGAGTAAGGATTTTGGTGTCGGTGATAAAGTCCCACCCGTAATAACCCTTCAGGCACAGGTCGCCCTGGTTGGTTTTACCCTGTGCGCCTTCCGCCTTGACGATTTTGCCGTTATCCACCACCAGGTTTATCTTGCAACCCGAGGCGCAATAGGGGCAAACCGTGACGACTTTTTTCATCATGTTGCTCCAGTCAATGCTGTCATTTAAGTGCGGCGATAAATGCAAACCGCCTTGCTGCGCCACTCAATGCATTATCTATGCCACATAGAGTGAGTGGGTATTGGCGCGGGTTTGGCGGGCATCTTTCGCACGGGCTGACGAAAGGCCGGGGATTTCGTCATAAATGACGTGTCGAACTGACGGGCATTTGTGACAGTGATAGAAAATTCCGCACGGATCTGTGTTCTTTCTGCGGCGCGCAATCAACAATCGCTCACACTAAAAAGAACCTCCTCCCCTCCGGAGACAATAATGAAACCTGCAATCCTGGTGGTGGATGACGACAAGGCCATTTGCGACGTGCTGCGCGATGTGCTCAGCGAACACGTCTTCGACGTGCTGGTGTGCCATAGCGGCAATGAAGCGCTGCAGATTGTGGCGGCAGAGCCCTCCATCGCGCTTATCCTGCTGGATATGATGCTGCCGGATACCAACGGCCTGCTGGTGCTTCAGCAGGTGCAAAAGCTACGTCCGGCGCTGCCGGTGGTGATGCTGACCGGCATGGGCAGCGAGTCTGACGTGGTGGTGGGGCTGGAAATGGGCGCCGATGACTACATCGCCAAACCGTTTAACGGCCGCGTGGTCGTCGCGAGGGTGAAAGCGGTGCTGAGGCGCAGCGGGGCGCTGGCCGTAGAAACCAGCCCGACGAAAACCAGCGCGCTGCAGTTTAACGGCTGGCGGCTGGACACCGACCGCTGCCAGCTGATGAACGCCCGGCAGCAGCAGGTTGATCTCACCCAGGGGGAATATGGTCTGCTGCTTTCCCTGGTGCAGCACGCCAGAAAGGTGCTGTCGCGGGAAAAACTGCTTGAGCTAACCCACAGCGAAAGCCTCGAAGTGTTTGACCGGACTATCGACGTGCTGATTATGCGGCTGCGGCGCAAAATCGAGGTGAACCCACACCAGCCCACGCTTATCCGCACCATCCGCGGCGTGGGCTACGTCTTTGCCGCGGATGTCACCCACGGCGAAAATAATGCGGTTTAGATAAACCGGCGGTACTCATGACACAAAAGCAGCTCCGCCCCGGCGTCTTCGGTAAGGGTGCTGAAGCGCTCGAGAGGCTTTAAAAAACGGTTGTCGTGATCGTCATCGTTCACCATCGAAACCTCACCGACCAGCACGTCGCCGTAGCCGGGCTCGCCCCAGAAGCTGTGGTACATCTCCGGCACCAGGCTGATACTTTCCCCCGGAGAAAGGCGCAGCTGGCTGCCGGCGGCGTGCGTCTGGCGGCAGCCGTCAATCACCACCGTAATGTCCGATTCATCGGGCTGTTCAAACGGATCTGAATGCCACAGTTCGACAATCAAATTACCGCCGCCGCGGTTGATAATGTCTTCCTGTTTGCTCCAGTGAAAATGCATCGGCGTCATCTGATTTTCACGCACGTGCATGACTTTTTCGGCGTAAGTTTTGGCGTAGGGCGCACCTTCAGGTGAGCCGTTGCGCAGGGTAAACAGCGTGAGGCCCATGATAAGAAAATCGCTGCCGCCGAAGTCGGTAATATCCCATCCTAGCTTCAGATCAAACACTTCCTGCCAGCTGTGGGAATCAAGCTGCTGCCATGTTTGCGGCGAGAACCCGGCGAACGGCGGCAGCTGGATATCGTGGCGGGCAAAGAACTGGCGGGTTTCATTCAGGTACTGATTAACCTCGGAGCGTTTCATCTGGCCTCCCTTTGACGTGGACCCTCACCCTGGCCCTCTCCCTGGAAGGGAGAGGGGACTGACGGCGTTCTGACTCGACTGGGTGAGGGGAAAACTACTTCACCGTCCACCCTTTGTAGCTGCCAATATTGTTCTTATCGATCATCGTCACCGGGATTAGCACCGGGCCTTTCGGCGCGGGTTTACCCTGCAAAATGTCGTAGCCAATCTCGACCGCTTTCGCCGCCATTACCTGCGGATCCTGCGCCGGCGTCGCCACAAACAGCGAGCTGCCGCCGCGCTTCAGGGCCTCCTCACCGTCCGGGCTGCCGTCCACGCCGACAATAAAGAACTCATTACGCTGGGCCTGTTTTGCCGCCAGATCGGCCCCGATCGCCGTCGGATCGTTGATCGCAAACACGCCGTCGATCTTCGGATTCGCCGCCAGCAGCGAGGTCATTACTTCCAGGCCGCCTTCACGGCTGCCCTTAGCATTCTGATTAGAGGATAGGATCTTAATGTCCGGGTGCTTTTTGAATTCGGTTTCGCAGCCCTCAACGCGGTTCTGCACGGCGGAAACCGGCGGCCCGTTGATGATAACCACGTTGCCTTTATCTTTCAGGCGGTCGGAAATGTACTTACAGGCCATTTGCCCGGCCTGGGTGTTGTCTGAGGTGATCGTGGCATCGGCGCCGTCAGCCGCGACGTCCACCGCCACCACGACGATCCCGGCGTCTTTCGCGCGTTTTACCGCCGGGCCGATCCCTTTGGAATCTGCGGCGTTGAGGATGATCATGTCCACCTTGGCGGCGATAAAGTTATCGATCTGCGCCACCTGCTGGCCGAGATCGTAGCCGCTGGAGACCAGCGTCACCTTCACGTTGTCGCCAGCGAGCTTGCGGGCTTCCAGCTCGGCGCCTTTGGTTATCTGCACGAAGAACGGGTTGGCGAGGTCGCCCACCGTCACGCCGATAGACTTTAACTCTTTCGCCTGGGCAAACGGCGCGCCTGCGATCATTGCACCAGCCAGTAACGCAGTAACTATGGGTTTCAAACGCATGCTGTTTTCCTCACTCGTAGGGTAGGGTTTTGTTGTTATGCACTTTGATGGTGACGGGTACGGTATTTGTCGATCAGCACCGCTATGATGATCACCGCCCCTTTGATCACCAATTGCCAGAAGTAGGAGACGCCCATTAGCGTCATGCCGTTGTTGAGCGTGGCGATAATCAGCGCCCCCACCAGCGTGCCGGTGATGGTACCAATCCCGCCCACGAAGCTGGTCCCGCCGAGAATAACGGCGGCGATGGCGTCCAGCTCATAGCCCACGCCGAGGTTACCGTTGGCGCTATAAAGGCGCGACGCGCTCATGATGCCGCCGAGCCCGGAAAGCAGGCCGCTCATGCCGTACACGAACAGCAGCACCATCCACACTTTGATGCCGGTCAGGCGTGCCGCCTGCATGTTGCCGCCCACCGCATAGATATGAACGCCCAGCGTGGTACGGCGCAGGATGAACCAGCACACCGCAATCACCAGCAGGGCGATAACCACCAGCCACGGCACCGGGCCGAGATAGGCGTTACCAATCCATTCAAAGTTGATGTTGGAGTTAATCACCGTTGTGCCGTCGGCCAGCAGATACGCCGCACCGCGCAGCGCGGTATAGGTGCCGAGCGTGACGATAAACGGCGGCAGCCCAGCCCAGGCGACCAGCATGCCGTTAAACAGCCCCAGCCCGGTGCCCATCAGCAGCGCTGCCAGAATCGACAGGCCTTCCCAGCCGGGCATCAGCGACACGACCATTGCCGTCACGGCGGTGGTGCCGAGGATAGAGCCCACGGAAAGGTCAATACCGCCGGTCAGAATGATGAAGGTCATCCCAGCCGCCAGCACGATGTTGATCGACGACTGCCGGGCGATATTGAGCAGGTTAGACTCGGTGAAGAAGTTGGGCGCGACAAAGCCAAATACGGCGACGATCAGTATCAAAATCGGCAAAATGCCGACGGTTTGTAGTAAATCGCCGAACAGGGCTTTTTTAAGTGAGGCGGATTTTGCCACCGGTTGCGTGCCTGAGTTAGTCATGGTGCACCTCTTTCTTATGGGCCTCGGTCACGCCGGTAGCCAGGGTCATAATATTCTCTTGCGTAATGTCGTGGCGCAGCAGCTCGCCGGCAATGCTGCCTTCGCGCATGACGTACACCCGGTCGCTCATGCCCACCACTTCGGGCAGCTCGCTGGAAATCATTAAAATGGCCACGCCCTGGCGGGCCAGCTGGTTCATGATGCGGTAAATTTCGCTTTTAGCGCCGACGTCCACGCCGCGCGTAGGCTCGTCGAGGATCAGAATGCGTGGGCCAATAGCAACCCAGCGGGAAATCAGCAACTTTTGCTGGTTACCACCGGACAGGCCCCCGGCGCGAACCTGAGCATGCGGCACGCGGATATTCAGCAGGTTGATAGCATCGTCAGAAATGGTCTGGGCTTTTTTGCGGTCGAGCATGCCGAAATGAGCGTCACGCTCCAGCGTGGCCATGGTGATGTTGTCCTGCGCGGCAAGCTCGAGAAACAGCCCTTGCTCTTTGCGGTTTTCCGTCAGGAAGCCGATGCCGTGTTGAATCGCCTCGCGGGGGGAGTGAAGCGTCACCGGCTCGCCGTCGATCTCAACCGTACCGCCCGTGGCCTTACGCACGCCGAAGATAAGCTGCGCCAGCTCCGAACGCCCCGCGCCAACCAGCCCGGCCAGGCCGACAATTTCCCCGGAACGCACGTGCAGGCTGACGGGCTGCACCTTGCCGCTGTCCGTCAGGTGATGAACGTTGAGGCGAGGGCTGCCGAGCGGGATATCACGCTCTTTGTTAAACAGGTCGCTAAGGGGCCGGCCAACCATCATTTTGACCAGTTCGCTGGCGTTAAGGTTTTCGCGCGTCAGGCTGCCGACGTACTGGCCGTCGCGCAGGACGCTGACCCGGTCAGACAGCTCATAAATTTCCGCCATGCGGTGGCTGATGTAGATAATCGCCATGCCTTCATCACGCAGGCGGAAAATCAGCTCAAACAGGCGATGCGTTTCGCGAGATGAGAGGGCGGCGGTGGGTTCATCCATCACCAGAATACGGCTGTTGCGCTGGAGCGCGCGGGCAATCTCAACCTGCTGCTGCTCGGCAATGGTCAGCTTCATGACGAGGTCGGTTGCTTTAAACTGCGCCCCGAGGCGGTCAATCACCGCCTGCGCCTGCTGCACCATCTCTTTACGCTGCACCAGGCCGCCGCGCGCCAGTTCGCTGCCGAGGAAAATGTTTTCGGCCACGGTGAGGTTTGGCGCGAGCTGCATTTCCTGGTAAATCAGGGTAATGCCCGCGTTGAGGGCATCTTTCGGGCCTTTGATGGCATAGGGTTCGCCGTCAATCAGCACTTCGCCGCTGGTGGCGATGTAAGCCCCGGCGAGGATCTTCATCAGGGTGCTTTTACCCGCCCCGTTCTCACCCATTAGCGCATGGATTTCACCGGGAAATACCGTTAAATCGACGCCTTTTAGCGCATAAAACTTGCCAAATGACTTGGCAATATTGCGCATTTCCAGAATGGGGACTCTGCTCATGGTGCGGCGCCTGTGGTGGGTATCAATAAGCGCCAGTCAACCACACGCCGATAAATGCAAAATGTCAGCCGCCGTTCATATTTGTCATAGAGTTGAATAGTTAACCTGGATCACATTCCCGGTGTGGAAATATTTATCAAAATCCGTGCAATGCTTAACTGGAGTGAATCAACCACGGAGCCTCTATGACCCAGCCTCGTCCCTCCTTTTTCGCCAGCGCCCGTGGCCGCCTGCTGTTCTTCAATCTGCTGGTGGTGGCGGTCACGCTGATGGTCTGCGGCGTGGCGGTGCTCGGCTTTAAGCACGCCAGCCGCCTGCAGGAGCAGGTTCAGGGGCAAACGCTGCTCGATATGTCCGGTAGCATGGAGCTGGCGCGCGACACCTCGAACGTGGCGACGGCGGCGGTCAGGCTTTCTCAGGTTGTGGGCGCGCTGGAATACCAGAGCGAGGCGGCAAGCCTGAAGCAAACCCAGCTTTCGCTGCAAAACTCGCTTTCTCACCTGGCCAAAGCGCCGCTGGCGAGCCGTGAGCCGCAGCTGGTCAGCCGGATCATCGACCGCAGCAACGAGCTGGAAAGCAGCGTTACCAACATGCTGGTGATGGGGCACCGCCGCCATTTGCAGCGTAACCTGCTGCTGAGCGCCCTGTACCAGAATCAGAGCTACCTTGAACACCTGCAGGAAGTTAACGTCCGCGAAGGGCTTAACGTGCCGGATGCCGGGCTGCTCAAAGAGATGGATCGCCTGATTCTGGTGGCGATTCAGTCCTCCTCCCCGAGGCCGGCGGTGCGCCAGCTTAGCGAAGTGATGCAGCTTCTCCCCGAGCGGGCGGCGTCGGCGTTATCGGACAGCATTTTGCAGCAGTTCAGAAACGGCCTGCGCCAGCTGCCGCCGCTTTCTGCGCAGCTTGAGGAAAGCGACCTGGGCATCGCCTGGCACATGTACCACATCAAAGCGCTGGTGGCTTTTCTGAATCAGGACATCAACCTGTACGTGCAAAAAGTCGGGGAAGAATCCCGGCAGCGCAGCCAGCAAAGCCACCGGGATTTGCAGTCCATCATCGCTTTTATCGGCCTGTTTGCCCTGCTGGCGCTGGTGATCACCGGGTTTGCCGGGCTGTATATTTACCGCAACCTGGGCTCAAACTTAACGGCGATTTCCCAGGCGATGACGCGGCTGGCGAAAGGCGAAAAAGAGGTCAGCGTGCCCGCACAGCAGAGGCGTGATGAGCTGGGCGAGCTGGCCAGGGCATTCAACGTCTTTGCCCGTAATACCGCTTCGCTGGAGCACACATCCCGCCTGCTGAAAGAGAAAAGTACCTTGCTGGAAACCACTTTTCACGCCATGCGCGACGGCTTTGCGCTGTTCGACAGCGACGGTTTCCTGGTGGTGTGGAATCAGCAATATCCGCTGCTGCTGGGGCTTGAGCCGCAGCGCCTGCAGCGCGGCCAGCACTATCTCGGGTTGCTCAAGCAGGTTACGCCGCTGCAGGAGCACATGTTGGGTAATCTCTCCAGACCCTTGCCTAAGCCGCAGGAGTTGAGGCTGGCGGACGGCCGTACCATCGAGCTGCGTTTTAGCCCGGTGCCTGGGCGGGGCATGGTGAACGTAGTGCTGGAGCGTAGCGAACGCAAAGCGCTGGAAGAAGCGCTGGTGCACAGCCAAAAAATGAAGGCGGTGGGGCAGCTTACCGGCGGTCTGGCGCACGACTTCAATAACCTGCTGGCGGTGATCATCGGCAGTCTTGAGCTGACCGCGACAGACTCGCCGGACGCCGTGCGCATTCAGCGCGCGCTTAAGGCCGCCGAGCGTGGCGCACAGCTCACTCAGCGGCTGCTCGCGTTTTCCCGCAAGCAATCGTTACACCCGAGGGCGGTGGCGATGAAAAGCCTGCTTGAAAACCTCGACCCGCTGATGCGCCATTCTTTGCCCGCCCATCTCACGCTTGTCGTTGAAGCCCAGCAGCCCGCCTGGCCCGCCTGGATCGACGTCAATCAGCTGGAGAACGCGATCATTAACCTGGTGATGAACGCCCGAGACGCGATGGAAGGGCGCAGCGGTGAAATTAAGATCCGCACCTGGAACCAGCGCGTGGTGCGCGGCGAAGGGCGCAAGCAGGATATGGTGGTGGTTGAAGTGGCCGACACCGGGCACGGCATGACGGACGAGGTAAAGGCGCAGGTGTTTGAACCGTTCTTCACCACCAAACAGACCGGCAGCGGCAGCGGGCTTGGGCTGTCGATGGTTTATGGCTTTGTACGCCAGTCGGGCGGGCGGGTGCAGATTGAAAGCGAGCCGGGCACAGGGACTCGGGTCATACTTCAACTGCCTCGGGCGTCTGCGGAGGCGCAGCCGGAGGCCTTGCCGCTGGTCGATGAACAGGCCGATATTTCTGACCAGCTTGTGCTGGTACTCGAAGATGAGCCGGACGTGCGCCAGACGCTCTGCGAACAGCTGCATCAGCTGGGTTACCTGACGCTGGAAGCCAGCGACAGCCAGCAGGCGCTGCAGCTGATGCGCGAGGTGCCGGACATCAGCCTCGTTATCAGCGACCTGATGCTGCCCGGCGAGCTAAGCGGCGCGGACGTGCTCCAGCAGGCTCGCCGCCACCATCCTCAGCTGGATTTGCTGCTGGTAAGCGGGCAGGATTTACGTCGCAGCGAGCAACACCTGCCGGAGGTTGAGCTGCTGCGCAAACCGTTTACCCGAGCGCAGCTTGCTGAGGCGCTACGTAAAGCGCGGGCAGGAAGCAGGCGCGGGCCAGCGTAGCCGCACCTTGTGCGCCGTTAAACGCGGATGAAGACGCGTCGATAAAGCGCACGGCATCGTGAGGAAGCGGGCGGCGAAGATAGCGTTTAGTCTGCGCAATCAGCGCTTCGCGCGGAAAATCGACCATGTCCATTACGCCGCCGCCGAGGATCACCACATCCGGGTCGAACAGGTTCACGCTGGTGGCGATGGCGCGCGCCGCGTGGTCGAGCAGGGCAACGACAAACGGCTCCTGCGCGGCAACGCTGAACAGCTCGCCAATTTCATACGCACGCGGGCTGGCGTCGTACCAGCGTTTCAGGGCAATCCCCGAGCACACCGTTTCCAGGCACCCCGCATTTCCGCAGCCGCAGGTCAGGTGCATATCGCCCTGTGGAATATGGCCCAGTTCACCGGCAACGCCGTGGGCGCCGGTCCAGGGTGCCCCGTTCAGCCAGACGGCAAAACCCATGCCGGTGCCGAGATAAGCCCCCAGCACCTGCTGGGGCTGCAGGCCGTTTTGCGCGACGTCGAACGAGAGCTGCAGATTGACGTCACGTGAAAACTCGACCGGGCAGCCGAGCGCATCCTCCAGCTTGCCCGCCAGTTCGTTAAGCTCTGCGGCGGCAAGCGGCAAATTTGGCGTGGAGATAATCGTGCGCTTGTCTTTGCCGACCAGCGCCGGGAACCCCATCACCATGCCGCGGCAGCGGGCGTTAAAGCGATCCAGCCGATCGTTTAACAGACGGGCGATCCCGCAGACCACGCCCCCGGAGATAATCTCTGCGGTGCGCTGTTTTTCACAGTGCAGCACCGCGCCGGATTCATCCTGCAAACACAGGCGGATATGGGTGGCGCCCATATCCACTCCGGCCACCACGTTAAGCGGTTTTGGCATGGGGGATAACCTCGTTTTTGGCCGTCAGGATCTGTTCGCTCATCACCTGCCAGGCCTCGTCGATATCCCGGGCGTGGTTAAACAGCCCGGAAGTGCCAACGATAAACACATCTGCCCCGGCGGCCATGAGTCGTTCATAGGTTGCCGCGTTGCAGGAGCCGTCAATTTCGATTTCGTAGCTCAGCCCTTCGCGCTCGCGCCAGGCTTTCAGCTCCGCCACTTTTTCCAGCATTTCTGGAATAAACGGCTGGCCGGCAAACCCTGGGTCAACGGTCATCACCGTCACCTTGTCTGCCTTATGAATGTAGTACTTCATCGCCTCAACCGGGGTCTCCGGGTTCAAAATCAGGCCGACTTTCATGCCGTGGCGACGAATCTCTTCTATAAGGCGGAAGGCCTGGCCGTTAATAGTTTCCGGATGCAGGGTAATGATGTCCGCCCCGGCCTGCGCCAGCGGGACGATGTAATCCTGCGGGCGGGTGACCATCAGGTGGCAGTCCAGCGGCTTGCTGGCAAGCTTCCTGACCTGGCCGACGAAGAACGGGGACAGCGTCAGGTTCGGCACAAAGTGGCCGTCCATAATGTCGATATGGAAGTAGTCGGCGTGCTGGTCGATAAACGCAATCTGTTCCTGGAATTTTGCCAGATCCATGCACATCAAAGAGGGGGAAATTTTCATTATAAGCTCCTGTAATTCTATGGATTTCGGACGACAGAAAGGCGGCCAGGCTGCGAGTCCCCAGGAGCATAGCTAACTATGTGACTGGGGTGAGCTGATGCAGCCAACGCATCTGCCGTTCGAAAGACGACGAATTTACTTGCTGATTAGTCTATCCAGGGCCACCGCGGCGATGATCAGCCCGCCCATCACCACCAGCTGGTAATAGGTTTGTACCTGGAGAATGTTGAGCCCGTTGTTGATGGTGCCGATAATCAGGCCGCCAATCACCACCGAGAAAATTCGGCCTTTGCCGCCGAAGAAGCTGGTGCCGCCGATGATCGCGCTGGCGATGGCGTAGGTTTCAAACCCCATGCCCGCAAGGGGTTCTGCCGCCCCAAGACGCGCGGTAGAGACCACGCCCGCCAGCCCGGCGCAGATGCCGGAGATGATGAACACCACCAGCATGTGGAACTTCACGTCGATGCCGGAGTAGAACGCCGAGTTCTTATTGCCGCCGAGGGCGTAAATATTGCGGCCCAGGCGCGTGCGGGTGGTCAAGAACCACAGTATCCCGGCGACAATCAGCGAGAAGATCACCGGCACCGGAATGCCTAACGGCGTGGCGGCGAAGAAATTCACGAAGTCGAACGAGAAGCCGTACACCGAGTTGGCGTCGGAAATAACCAGCGTGATGCCCCGGAAGATGGCGTTGGTGCCAAGCGTGATGATGAACGGATGCAGCCCTGTCCAGTTTACCAGGCAGCCGTTAATCGCCCCGAGCAGCCCGCCGACAATCACGCCGCCAATCAGCGCCGCGAGGAACGGATCCACGCCTGCCAGCATCAGTTTGGCGGTCACCATGCCGGAAAGTGCCAGAATCGCCCCAACCGACAGATCGATTCCCGCTACCAGAATGGCGAAGAACTCCCCCATGCCGATAAGCACGGTCACCGAGCTTTGCACGAAGATGGCGCTGATGTTGCTGGCCGTCAGGAAGTACTCGGCGGAGAGCGTGCCGAAGATGGCGACGATAATCGCGAGGATGAAAAAGGTGCCGTATTTGTCCCAGAACTGGGCGAAATTGAACGGCTTTTTCTCACTTTCCTCGCGTTTCATTCTTGTGGTAATGCCCATGCCATAATCTCCTCTTCGCTGATATCGTCGCGATTGGTCAGGATTTGCGTCAGCCGCCCTTCGCAGAACACGGCAATGCGGTCGCAGACGGCGATAATTTCGGGAAGCTCAGACGACACCATCAGAATGACCTTTCCGTCATCCGCCAACTGCCGCATCACTTTGTAAATTTCGGCCTTAGCGCCGACGTCGATCCCACGCGTAGGCTCATCGAAGATAAGCACTTCCGGGTTGCAGCACAGCCACTTAGAAATCAGTACCTTCTGTTGGTTGCCGCCGGAAAGCTCGGTAATGTTCTGATCGACGCTGTGGCATTTGAGCGCCAGCAGCTGGCGCTGAGCTTCGGCAATTTTTCGTTCTTCGGCTTCGTTAAACAGCCCCATCGCGCCTTTGTAGCCGCCGCGCTTGAGGCTCTGGCTGACGGCCATGTTCTGCGCAATGGAGAAGTTGGCGAAGAAGCCGTTATCCCGGCGGCTTTCGGTGATGTAGCCCATGCCTTTTTTCAGCGCATCCATCGGCGAGCGGGGCGAAATGTTCTTGCCGTTAAGCAGAATTTCCCCTGATGAGCGTTTGTCGACGCCGAACAGGCAGTCCATCAGCTCGGTGCGCCCGGAGCCTACGAGGCCGGAAAAGCCCAGGATCTCGCCACGGTTGACGCTGAACGAAATGCCTTTCACCTTTTTGCGGTCGCGGCTGGTGACGTTCTTCACCTCAAACACCACGTCACGCTCCACGTTCCCGGCGCTCTCTTTCATCGCGCTAAAGCGGTTTTGCAGCTCGCGGCCAACCATCAGGCGCACAATGTCGTCGTTGGAGACGTCGCCGACCAGGCCGCTGCAGACGCTGCTGCCGTCCTTCATCACCGTGTAGCGGTCGCAGATACGGCGGATTTCGGCAAGCTTATGGGAGATGTACACCATCGCCGTGCCTTCTTTACGCAGCTGGTTCATGATGAGAAAAAGATAATCCACTTCTTTATTGGTTAAAGAAGATGTGGGCTCATCCATAATAATGACTTTGGCGTCCAGCATTAATGTTTTGGCAATTTCTAACATTTGCTTGTGACTGATGGATAAATTACCCACCTTTTCATCGAGATCCACTTTTAAGCCGACACGTAAAAGCATCATCGCGGCGCGAATACGCATCTCTTTCCAGTCAACAATATTAATCCCGAAGACTTTTTTTGTTGTATGGCGACCAATATAAAGATTTTCTAAAACGGTTAATTCATCAATGACGCTGAGTTCTTGATAAATAATACCAATGCCGAGCTGTGCCGCTAATTTATGATCGAGCTTTTCATAATTAACATTATTAATCGTAATGGTGCCTTTGGTCGGTTCATGAATACCCGACAGGACTTTCATCAGGGTTGATTTACCTGCACCGTTTTCCCCGAGAAGGGCGTGAATTTCGCCGGGGAATATTGTTAAATCAACCGATTTTAATGCGTGAACCGGACCAAAGGATTTGCCGATCCCCGCCATTGCAATGTATGGCGTGACCATGACGAGCCTCAATCATTTTTAGCGAAGGTTTCCCCTCACCCTAACCCTCTCCCCATAGGGGAGAGGGAATAACTACTGCCACCGCTTTTCTTTTAGTACTCTTTTCCCCTCTCCCTGTGGGAGAGGGCTACCCCTTTTTTCCCCCTCTCCCTGTGGGAGAGGGCCGGGGTGAGGGCATCAGGCCACTCAGACCAGAAACTATTTCGTCACCAGCACCGAATCCACCAGGCTGAACTGCGGCGCTTTATCCAGCGCAATCACCTTGCCGGTTTTTGCCGCGTCAACCAGCAGCTTCAGGCCGGTCGCACCGATGTCACCCGGATTTTGGGCAACGGTGGCGGTCATCTGCCCTGCATCAACCATTTTGCGTGCTTCCGGAATACCGTCGGTGCCGACGACCAGCACTTTTCCGTTTTTACCGGCGTTGGCTACCGCCTGCGCTACGCCCATTGCCATCGTGTCGTTCGCACAATAGAAGGCTTTCAGGTTTGGGTTACGCTGCAGTACGTTGGTCGCCACGTCGAGCGCCTTGATGCGGTCCCAGTCTGCGGGTTGGCTGGCGACGAGCTTAATCTGGCTGGCTTTTTTAAACGCACCGCTGGCTCCCACGCGGCGGGCCTCGCCGGAGGCATTACCTGCTTTCCCTTCGATAATTGCCACTTCACCGCCCGCGGCACCAAGCTTATCGATGATGAAGCCTGCGCCCTTCGCGCCGACCGCGACGTTATCGGTGGTAACAAAGGCTTCGACGTTACCGCCGGCTTTTTTCAGGTTATCCATATCGATTTTTTCATCGAGGTTGACCAGGTAAATGCCTTTCTTCCAGGCGTTCGCCACGGGCACCACGAGATTTACCGAGGAAAGCGGCGCAAAAGCGATGCCTTTGTATTTTTTATTCGTTAAATCTTCAAAAAGCTGTAATTGCGACTGGAAATCACCCTCCGAAGGCGAAGCAAAAATATCAACGCTAACGCCCAGCGTTTTGGCTTCATCTTCAATACCTTTTTTCATATCCACCCAATAAGGGTTGGATAATGTTTTTAATACCACCGCGTAATCGGCAGCGGCAAAAGCGCTGGTGGATAACATCAGGCCCATAGCAGCGCCGCTGAATATTTTCAGATATTTATTCATAATCATATTCTCAGTGTAGGGTGCAGTCAGATCCCGCTCACACGGGATCTCTTTTTTACTTCAGCGCGCCAGGTGAAAAGAAATCCACAATAGCGCCGGTTTTTTGCATATTTAATGTTGCCTGTTCAATGTTTTGCTGTGCGACTGAAACAAATAAAGCATCGAGTAACGTTAATTGTAATATACGCGCGGAGGCGTTGCGGCCTAATAAAGGCGTCTCTGGGGCTGGCGAACAAATAATAAAATCGGCCAGCCGTGCTATAGGTGAATGATAGCTATGGGTAATGCAAATTATTTTTGCGCCGTTCTTTTTCGCCAGCTCAACCGCCGCTTTTAAATCGCCGGTGCGCCCTGAGTGGGAAACCACCAGCACCACGTCACCTTCTTTAAGCAGCGAGGCCGACATCATCATGATGTGCGCATCCTGATAGGCCTGGCAGCGCACGCCGATGCGCAGGAACTTGTGCTGGATGTCGTTACATATGGAGTTCGAGCCGCCAACGCCGTACAAATCACGCTGTTTTGCCTGCGCGAAATAGCGTGCCGCGCGATGAATCTCGTCGACGTTAACGATCGACTGACCTTCCATAATGGTGCGTAAGGTAATGTTAAACACCTTATTGACCACGTCCTGCGGCGCTTCGTCGAACGCCAGCTCGGTCGGCAGCACCTGCTCTGACTCGGAAAAGTAGGCGACCAGCGCGCTGCGCAGGTTACGAAAACCGCTGAAACCCAGCAGTTTCGACACCTTCACAATCATCGCTTCCGACACCGCAAGGGCTTCGGCAACGTCTTTAATCGCCGGGGCATCGCTCAGATTACCGGGCTTTAACAACCAGTCGACGATACGGCTTTCGTTGTCCGTCATCCCCTCCTGCTTCATGCGCAGCCAGGGGGCAAGGCCGATGCCAAACGGCTGTTGTGAATCAATATCTGACTGACTCATCCTGTTCTCTCGTGTCCGTAGAGTGAAGACGCCACTATAACATCACAGCGTGAGCAGAAAATATGCTGACAACTTCACAAAAATAATTAATTCATAAAGTTTTATTTTTTGTGAAGTTTTGTTTTTGGCCTTAATAAGTTATCCATTTGAAAAACAATAGGTTTATTGCTTGCCTTTCGTTGTGTGATGCTGGCTACTGTTAGGTAATTAGCCGTAATCGACATTGTGTTGTGAAGCTGAACGGTGTAGAAATAGCCACGAACCCGGCGATTTTGCCGATTAATTGGGCAGTGAACCGGTCTTAAATCACAAAAGTCGCCGGGTTCGTAAAGTGACGGTTACGGTGAGGATAAAATGAAAAAAATTGCATTTGGCTGCGATCACGTCGGCTTCCTGCTGAAGGCAGAAATTGTGGCGCATCTTGAGGAAAAAGGGATTGAGGTGCTGGACAAAGGGACCTGGTCCGGGGAGCGTACAGATTACCCGCTTTACGCCAGCGCCGTAGCGCAGGCCGTGGTAAACGGCGAAGCCGAGGGCGGCATTTTGATTTGCGGCACCGGCGTGGGGATATCTATCACCGCCAACAAGTTTCCCGGCATCCGGGCGGTGGTGTGCAGCGAGCCTTATTCTGCGTTGCTTTCCCGCCAGCACAATAACACCAACGTGCTGGCCTTCGGCTCACGAGTCGTCGGGCTGGATTTGGCCAAAATGATCGTCGACGCGTGGTTAAGCGGGCAGTTTGAAGGCGGGCGACATCAGGCGAGGGTCGAGGCTATTGGCGCGCTGGAATCGCCTGGAATTTGAGATTCCTCCGCTACTGCGCGTGAGGCCGGCTGACTACGCTGAGGCCAGTCCATTCCGGAGACTGACCGATGAAACCTTATGCCGCCGCGCTGCTGCTCGGCACGCTGTACCTGGCCTCGCCGCTTGCGCAGGCCGACGTGATTGATGATGCCATTGGCAATATCCAGCAGGCGTTTAGCGATGCTTATAAACCCGATGGCGACCGCGTTTATCATGACGATAGCGATGACGAAGCGGCTCAGCGCAGGCTCAGCCGCCAGGATGAAGCGCGCTACCGCCAGCTGGAAGACAGGCGTCGCAGCCTTGATGACCGCCAGAACCAGCTTGACCGTGAACGCCAGCAGTTGGATGACGATGAGCGGCGCCTGCAGGACGACGACGACCGTTAATCCAGCACGATTTCCATGCCGTCAAAACCAGCTTCAAAGCCAGCGGGAAGCGAGTTGTGCATCAGCCATTCATCAAACTGGTGGCTGATGTGCGTCAGCACGACTCGGGGGCTACCAATCTGTTCGTTCAGCGCGATGACGGTCGTTAAGTCACAGTGATTTTTTGGCGTTTCTGGCCGGGGTTCGCGGCTGCAATCTATCACCACCACTTCCGGGCGGTTGGCGGCCAGAAACTTCAGGGTTTTGTCCGGCAGCCCCGCCGTATCGCTCAGCCACGCCAGCCTGCTGTAGGCCGTTTCAAACAGATAACCAAACGTCAGCTTTGAGTGCAGCAGCGGCAGCGGCGTGACGCGCAGCGCCTGAAGGGTAAAGGCAACAAACGGCTCCACGGTATGGCTAAAATCCAGCAGGCCAGGATGTTTAAACAGATCGTCGCAGCCCTGTTCATCCGGCGGGCCGTAAACCGGGATTTTCTCGCCCACGCCCCAGCGCAGCGGGAACAACCCCTGGACGTGATCCATATGGTAGTGGGTGAGCAAAAACTGCTGAAAATCACCGGGCTGCCAGCTCTCCATCAGATCGGGTAGCCCCGCATCCACCAGCGTAACCGCGTCGTTATACCTGACTACCGCGCTGCACGGACGGCGGCGATGAGCGGGGTTGCTGCGCGCCCGTGCACAGGCCGCGCAGCCGCAGCCCCAGGCGGGAACAAGCTGCGCCCCGCCGGTGCCGCTAAGCGTTAGCGTGAGCGTCATCAGGTGTCTCCACCGGTTTGGTAAAGCGGATATGGGTGGCGCGGTAGCCTTCACGCTCGTAGAAGCGGTGAGCGTCTTTGCGCCCGGTGCTGGTCGACAGCTCCGTCAGCTCGGCATCGGCTTTACGTGCCTGCTCTTCGGCCCAGGCAAGCAGCTGTTTGCCGACGCCGTGGCCGCGGGCTTCTTCCAGCACTACCAGCTCCTGGATCTCGCCAATGCGGCGGCCGTGGTGCAGATGGTATTGCAGGTGCAGGCTAATCATCCCCAGCGCTTTGTTGCCCAGCCACGCCAGCTGATAGTAGATATTCGGGTCGCGCAGGTTCTCGGTAAAACAGGCGTTAAAGCCGGGGCGATCTGCCTGAGCCTGCTTTAGCTCGCAAATCATGCGGTAAACGGTATCGCTGTCTTCGATAGCGGCGGCTTTTAACTTAACAACATCAGACATGGCGGGGCTCCTTGCGGTGAAGAGGGATAACGTTCGAGCGGTGCTGGGCTAACAGCCGCATAAATAATTCGGCTGACTGTAGCAGACTCCCGTCGTTGTTGAGTACCAGACAATCGCCGCCCTCTGGCGCATAGAGCGCCGCGCGCTGCAGCCGCTGCTCGATCTGTTCCGCATTTTCCCTGCCGCGCTGCTCCAGACGTTGGCGCAGCACGCTGGCAGAAACCTGCAGGCAGATGGGCACCAGCCCATCGCCATAGCGTTCCCTCGCCTGCTTCAGGTGCTGGCGCGAGCCGTTAACCACCACGTCAAATCCGGCCTCGAGCCATATATCCATTTCCACGCCGACGCCGTAGGACTGCTCGTGCGCCTGCCAGCTCAGGGCGAACAGCCCCAGTTGCTGACGCTGTTCAAACTCTTTTGCGCTCAGCGCAATGTGGTTTTCGCAGCCTGCGTCGGCGGCGCGGGTTATATAGCGGTGCGCCACCAGCAGCCTGGCGTGCTCCTGCTGGCGCAGGGCGCTCAGCAGGCTGTCTTTACCGGAGCCGGACGGGCCCATCAGCCAGATTAATTTACTCATCAGAACACCCGCGTTCCCTGGCGCCAGACGTGATCGACGTGGATATGGTCGCCGTGCATATGTGCCAGCACCAGATCCGCTCGTTTACCTTCCGCCAGCGTCCCACGGTCGGCCAGGTTCAGCGCCCTTGCAGGGTTGCGCGTCACAAGGTTTACCGCCTGAGCCAGCGTGAAGCTGTTGCTGTCGTCGTGCGCCACGCGGAAGGCCGCATCCAGCAGGCTCGCCGGATAGTAATCCGAGGAGAGAATATCCAGCAGCCCGGCCTGGGCCAGATGGCTGGCCGCCACGTTGCCGGAGTGGGAGCCGCCGCGCACGATGTTCGGTGCGCCCATCAGCACGCTCATGCCGTGGCGACGAGAAGCTTCTGCGGCTTCCAGCGTGGTCGGGAACTCGGCGATCACGCTGCCGATTTCGTGGGATTCCACAACGTGGGCGGAGGTGGCATCGTCATGGCTGGCGAGGGCGATATTGCGGTCGCGGCAGCGGGCGGCAATGGCCTGGCGGTTTGGCTGTGACCAGCGCGCCGCCAGCGTCAGCTGCTCTTCCTCAAACCGATCCATCTGCTCGTTGGTGAGATGGTATTTGCCCTGATAGTAGTCGCGGTATTTCGAGAGTTCCGCGTACTGGCGCTGGCCCGGCGAGTGGTCCATCAGCGAAACGAGGGACACCAGTTCGCGGTCTACCAGCTTGTCGAACAGCGGCAGCGTGGTGTGGTGCGGCAGCTCGCAGCGCAGGTGCAGGCGGTGTTCGGCGCGGTTGAGGCCGCGTTTTTGCGTATCCTCCACGGCGTTAATCATCTTTTCGAGGTTTTCCAGGCGGTCGCCGCCGTCGCGCACGTCGCCGATGGCAACGGCGTCCAGCACGGTGGTGATGCCGCTCGCTACCATCAGCGCGTCGTGGCTGCTCATGGCGGAGTGCGCCGGCCAGTCAACCTTTGGCCGTGGGGTGAAGAATTTATCCAGGTTATCCGTGTGCAGCTCAATCAGCCCCGGCAGCAGCCAGCCGCCGCCGCCGTCGTGTGCGCCCGGCAGCTGGCTTTGGGTCTCGGCAAAGTTGCGAATCACACCGTCGGCCACTTCCAGCGAGCCACTGACTACTTCTTCTTCCAGTACCAGGCGAACGTTATTGATTATCATGTTGGGGCTCCATCGCGGACATCGTATGCAGGCGGTCGGCCACCTGTTCACGCACTGCTTCATCGTGGAAGATGCCGACGATGGCCGCTCCACGTGCTTTTGCTTCCTGAATCAAAGCCACCACGGCGGCGCTGTTCCTGGCGTCCAGCGAGGCGGTTGGCTCGTCCAGCAGTAAAATCGGGTAGTCGACAATAAAGCCGCGAGCGATGTTCACGCGCTGCTGTTCGCCGCCGGAAAAGGTCGACGGCGCCAGGTGCCACAGGCGTTCAGGCACGTTGAGGCGGGTCAGCAGGCTGGCGGCTTTTTTCTCGCACTCTTCACGCGGCACGCCCAAATCAAGCAGCGGCTGCATGACGACTTCGAGCGCGGAAATTCGCGGAATAACGCGCAGGAACTGGCTCACCCAGCCGATGGTCTGGCGACGCACCGCCAGCACTTCACGCGCCGGAGCCTGCACGATGTCGAGCCATTCGTCGTTGTGCTTAACCCAGATGTGTCCTTCATCCGGCAAATAGTTGGCGTAGAGCGAGCGCAGCAGGGTGGATTTCCCGCTGCCGGAGTGGCCGTGCAGCACCACGCATTCTCCGCCTTTAACTTCCAGCGAAGCGTCCGCCAGCACCGGCAGGCGAATACCGTGCTGGTGGTGCAGGACAAAGGTTTTGCTCAGGTTTTCAACCCGTATTCTGGTCATAGCGAGTACCTAATTCTGAAGGACGGAGGACACCAAAAGCTGGGTATACGGGTGATGCGGGTCGTCCAGTACGCGGTCGGTCAGCCCACTTTCCACCACTTTGCCCTGTTTCATCACCAGCAGGCGGTCGGCCAGCAGGCGAGCCACGCCCAGATCGTGGGTGACAATCACCACGGCCAGGTTCAGCTCCACCACCAGGCCGCGCAGCAGGTCGAGCAGGCGCGCCTGAACTGAAACATCCAGCCCGCCGGTAGGCTCATCCATAAATACCAGCTTCGGATGGGTCACCAGGTTGCGGGCGATCTGCAGGCGCTGCTGCATCCCGCCGGAAAACGTGGTCGGCAGGTCGTCGATGCGTGATGCAGGAATTTCGACTTCTTCCAGCCAGCGCTGGGCGGTGGCGCGGATGTCGCCGTAGTGGCGCGCCCCGGTTGCCATCAGGCGCTCGCCGATATTACCGCCGGCAGAAACGTGGCGGCGCAGGCCGTCCATCGGATGCTGGTGTACCACGCCCCATTCGGTGCGCAGCAGGCGGCGGCGTTCGCCTTCCGACATCCCGTACAGGGAGCTGTCGAGGTAAATCACTTCCCCTTCCTGCGGCGCAAGGCGGGCGGAAATCGCCTTCAGCAGCGTCGTTTTACCGGAGCCGGACTCGCCCACGATGCCCAGCACTTCACCGGGCCAGAGGTCGAACGACACGTCCATAAAGCCTTTACCGGGCGCATAGAGGTGGGTGAGGTTATTCACCGAAAGTAACGGGCTGGTCATGACTGAGAGGCCTCACTGTTCTGGCGGCAGTAGTCGGTATCGGAGCAGACGAACATGCGGTTGCCCGCGTCGTCGAGCACCACTTCATCAAGGTAGCTGTGGCGTGACCCACAAATAGCGCACGGCTCTTCCCATTCCTGGACCTGGAAAGGATGGTCGTCGAAGTCGAGGCTCTCTACGCGGGTAAACGGCGGCACGGCGTAAATGCGTTTTTCGCGCCCGGCGCCAAACAGCTGCAGCGCAGGGGACATGTGCATTTTCGGGTTATCAAATTTCGGGATTGGCGACGGGTCCATCACGTAGCGATCGTTCACCTTCACCGGGTAGGCGTAGGTGGTGGAGATGTGGCCGAAGCGGGCGATATCTTCGTACAGCTTCACCTGCATCACGCCGTACTCTTCCAGCGCGTGCATGGTGCGGGTTTCCGTTTCGCGTGGCTCGATAAAGCGCAGCGGTTCAGGGATCGGCACCTGATATATCAGGATCTGGTCTTCAACCAGCGGCGTTTCCGGGATGCGGTGGCGGGTCTGCACCAGCGTTGCGTCTTCGGTGCGCTCGGTGGTGTTCACGCCGGTCACGCGCTTGAAGAAGTTACGAATCGAGACGGCGTTAGTGGTGTCGTCCGCGCCCTGGTCAATCACCTTCAGCACGTCAGACTCGCCAATCAGGCTGGCGGTGAGCTGAATGCCGCCGGTGCCCCAGCCGTAAGGCATCGGCATTTCGCGGCCGCCAAACGGCACCTGGTAACCTGGGATCGCCACGGCTTTCAGCATCGCGCGGCGGATCATGCGTTTGGTTTGCTCGTCCAGATAGGCAAAATTATAGCCGCTCAGGTTAGCCATTTGCTCGCTCCTTTATCAGGCGGTTAAGCAGCTCCAGTTCGGCCTGGAAATCTACGTAATGCGGCAGCTTGAGGTGGGACACAAAGCCGGCCGCTTCCACGTTATCCGCGTGGGATAACACAAATTCTTCGTCCTGCGCCGGGCCTGCGACGGTTTCGTCGTAGTCGGGAGCCTGGAGCGCGCGGTCAACCAGCGCCATCGCCATGGTTTTGCGCTCGCTCATGCCGAATGCCAGACCGTAGCCGCGCGTGAAGTGCGGGGCTTCATCTTCGGGAGCGACAAAGCCGTTCACCATTTCGCATTCGGTCATCAGCAGTTCGCCGATGTTCACCGCAAAACCCAGCTCTTCCGGCACAATTTCGATATCCACGTAGCCGCTGCGGATCTCGGCAGCAAACGGGTGATTGCGCCCGTAGCCACGCTGGGTGGAGTAAGCCAGCGCCAGCAGGTAGCCTTCGTCGCCGCGCACCAGCTGCTGCAGGCGCGAAGAGCGCGAGCACGGGTAAACCGGCGGGTTGCGGGTGATGTCGTCCGGCTGCGCGCCGTCGTCTTCTTCGACTTTCGCCAGGCCCTGCTTTGCCAGCATGCTGAACACGTGCGGAGAAGGGGCGCTTTGCTCGTCGGCAGGTTCTGCATCAGGCACTTCGCCATTGGCCAGCAGCGTGAAGTCCAGCAGGCGGTGCGTGTAGTCATAGGTTGGGCCCAGCAGCTGGCCGCCAGGGACGTCTTTATAAACGGCGGAGATACGGCGCTCGAGGCGCATCTCAGCGGTGTTCAGCGGCTCGCTAACGGCCAGGCGCGGCAGGGTTGTGCGGTAGGCGCGCAGCAGGAAAATGGCTTCAATCATGTCGCCGCTGGCCTGCTTGATAGCCAGCGCGGCGAGTTCCCGGTCGGCGATGCCGCCTTCCGTCATCACGCGGTCAACCGCCAGGCCAAGCTGCTGTTCTATTTGCGCGACGCTCAGCTCCTTCAGCGTTTCATCGCCGCGTCGGTTGCGCTCCTGCAGGGCGTGGGCGGCGGAGATTGCCTTCTCGCCCCCTTTGACGGCAACGTACATCAGCACACCTCCACGTGGGTGGTCCGTGGGATAGCCAGCAGGCGATCGCCACAGGTCAAAATCAGGTCAATGCCCAGCGGGAACGGATGCGGGCGTTCGGTCAGTTCGTGCAACACGCATTCCGGCAGCTGTGGGGCAATCATGCGTTCTTCGTTGATCCCGGCGCCGGTCAGGCGAAGCATGCGCCCGCCGCTCAGGCTGGAAACCTGCAGGATCAGCGTCGCGCTGGTATCAGGGGCAATGTCGCAGCCCTGGGCCAGCAGGTTCAGCTGTTCAGAAGAGATAGCGTCGCTGGCGACGGCAAACTGCGCGTGTTCAGGCTGCTCGCACAGCGGTGCATTGGTGTGAAAACGAATATTCTGTGCGGCAATATCGTTGCCCAACGTGCTGTCAATCCACACCGGCGTGTCGTTATCGGCCAGCGTCAGCAGCACGCTGGTGGTGGCGACGTTCAACGGCAGCCAGCCCTGTTGTAGCGAGGTCAGCGCGACAATCACGCCCGGCTCGCTCATGGCTTTAAGCAGGCGACGGAAACTCTGCTGGGCGTCCTGCACCGGAAGGGTAAAAGCGGTCATTAGTGTCATGCGTTGTCTCCGCGTACCAGCGTGAAGAAGTCCACGCGGCTGCTGTTAACTTCCGCACGGCGAGCGGCAAGGCGTTGTTCACGGTTGGCCGCCAGCGGTGCAATTAAGGTTTCTTGTAGCGTTTGAAAATGCGCGGTTTCCTGCATCAGGGCGTCGATCACCGCGCAGCATTCGGCGTGCTGTTTATGCCGGCCGAGCAGGTAGCTGTAGCCGTAGGTTCCGCTCGCCAGTTTGACCACCGAGCGGGTCAGCGTGGCGTCACCGGTAAAGAAGCGCTGGCCGGTGCCGCCCATGCGGGCCTGCACCTGAACCAGGCCGATTTCTGGCGCGCGAATGAGCGTGTAATCCGCGCTGATGTTCAGGCTGTTCCAGCGCTCGAGAAGCTCCTGCGGTTGGCTGTGTGACAGCACCGCCATCCACTCGCGGCGCTGTTCGGTGTTGAAATGGCTGGTGTCCATTTAGTGCTCCATGGTGAATTCAATCATGTCGGCACGGGTCAGGCTGACGGAGTATTCCGTCGCTCTGGCCTCGCCTTCACGGTGATTAAGGGTGCGTACACAGAGCAGCGGCGCCATGTTGGGAATTTCCAGCAGGCGGCTCTCTTTGGCCTGGGAACGGCGGGCGCTGATACGGGTTTGGGCGCGGGTCAGGGCAATGCCTAATTCCGCCTGAAGAAAATCGTGCAGCGATCCGTTGCCGAAAGTTTGCAGCGTCGGCCACCAGCTCTGTTCGGAAAAATAATGGTCGATGATGCACACCGCGATGCCGTTGACCCGGCGCAGGGTGCGCAGGTGAATAACGTTATCTCCCTCGGCCAGCCCCAGCGCATCTGCGACATCCTGCGAGGCCGGGCGGATCACCGCCAGCAGGCGTTCGCTGGTCGGGTGGCTGCCCTGATCGAGAAGGTTTTGGCTAAAGCGAGCCTGCGCGTTAAGCGGGTAGTCAAACGGGCGCATCAGCACCAGCACGCCAACGCCCTGGCGGCGCTGCACCCAGCCTTTGTTGACCAGCTCGTCAATGGCGCGGCGGAGCGTGTGGCGGTTAACCTCATAGTAGGCGGCAAGCTGGGTTTCAGCGGGCAGGTAGTCGCCGCAGCGGTAGTTGTTCCGCAGCTCCTGTTCGAGCCGGGCGGCTATCTCCTGATAGCGGGTTGGGTAACTGGTCGGATGTCTGGACAAGTGCATAACAGTCAAAGCCTCTCGAATCAGATAAAGCAAATACGCAGCGGCAGGGCTGTGCAGGGGTTTTGCTTGATGAGGTGAAGAGTCGTTTGCATCACGGGCCTCCTTCAAAAGTTGCCTCATGGTGCCGGGGAAAAGTGACGGTTTTGTTAATGATTGGTTTCTGTACGATGAAGAGTTGAAGTTTGCGGCCGGGGAAGTGGCGGGTTTATCGTGGAATCAGACAGTTGGCTCGTTTTGCCGAAAAAACTGACAGAGAGAGGGATAAAGAAATATTAACAATGTGGGTATGTGGCGAGGAAAAAATGCTGTGCGCAAGCATTAAATATATTCTATATCCTAATCATGTTTTGCCTTTTTATTATTGGCTTATCGCTGAAATAATGAATGCCGTGCCGTGGTTTTAATTTATCTCCTCTTTGATCATTACCTTCGTAGGTTTATTCATTTTTGTCTGGAATAAATTTTGTAAAAAGGAATAATTAAATAACATCAAAAAAATGAATATACCCGTCGCTTTGATTTCCTTAGTTTTTTAATCACCAGGAAAAATAAAGGGCCCGGCAGAATGGGCCCTGAATGAATAATAGAACACAGGCTTTATCTTTCGACGTTGACCATCCACGGAATGCCGAACTTATCCGTCAGCGAGCCATACCCTTTTGCCCAAAAGGTTTCGCTCCACGGCATGGTGACGGTGCCGCCTGCCGAAAGCCCTTCAAACCAGCGTTTACCCTCTGCCGTATCGTGGCTTGCCAGGCAGAGTGAAAAGCCGCTGTGCTGCGGTTTGTCTCCGCTCATGCTGGCGTCGGTCATCATCAAATCGTTGCCGGCCACCCGCAGGCTGGCGTGCATGATGCTGTCGTCTGCGTAGGCAACGGCGCCGCTGCAGCCTTCGGTATTCGTCGCTTCTTTGGGCATTTCACCGAAGGTGATTTTGAACGTCAGTTCGGCGCCCAACGCCTGCTGGTAAAAGGCAATAGCCTCGGCGCAGCGGCCGTTTAATGAAATGTAGGGTCCTAAAGGCATAACCGAATCCTCTGTAAGGAGAGTGCAGAGGAAGTGTAGATTGTGCGGGAAAGGTAAGCCAGGCGGGGCAGGCGGCCAGGCCACCTGCCGGGGGAGTCATCAGTTCTTTTTCACAAACTCAGATTTCAGCTTCATTGGGCCAAAACCGTCGATTTTACAATCAATGTTGTGATCGCCTTCAACCAGGCGGATATTCTTCACTTTTGTGCCGATCTTCAGCATTGAAGAGCTGCCTTTGACCTTCAAATCTTTCACCACGGTGACGCTGTCGCCGTCGACCAGCAGGTTACCGTTGGCGTCTTTTACCACTAATTGAGCGTCTTCTTCGCTCGCGGCGGCCGGGTTCCATTCATGAGCGCACTCCGGGCAAATCAGCATGCCGTTGTCTTCATAGGTGTATTCGGAATTGCACTGCGGGCAATGAGGGAGTTGCATTATCTGATCCTCAAGGTGAGATAAAGTAATGAAAAATAGCGACTTGGCAGCAAAAGCATGCTGAGTCGCGAAAAAGTGCTGAGATTATACATCAAATCCCTACATTTGCAGGGATTATTGCCGCAAGCCAGTGCCCGGTGGCCTCCCCGCCAGCCTTAAATCGCAAAAATTCTTTCATTCAGAGAAATAAGCCTCAAATTTAACTTAAAGTTCAGGCTTTAATTGCCGTTAAATAAGGCTAATTTAACTTAGTTTCACTTCGCTTCAAGCAAGTCTGCCAGCATGGGCCACTGCGCTATACCTGTTTGAAAAAATAAAAAAAAGCGTATTGCGCTGACACCTCCTGTCACTTGACAGGGGTATGGTTGGGCCTATGGATGTACCGATACAGAGGCAGGAACCGATGAGAATGAAAGGCGCAAAAGTAAAAGTTGCAGATCGACTGGCCGAAATCGTCTTAAGTCTTTATCAGGGGGAAACCCTTTCCGCTGATATTATCCGCCAGCGTTTTGATGTAGATATGCGAACTGCGTATCGTGATTTGAACCGGCTTGGTGCTATTCTGGAGGATGTCGGCGAGGGGAAAAAGCGTCTCTCTTCGCATTTAAAAGGACAGTTTAACGTAAACGACCTGTTACGCATTACCAAACGCGTAGGGCTTGCTGCGTTTTATCCGTGGTACGACATAAAGAGCCATAATCAATATATTACCTTACGGGCTATTCCAGATTTATTGGTTGTAGGGTATGAATATGAAAATAGTCCGCAGCGTAAAGCTATTTTTTATCCATTATTTGACGATCGGGATGATCCTGGCGGGGAAAGGGTGAAAACGGAGGTGCTGTTACAAGTTTCGGCGCAGGCAGCCGAACATTTTAAACAGCGCAAACTATTACCTTTTCAAAAAACCATCAGAGAGCTTGATAACGGAGAGTTGCTTTTGGCAAGCCATATTGCTTCGCCTGAGCAATTGTTTCCGCTGGTGCAGTATTGGATACCGCATCTCACCATTATTTCCCCGCAGGTCTGGCAGAGTGACTTAAAAGCCAGGATCGCGGCATGGTGTAATGTTAATTAATAAATTATTTTCCTCACGTAATTATAAAAACCGGTATTGCCATGATTACAACTAAACGATGGCGGAGATAAAACCGGATAATTTGAGTTAAGGAAAGATTTTTTATGCACACACAAACCATTTTTGAACTGAGTCAGGAAGCCGAGCGGCTATTGCAATTAGCGTTGCAAAATCTTAACGCTTTAAAAGTCGCTCCGCTGGCTTTACAGCATGAACAAAATAGCGCTTTGGCGAACCCCGTGGCCTCGGTACATCCATTGAAATTTAGCCCACGCGGGATCGAATTGCAGAAAGACATGCTGCAAAACGAAAGGCGCAAAATAACCCAACATGAAATGGTGCTGGCGATTGTCGGCACCATGAAGGCGGGGAAATCGACCACCATCAATGCCATCGTGGGCACTGAGGTATTGCCTAACCGCAACCGGCCGATGACGGCGCTGCCGACGCTGATTCGCCACACGCCCGGCCAGCGCGAGCCGGTGCTGCACTTCCCGTATGTGCAGCCGATAGAAAGCCTGATGGGGACGCTGCAGGAAAAGCTGCTGACCACCCAGCGGGAAACGCTGACCAGCAGGCTGGAAATGGACCGGGATATGGAGGCGCTGATTGCCCGTATCGCCAACGGCACCGGCTTTGAACGTCACTATCTGGGCGCGCAGCCTATTTTTCACTGCCTGAAGAGCCTGAACGATCTGGTGCGCTTATGCCGCGTGCTGGACGTCGCCTTCCCCTTCAAGGCCTACGCTGCGATTGAACACGTGCCGGTCATTGAGGTGGAGTTTGTGCATCTGGCGGGCCTCAAAAATGGCCACGGGCAGCTGACGCTGCTGGACACGCCGGGGCCAAACGAAGCGGGGCAGCCGCACCTGCAAAAGATGCTGAAAGAGCAGCTGGCCCAGGCCTCCGCCGTGCTGGCCGTGATGGACTATACGCAGCTCAAATCTATTTCTGACGAAGAGGTGCGCGAGGCGGTGCTTGGCGTCAGCAAATCCGTGCCGCTTTATGCGCTGGTGAATAAGTTCGACCAGAAGGACCGCAATGGCGACGATGAAACCCAGGTGAAAGCGATGATTGCCGGCACGCTGATGAAAGGCAGCATTGAGCCGGACCACGTTTTCCCGGTGTCGAGCATGTGGGGTTATCTTGCTAACCGCGCCCGCTATGAGCTGGTAACGCATGGCCGCCTGCCCGATCCCGAACAGCAGCGGTGGGTGCAGGATTTTGCCGAAGCGGCATTGGGCAGGCGCTGGCGCAGTGCGGATTTAGCCGATATTGAACACCTGCGGCACGCGGCGGATCTGCTGTGGGAAGACTCCATGTTTGAGTCGCCGATTGAGGCTATCCTGCATGCCGCTCACGCCAATGCTTCGTTGTATACCCTACGTGCGGCGTGCCATAAGCTGCTGGACTATGCCGAGGGCGCCGAGCGCTACCTGAGCTTCCGTTGCCAGGGGCTGCAGGTGACCAACGACAGTCTGCAGGAGAATATCCAGCAGTTGGAGCAGGATATTCAGCTGCTACAAACTTCGCAGCAGCTGGTCAGTACGATGATTCAGCGGCAGGTCAGCGAGGCGCTGGAAGGCATCGGCTCCTTTGTGCGGCGCTTTGAAGCTCAGATCCATAACGACCTGAGCGCCTATTTCCGTGAAGGAAGGTTAGGCGAAGAGAAGCTGCATCCGCTTTACCCTCATGCGTTAACGCGCAGCGTAGATTTTGCCCCGGGAAGCGACAAGCTGCTGGGGGAGGATGAGGCGACGGCCCGCACGCTGCTGCACAAGGTCCGCGCTTCCAGCGAAGGCATTTTATTTTCCGCCCAGGAGACGCTGACCGGAGAACTTGGTTCGCTACTTAGCAACCTTGAGGCGAGCCTGGGCTATACGCTGCAGTCCGCGTTAAAACCCATCGAGCAGCGGGTGAGTGATGGCCTGAAGGTGGCAGGGTTCCGCGCCCAGATAAGCCTGCCTGCATTCCAGGCCAGCCAGCTTAACTTTAATATCCGGCAGGCGTTCACCAACGTTATCGAAAGCCAGGAGGTGCCGATGTCGCAAATGCAGCCGCAAAACGGCATGCGTGGCGTGCTGGCGCGTTGGCTTAATAGCGTGGACTGGGGCTGGGAAGACTATGCGGCCACGCACAGCCGCTACGTTATCGACCTGGAGAAGCTTCAGCAGAAGCTGCACGACCACGTGGCAACTTTCCTGGCCCAGATAAACCAGGCTATTACCGCGCAGGTTGATGTTTCGGTCACGGCCGGTATGGCGACCTTTTTCGCCGATTATTCTCGGGCCCTGGACGCTATTCGCAGCAATCTGCAGCAAAGTCTTGCCGCTAAACAGCAGAATGACACCGTGCTGTTTTCCCTCCAGAGCCAGCTGGAACAAAGTGTCAGAACGGCACGTTACATTCACGAGGATACCCGCCTGTTGCGCGACGATATCCAGACGCTTTTCTCAGCGGAGCAACAATGAGCGGTGTATTAATGGAAGGGCCGGTTAGAACCCTCAGCAGTCTTAGCGAAAAATTTGTCGTCGATTTTGCGATGGGCATTGATGTTGCCCGCCAGCCGTGGAGCAGCCAGCAAAGCAAAGAGTTTTACGAGCAGCTTGTGGAAGTGTTTGTCGTGGGCGCCAGGCGGAATTCAGTACTGGCCGCTATGGCACCGCAGGACGACCTGGAGGCGTCGCTGGTGAGGCTCGGCCTGCTGTCGGCTGACCTGGCGAAAAGCTACCTCGCCAACAGCCAGATAAGCGAGAGAATTGCCCAGCTCGAGCCGGTTTCCGCGCGAACGGCGCATCACTCCGATGCGGCTCGTGGGCGGCTGCTGGCCCTGCGCCAGCAAATATCTCAGCGACTGTCGCGGATAGAAGCGGACCTGGAGCATAGCGATCTTCTCAGGCAGGGGATGGTGCACAGCGAACAGATTTTCTCCCGCTGGCGCAGCGGGCACTATTTTTCCTTCTCTCCTGCTGCACGTTGCTATGTCGCGCTCGAAGAGCTGCGCTGGGGCACCTTCGGCGATGCCGTACGTTTAGGCAGTCCGCAGCAGGCAGAGCAGCTGATTGAGCATGTGCGCGCTCTGGCCATCAGCCGCCTGGCGGAGGAGGTTGATGCTTCCCCGCGCACCCGTCACTATTTCCATGAGTGGCTGGCCACGCCGACTTCACCGGGCCTGCTGGAGCACAAAGACGCGCTGACCTGGCTCGGCGATGGCTGCAATATCGAGCGTCAGCCGGTCAGCTACTCGGTCACGCAAAGCTGGCAGGGCGTGGCGTTGGGTATGCCGCGAATCTGCTCGGCCATGCGCCTTGGTAGCGCGCTGGTCGACGAAGTTTTTGGTTAGGTGATTGAACGTTCTCAGGGAAGAGATTGTTCCATCTCAGCGGCATTTTGCCGCATCCACTCGGCAAGTGAATCCAGCGTCGGCCGCAGAGATTTTCCCAGCGCCGTTATCTGGTATTCCACTCGCGGCGGAACCTCGGCAAACACCTGCCTGACGACCAGCCCGCGAGCCTCAAACTGGCGCAGCTGGCGCGTTAACTCTTTCTGAGTGATGGGGCTAACCGCTCGCTGTAGATCGCTGAAACGCACCGCCTCGTCAATTACGATCAGGCGGTAAAGGATTGGGATCGCCCACTTCCCCGAAATGAGATTTACGAAGCTCACCATCGGACAGCTGCTTCCGGCCTCGGGCAGCCGCGAAATATTTTTTGTCATGCCAACTCCCGGCTTACGCCAATGCGCTCAATGTGGTGCTTTAGTATCTAATTGGTGCCTACTATCCAAAGGATACTATAGCGGAAATAATGCCCTCACCAGAGATTTATAAGGAAACGATGATGGGCAGACTTAACGGCAAATATGCCTTAATTACCGGTGGCACCAGCGGCATCGGCCTGGAAACCGCGCGGCAGTTTATGGCTGAAGGCGCGACGGTGGCGATCACCGGGCGCAGCGAGCAGGGGCTACGAGAAGCCAAAACAGTTTTGGGTAATGTACACCTGATTAAAAGCGATGCCGGTGACGTTGCCGGGCAGCGCGAAGTGGCCGCGGAGTTAGAGCAGCTTTGGCCGCAGCTTGATGTGCTTTATCTCAACGCGGGAGACGTGACGCATCACTCGCTGGAGGACTGGGATGAGCAGGCGTATGACCGGCTGATGAACATTAACCTTAAAGGCCCGTTCTTCCTGATCCAGGCGCTGCTGCCTCTGTTGGCTAACCCTTCCTCGGTGATTGTTTGCGGTTCCGTCAGCGCCCGCATCGGCCTGCCGCAGACCAATGCCTACGCGGCCAGCAAGGCGGGTATTCTTTCGCTGGCGCGCACGCTGTCTGGCGAGCTGCATCCTCGCGGTATTCGGGTCAACGGACTTAGCCCTGGCCCGACGGAAACCCCGGCATTAGGAAAATTAGGCAATGGCGTTGAGGCTGACGCGCTGCGTGAAGCCATCCGCGAGCTGGTGCCGATTGGCCGCCTCGGCACCGCGCTGGAGCTGGCCAAAGCCGCCGTGTTCCTGGCGTCTGACGAGTCGGCTTTCGTGGTCGGCACCGATCTGCTGGTCGACGGCGGCGTAGGGAATTTATAGCTTTTTACCCTCACCCTCACCCTAACCCTCTCCCTGGAAGGGAGAGGGGATAAACCATGTTCCCCGCCACCTGTTTTCCCCCTCTCCCTCTGGGAGAGGGCCGGGGTGAGGGTATGACGTAATATTCAAATAAGCTTCTGGCTGTGACCGCTGCACCATTCCCGTCAATAAAACGACACGTGAAGGCGAACATCGTCAGAAAAGTAACACTCTTATCCATCTGTTTATTAATGGATTTAATAAGGTTTAATCATTTATTTCGCCAAAAGTACCAGCCGTTAAAAGCAAATCTGTGCCACCCCTCACTTGTGGCTTTTTTCGCCGCTACCCAGAATATATTTGGCCGCATACCGCGGACACTGCATTGATTCTCTGAGGGAAAAACGATGAAAAAAATCTTCTTATGCTGTGCTGCGGGAATGTCCACCAGCATGTTAGTGGAAAGAATGAAGCAGTCCGCGCACAGCCGCGATGTGGCGGTGGAAATTACCGCCGTGCCGGTGTCAGATTTCGACCAGATCATCGATGAAGCCGATGTCATCCTGCTCGGGCCGCAGGTGAAGTTCCAGTTGCAAAACCTGAGCGCGGCGGCGGCACCTCACGGCGTTCCGGTGGCGGCCATCGACATGATGCATTACGGCTCAATGCAGGGTGATAAGGTGCTGGATCACGCGCTTTCGCTGCTGAAAACTGCTGGCCAGGGGTCCGTATGAAATACCGTTTTCCCGACAAATTCTGGTGGGGCACGGCGACCAGCGCCACGCAGTCTGAGGGACGAGTTGAGGGCGATGGCAAGGGCGAGAATATCTGGGATTACGCCTCGCACGAGTTTAACAGCCGTTTTTACAACGGCGTCACCGCTGACGATACCTCTACGTTTTACCAGCGCTGGCGGGAAGACATTCAGCTGGCGAAAAACATTGGCCTGAATTCATTCCGCACGTCGATTTCCTGGTCCCGGCTGATCCCTGATGGCGACGGCGAGGTCAATCCTCAGGCCGTGCAGTTTTACAGCGACGTGATTGATGAGCTGATTCGCCGGGGGATCGAGCCTTTTATCAATCTCTACCATTTTGATATGCCGATGGCGCTGCAGGCAAAGGGCGGATTTGAGAACCGCGAGGTGGTGGACGCTTTCGCTCGCTATGCGGGAATTTGCTACCGGCTGTTTGGCGACCGCGTGCGTTACTGGTTTACCTTCAACGAGCCGCTTATCCCCGCCGAGGCAGGTTATTTACATCCACGCCATTATCCTTACGTGACGGATTTTCGCCGTGCGGCCCAGGTGCTGCACCACATTGTTATCGCCCACTGTAAGGCGGTGGCCGCCTGGCGAGAAATGAACCTGGACGGGCAGATTGGCATCATCATGGACGTCATCCCCGTTTATCCGCGCAGCGACAGCCCGGAAGATCTGCGGGCTGCGGAAATGGCTGACCTGTTCTACACGCGCAGCATTAACGAACCGATGCTGCTTGGGCGCTACCCCGACGAGCTGGTGGCACTGCTGAAAGAATACGATGTGCTGCCGAAGGTATTGCCGGGTGACTGTGAGCTGATTGCCGCGACCCGCGTTGATTTGCTGGGCATCAATTACTATCGCCCACGCCGGGTTAAGGCGCGTGAAACGCTGCTTGAAGAGCCTCACGGGTTTGTGCCGGAGCGTTTTTTTGAAGAGTACGTGATGCCGGGGCGGCGCATGAATACCTCGCGTGGCATCGAGATTTACCCGCCCGCGCTGTACGACATCGCCATGCTGGTGAAAGAGCGCTACGGCAACCTGCCGTGGTTCGTCTCGGAAAATGGCATTGGCATCATGGACGAAGAGCAGTTCATGGTGGACGGCGAAGTGCAGGACGATTACCGCATCGAGTTTCTTCGGGAGCACTTAACCTGGCTGCATAAAGCGATGGCGGAAGGCAGCCAGTGCCTGGGCTACCAGATGTGGACCTTTATCGACTGCTGGTCGTGGCAGAACGCCTATAAAAATCGCTACGGTTTCTACCGGCTTGATTTAGCGACGCAGCAGCGTTCGCTGAAAAAGTCCGGGCGCTGGTTCCGTGGCGTGATCGAGAACAACGGGTTTGAGGAGGCTGACCATGTCGACCTTTGATAAGTTAGCCGACAAGCTGATGCCGGTGGCGAACGCTATCGGCAACCAGCGCCATATGCAGGCGATACGCAACGGGCTTATCTCTATTTTGCCGCTGACCATCGTCGGCTCTTTCTTCGTGATCCTGCTGAATATCCCGATTAAGGGCTACATGGACTTTATTGCGCCGTGGCGCGATATGCTGGACGTGCCGTTCCGCTTTACCGTCGGGCTGATGTCGCTGTACGCCGCGTTTACCATCGGCTCGTTCCTCGGTAAAAGCTACAAGCTGAACGATATCACCAGCGGCCTGCTGGCGATGCTGGCGACGTTGCTGATGATTGTGCCGGTAAATATCAAGCAGGGCGTGACCGTGGCGGGTGAAGCGGTGGCGGGGCGCTATATTCCTGTTACGTCGCTAAGCTCTCAGGGGCTGTTTGGGGCGATTATCTCCTCGCTGATTGCCATTGAGATTTACCGCTTTATCAAAGTCCGCAACATCGAAATCAAAATGCCTGCGGGCGTGCCGCCGGTGGTCGCCAGCTCGTTTTCGGCGCTGTTCCCGACGCTTGCCGTGGTGCTGGTGTTCTGGATACCTCGCCACTTCCTGAACATCGATATTAACGCCATCATCAGCTACATCATTATGCCGCTGAAGGGCTTTATGACCGGTACCAACCTGTTTGGCGGGATTGTCACCCAGTTCTTTATCGACGTGTTCTGGGTGCTGGGTATCCACGGTCATGCGGTGATGGGGCCGCTGATCCGCCCGCTGTGGGATCAGGCGATCGTGCAGAATATGGAGCTGTTCCAGTCCGGCGTGAGCGCCTATGAGCTGCCGAATATTTTCACCGAGCAATTCTTCCAGTGGTACGCCCAGATGGGGGGCACCGGCTCAACGCTTGCGCTGGTGGTGCTGTTTATTCGCTCCCGCGTTATTTACCTGAAGCAGTTGGGCAAGCTGTCGTTTATTCCGGGGCTGTTCAACATCAATGAGCCAATGATTTTCGGCGCGCCGATCGTGATGAATCCGATCCTCGCGATCCCGTTTATTCTGGCGCCGATGGTGAATACCGTGGTGGTGTATCTGTTCACGATTAGCGGCCTGATCCCGCGCATGATGGTGAAGCCGCCGTTTACCCTCCCGGCCCCGCTGGGGGCGCTGATCACCACTAACTGGAACCTGATTGCCTGTGGGCTGGTGTTTATCTGCTTCTTTATCTCGCTGGCTATCTATTATCCGTTCTTCAAGGCGTACGAGAAGAAGATGCTGGAAACCGAGCTTCAGCAGAAGGAAGAAGAGGAGCAGGCTAAGGCGCTGGCTGAGGCGAAATAAATTTGCTAGTGCCCCTCACCCCGACCCTCTCCCGGAGGGAGAGGGGGAAAACAAAAGCTATGGGAAACATTGTTTATCCCCTCGCCCTTCCAGGGAGAGGGGGAAAACAAAAGCTATGGGAAATATTGTTTATCCCCTCGCCCTTCCAGGGAGAGGGTTAGGGTGAGGGTAAAAATAAGAAGCGAGGCACGGTTCCGGCTTAAATCGCCTCCGTTTTCTCTCCGACCCAGGACTGGGAGATAAAACGGAGGTCTGCCGCTTGAGCGGTCGATTTATTTGGCCGGGAGTCCGGGGTCTCGGGGGAATGACGGTGATTCTCCCGAGACGTTCACCAGTGCGGGGGTGACATATGAAACAGAGCTGGAAGTGAACGGAACCTCCGCTGGCCCTGCATCATCGTGGAAGAAAGCAACCTAGAACGCCGTCTCTAACTCATCCAGCACGTTATACTCGTCGTCCACCAGCAGCAGCGCTTTCCACTTATCAAACGTCAGGCACGGATGTGAGGTGCTGAACACCAGAATATCGCCGACCTGCACATCCGCGCCCGGCTTGAGTTTCAGCATAGCGTGCTGATCCATAATTCCGGTGGTTTCGAGGGTTTCGGACGGCGATGCCAGCGGCTTGCCCTGGCGGTAGTGCGCTATCGGCTGCGGCAGGCCTGCATCAAACGCGCTGTCTCGCTTGCCAAAATTCACGATTGCCCGGTCGCTTTCCGGCACCGACTGCACCATGGCCACCAGCTCCAGCGCGGAAACCAGATCGCCGCCAAGATCGCAGGCGATCCGATCGCGCGCGATCAGCTGCTCCTGAGCTTCCTGATAGATACCGCCGTCGTGGGTGATGTAGCAGCCGGGGCGGATCGCAATACGGCAGTTGGCCGGTTTCTCTGCGGCGAGCCAGATATTGCACACTACGTCATACCAGACCGAGCCTGCGCCGGTTAACAGAAATTCGCCGTCAACATAGCGCGCCATCTGGCAGGCTAATGCCGCCGCGTCTTGCAGCAACGATTCTATTTTTGGCTGTGGATTTTCGCCGTGCAGCACGCCTTCGTACAGCTCCAGGCCGCGTAAATTCAAACCGGGTAACTCAGCCACATGTTCTGCCAGCGCCAACGCCTGTTCCGTGCTGCGACAGCCGCAGCGGCCACCGGGCACGCCCAGTTCAATCAGCACGTCGAGAGTTTGGCCCTGTTGGCTAAAGAAGTCTGACAGGGCGCGGGCGTTCGTCTCGTTGTCTACGCAGCAGATGTAGTCGACCGAAGCGTGTTTATGCTTCAGCTTCGACACCAGCGCCATGTTCGCTTTCCCTACCAACTGATTCACCATCAGCACGCGCTCGATGCCGGCGGACATCGCGATGCTGGCCTGCCATGCGCTGCCTACGCCGATGGCCCACGCCCCCGCTTTTTGCTGCTGCTGGAAGATCCACGGCGTCATGGTTGTTTTCCCGTGCGGTGCCAGCGAAACGGCGCGCGCGTTGGCATAGTCCTGCATCCACCTGATGTTGTTTTTCAGAGCAGATTTTTTGATCAGGGCGGCGGGCAGGCAGACATCTTCATTGAGGACGTTGGCCGGGGAATGCATCAGGGCTGACTTATGGGGGACGAGGTTAATCTCCTGGTATTTCATAACGTATTATCTCCGGGGTTATTCTATCTTTCAGATTAGGTATCAATTTTAACTTGATGTTATTTATATTAATTATTCAAATATCTTAAATTTAATGAATAAAAGTATCATTGATTTGCAAGGGTTTTGTTTAGTTTTTCACTGTTTTTATGGCTTGTAAATGGTTAACTTGCACGCAGATTATGACTGGCGTGAGGCGCAGATGAAGTTCGATTATCTCTTCAGGAATGTCACCGTGATGGACGGTTCAGGCGGTGCGGAATATCTGGCTGATGTGGCGGTGCAGGGCGAGCGTATTGCCGATATTGCGCCGTATATCTCCGGTGAGGCCACGCATGAAATCGACGGCCGCGGACGCGTGTTAGCCCCGGGATTTATTGATGTTCACACGCACGATGACATCAACGTGCTCCGCTTCCCTGAGTATCTACCGAAGATAAGCCAGGGCGTAACCACGGTTATCGTCGGCAACTGCGGCATCAGCGCGGCGGGGGCAACGATTAACTCACAGGTGCCCGACCCGATGAATCTGTTGGGCGAGGCGTATCAGTTTGTCTATCCCACCGTTGAGGCGTATGCGCATGCCGTGGAGCAGGCACGCCCGGCTATCAACGTCGGCACGCTTGTCGGCCATACCGCGCTGCGTAATAACCAGATGGATGACCTGTTCCGCCCGGCGACGCACGAAGAGATCCTCGCCATGCGCGAGCAGCTTAAGCTGGCCCTGCAGCAGGGCGCGCTGGGATTAAGCACCGGGCTTGCCTATGCCAGCGCGTTCCAGTCCACCACCGAAGAGGTGATGGCGCTGGCGGAGGAACTGGCGGCGGAGAAGGGGATTTACACCACTCATTTGCGCTCTGAGTTTGAGCCGATTCTAGACGCGTTGGATGAAGCGTTTCGCATTGGCCGCCACGGAAACGTGCCGGTGGTGGTCTCGCACCACAAATGCGCCGGGGCGAAGAACTGGGGGCGCACGGTCGAAACGCTGAAGCTGTTCGATAAGGTGCGCGAGCAGCAGGACGTTTCCTGCGATTGTTACCCTTATTCCGCCAGCTCTTCGACGCTGGATATGAAGCAGATCACCGATGAGTTCGACATCGTGATCACCTGGTCCGAGCCGCATCCGGAGGTCGCCGGGCAGTCGCTGAAGCAAATTGCCGAGGGCTGGTCGATGTCACTTCACGAAGCGGGAAAATTACTGATGCCCGCAGGCGCGATTTATTACAACATGGACGAGCAGGACGTGCGGCGCGTGCTGCGCTACCCGGCAACGATGGTAGGGTCAGACGGGCTGCCGAACGACCCGATGCCGCATCCTCGCCTGTGGGGGGCGTTCCCACGCGTGCTGGGGCACTACAGCCGCGACGAAAAGCTTTTCCCGCTGACGCAGGCGGTGCATAAGATGACGGGGATGTCGGCGGCGCGGTTCCAACTGCCCGAACGTGGCCTGGTGAAGCGCGGCTATTATGCCGATCTGGTGTTGTTCGACCCGGCAACAGTGCGGGATGTGGCGAGCTTCAGTAACCCGAAACAGCCTGCCGTTGGTATTGAAGCGGTGATGGTGAATGGGGTGATGAGCTACGGGCTCGAGCAGAAAGTGATTGGCCGGGCGGGGAGATTCCTGCGTCGGCAGAAGTGAATATAACGTTCCCCTCACCCCGGCCCTCTCCCCAGAGAGGAGAGGGGGAAAAACGAGATAAAATCTGGTGAGGGGGAATATGTACCTTCGTCCCCTCTCCCTTCCAGGGAGAGGGTTAGGGTGAGGGTGAGGGTAAACTAATCCACAAGGAGCAATGATGAGCATTAAACGTTATGGCGTTGGCGGCAGTACCGGCACCGGCGGGCAGCCGCTGCCTTTTGCTAAAGCTGTCGAAGCGGCCGGATGGCTGTATGTGTCCGGCCAGACGCCGATGAAGGACGGCGAAGTGGTTGAGGGCGGAATTATCGACCAGTCACGGCTGGCGATTCAAAACTGCGTGGATATCATGACGGAAGCGGGTTACACCCTGGCCGACGTGGTGCACGTGAAGGTGTACCTGACCGATGCCCGCTATTTCCAGTCCTTCAATAAAGTGTTCCGCGACTTCTTCGGCGACCACCCACCGGCCCGCGTGTGCTGCGTGGCTGACCTGGTGGTGGACTGCAAAGTGGAAGTGGACGTGACCTGCTACCGCGCCGATCGGGGTTAATCGCCCAGCGGCTGCCTGTCTGCCCCGCCGCGATGGCTGTCCAGCGCCAGCTTGATGCGGCGCAGGCGGTCCTTCGCCTGGCTTTTGTTGGCCATCGCCAGTTCGGTGGCCAGCACGTCAATCATCGCCAGCATCGCGTAGCGCGAGGTGCTCGGCTTAAAAATGTAGTCGTTCTCGCGAATAATCAGCGGCAGTACGATGTCTGCCTGTTCAGCCAGCGGCGTACCCTGCGGGGTAATGGCGACGATTTTTGCGCCGTACTGGCGCGCAATAGCCGCGCTTTCCACTACTTCTGGCGTATAGCCTCCCAACGACAGGGCCACAACAACATCGTTAGAGGCCACCGACGCCGCCATCATTCTAGCCAGAAGACCGTCGCTTTGGCTCACCACCGGCAGGCCGAGGCGAAACAGACGGAACTGCAACTCCTGCGCACAAATCGTCGATCCGCCGCCCATGCCCAGCGCCAGGATTTGCCGCGCATTACTCAGCCAGGTCACAGCCTTGTTTAACGATTCCGGGTTTAGCGCACGGCGATTGATATCCAGCACGTTGATGATGGTTTCGTAGATGCCCTGCACGCCCTCAAGGTCCGGCACATCGAGAATAAATCTTTGGCCCACCGCCAGCGACTGGGCCAGTTTGACCTTGAGTTCTCGCACGTCTTTGCAGCCGATGGCGCGGGCAAAGCGGGTAATGGAGGCCTGGCTGGTTTGCGTCTGACGCGCCATTTCCGAAATCGGCAGCGCGGCGGCGGCCTGCACATCGTCCAGAATAAACTGCGCGATGCGCTTTTCGGTGGCGGTCAGCTCAACGAAACGGTCGGTGATGCAGGAGATAATATCGATGGTGTAGCTCATGGCGCGACCCTGGTACTTGTGCAAAAAACAGAAGGTACTTTGTACCATAAAATCGTTACCCGGGTCGCTTCAGGCGGGTTCAGGATGGCTCGCTTATCGCTTCCATTCGCCGCTGCCCGATCGTGGCTCGAATAAACGCGGCGATAAATACCAGCGCAGAGAGCACGACGATAGTAGGCGCGGGCGCGCTGTCGATAAAGAATGAAAGGTAAACGCCAAGAAACGACGTCACGATAGCCTGCACAAGCGCGACCAGCATCATGCCTTTGAACGTGCGCGTAAGCAGCGACGCGATAGCGCCTGGTGCGATAAGCAGGGATATTGCGAGGATAATCCCCACCGCCTTTAGCGCCGCGACGATGGTCAGCGACACCAGGCAGAGCAGGCCGTAGTTCAGCAGCTTAACGTTCAGGCCGGAAACCTGTGCCTGAATGGGATCGAAGGCATGCAGCAGCAAATCCCGCCATTTTAGCCCCACTACTACTACCGTTAGCAGCACGATAGCGCCTGTTTGCAGAATATCGCTGTAGCTTACGCCCAGCATGTCGCCAAACAGAATGTGGTCGAGGTGGATATCCGGCTTCAGGTAAACGTACAGCACCAGCCCCGCGCCAAACATGCCGGAGAAGACGATGCCCATCACCGTGTCGCGCTTGATACGGCTGTTGTCCTGCAGATAGCCGGTGGCAAAGGCACAAAACAGCCCGGCCACAAAGGCACCGAGGCCCAGCGGCAGGCCGACCATCCAGGCGATCACCACGCCGGGGAAGACCGCGTGGCTCATGGCATCGCCCATCAGCGCCCAGCCTTTTAGCACCAGGAAGCAGGAAAGCAGCGCACAGGGAATGGCGACCAGCGTGGTCATGGTCAGGGCGTTGATCATAAAGCCAAACTGGAAGGGGGAAAGCAGGGTATCTAACAGGCTCATGGCGTTTGCTCCAGGCTCAGGCGGGCGCGCCGACGGTTAGCCAGCAGGCCGTGTTTGGGCGCAAACACGAAGGTCAGCAGGAAGATAAGCGTTTGCAGTACTACGATAATCCCGCCGGTAGCGCCGTCGAGGAAGTAGCTTATCCAGGTGCCGAATGCGCTGGTAAAAGTGCCTAACGTGACGGAAATAATGAGCAGCTTAGGAAAGCGGTCCGTCAGCAGATAAGCCGTTGCGCCCGGCGTCACCACCATGCAAATCACCAGAAAAGCGCCAACGGTTTGCAGCGCTGCCACGGTGGTGGCAGAAAGCAGAGTGAAGAATAATCCCTTTAGCCACAGCGGATTAAGGCCGATGGAGCGGGCGTGGTTTTCGTCGAAGAAGGTCACCATCAGGTCTTTCCACTTCAGCAGCAGAATCGCCAGCGAGACAAAACCGATAATTGCCAGCTGCACGATATCCGACGGGGCGATAGCCAGAATATTGCCGAGCACGATGGTCTGAATGTTCACTGACGTCGGGTTGAGCGACACCATAAACAGCCCAAGGCCAAAGAATGACGAGAAGATAAGGCCAATAATGGTGTCTTCGCGCAGGCGCGTGCGCTGGTTTAAAAACAGCATGGTGCCTGCAGCGAGGCCGCCGGAGAAAAATGCGCCGATGGAAAACGGCAGGCCGAGCATATAAGCGCCGGCAACGCCGGGCACGATGGAGTGGGAAAGGGCATCGCCGATGAGCGACCAGCCTTTCAGCATCAGGTAGCAGGAGAGAAAGGCGCAGACCCCGCCGACCAGCGCCGAAACCCAGATGGCGTTGAACATATAACCATAGCTAAACGGCTCGAGCAGGACGGACATTACGGCTCCCCTTTTAACGCTGCGCCGTGGATAAACGGCCTTTCGTCGTCGGTGAGCACGCTGGTTTCTTTGCCGGTTAAGGTGACGTGGCGCAGCACGCCGCTGAAGGCCAGCTCCAGGTTTGCCTGGGTAAAGGTGACGTCGGTCGGGCCGCAGGCCAGCACGGTGCCTTTCACCAGCACGGTGTAGTCGCAGTAGTCGGTTACGGCGCCGAGGTTGTGGGTCGAGACCAGCATCGTGCGGCCTTCGTCCCGCAGCTCGCGCAGCAGGCTGATGATCTGCTCTTCCGTTTTCACGTCCACGCCGGTAAACGGTTCGTCCAGCAGGATCACCTGGCCGTCCTGGGCAATCGCGCGGGCAAGAAATACACGCTTTTTCTGCCCGCCGGACAGTTCGCCGATTTGGCGCTTGCGGAAGTCGCTCATCCCTACGCGAGCGAGGGCGTTGTCTACCGCCAGCTTGTCTGCCTTACCGGGAATCCGCAGCATCCCCATATGGCCGAAACGCCCCATCATTACCACATCTTCGACCAGCACCGGGAACGTCCAGTCCACGTCCTCTGACTGCGGAACATAGGCCACCAGGTTGTTGCGTAGCGCCTTGCGCGTGGGCATATCCAGAATCGAGATGCTGCCGCTGGCCAGGCGCACAAAGCCCATGATCGCTTTAAACAGCGTCGATTTCCCTGAGCCGTTGACCCCAACCAGCGCCGCAATGGTGCCGGTCGGAATTTCAAAGCTGGCCGCCCGCAGCGCCGTATGGCCATTGCGATAGGTGACGCTGGCGTCCTGAACGACGATACCGGGACGACGACTCATTTTTTCAGCCCTTCATTGATGCCGTTAACGATGGTGCTGGTGGTGACGCGAAGCAGGTCAAGATAGGTCGGAACCGGGCCGTTTGCCGCGCTCAGGGAGTCGACATACAGCACGCCGCCGTAATGCGCGCCGGACTCACGGGCCGCCTGGCGAGCGGGCTTATCGGAAATGGTACTTTCGCTGAAAATCGTCGGGATCTGGTATTTCCGAATGCTGTCGATCACTTTGCGCACCTGCTGCGGCGTGCCCTGCTGATCGGCGTTGATCGGCCACAGATAGAGTTCTTTCAGGCCAAAGTCGTTGGCGAGATAGGAGAATGCGCCTTCGCTGGTGACCAGCCAGCGCTTATCCGCCGGAATTTTTGCCAGCTCGTTGCGCAGGGGCTCGATGGTTTGCTGGATTTTCTGCTTGTAGGCTTCAGCGTTGCGGGTATAGGTCGCGGCGTTGTCCGGATCGTATTTAATAAACGCATCCCGGATATTATCGACGTAGATCAGCGCGTTTTGCGGCGACATCCATGCGTGAGGGTTAGGTTTGCCGTTATAAGGGCCTTCGGTGATGCCCGTGGGTTGAATGCCGGTGGTGACAACGACTTCAGGCACGCCTTTCAGGTGCTGATAAAACTTCGCGAACCAGAGTTCGAGGTTAAGCCCGTTGGTCAAAATTAGCTGAGCACCCTGCGCCCGACGAATGTCCCCTGGCGTGGGCTGGTATTCATGGATTTCAGCCCCCGGCTTGGTGATGGACTCCACGTCAGCGGCGTCTCCGGCCACGTTCTGCGCCATATCGGCGATGATAGTAAAGGTGGTGATCGCCTTAAATTTTGCCTGCGCCTGAGCGGCGCCCAATAGCATAGCCAGCGCGGCGACAGCGGCCACAATACTCTGCGTTAACTTCAGTTTCCCGGGCATCGTCTTCCCTCACGAGTGATTATAGATTCAGCGTTTATAGCAACTGCTATAAAACATAGCTGTTGCTATAATTAAATGCAAATAATTATCATTTGTGTGATTTAAAGGTGGGGGAACTCATTCAGGTTGTTTCTTCACTATAAAGTTCTCGGCCTATGCCGGATCTGCTAAGGTCCGTTCACCTGTAGAACGATTTCCCCTGTGCGTTCAGAAACGGTGAACGTGTCCGGGGGATAACGCCATCCCCCGAACAGCCCCGGCGCCCGGCGAGCTCATCGCCGCTGAAGCGGTAAACCCACCGGCTATCACCCAAACATTCGGGGTCGTTCGCGATTCGTTCCCGACGATCGCTCTCTTTCGCTGTTCCCGACAGCTCAACCCCGCCTGAGTTGGGTCATAACCGGGGGCGATGAGAGCCGGGGACAAGGGCGTGGCTGTGGGACTTGCAGCGGCTTTTATGTTCAGCGTGGCTATAAGCTTGAAGCGAGGCACGGTTCCGGCTTAAATCGCCTCCGTTTTCTCTCCGACTGGCCAGGGTCCGGACGTCGGGAACGGCCGGAGGCTGAGAGCGTCGGGAACGCATCTCAGCCGACCCAGGACTGGGAGATAAAACGGAGGTCTGCCGCTTTAGCGGTCGATTTATTTGGCCGGGAGTCCGGGGTCTCGGGGAAGTGACGGTGACTTCCCCGAGTCGTTCACCGGTTCGGTGGTGACATGTGAACAGGACTGGAAGTGAACGGAATCTTAGCCGAATTTCATGGACGATATTTGTGGCTAAGAGACTTCTTCCAGAGGGTGAGTACTACAATCCTAAATCATCAAAATCTGAAGCATCATGGCGCTCGGCCAGCTGCACATCGCCCCAAGTGCGGTTCACGATGCGGCCGCGTTTAACCGCCGGGCGGTTAGCCACTTCATCGGCCCAGCGACCAAAGTGCTTATAAGAAGCCACGTCCAGGAACTCGGCGGATTCGTACAGGCCGCCTTTTGCCAGCGCACCGTACCAGGTAAAGATCGCAATATCGGCGATGGTGTATTCATCTCCGGCGATAAAGCGATGATTCTCCAGCTGTTTGTCGAGCACGTCCAGCTGGCGCTTGGCTTCCATCGCAAAGCGGTTGATGGCGTACTCAATTTTGACCGGCGCATAGTGGTAGAAGTGACCGAAACCGCCGCCCAGATATGGCGCAGAACCCTGCAGCCAGAACAGCCAGTTCAGCGCTTCGGTACGCCCGGCGATGTCCTTCGGCAGGAAGTGGCCGAATTTTTCTGCGAGGTAAAGCAGGATGTTGCCGGACTCAAATACGCGCAGCGGCGGCGTGACGGAATGGTCAAACAGCGCCGGGATCTTGGAGTTCGGGTTTACTTCTACAAAGCCGCTGGAGAACTGATCGCCTTCACCGATACGAATCAGGTGTGCGTCGTATTCTGCCCCGCTGATGCCCAGCGCCAGCAGCTCTTCCAGCAGAATAGTCACCTTCTGCCCGTTAGGCGTGCCAAGGGAATAAAGCTGCAGCGGATGCTTGCCGACCGGCAGCGTTTTTTCGTGAGTTGGGCCGGAAACCGGGCGGTTGATGCTGGAGAACTGGCCTGCTTCGGTCTTGTTCCAGGTCCAGACTTTTGGTGGCTGGTAGTTGTGTTCGGACATAGCGTTATCTGCCTTCTTCTCAGGTTAGTTATCTAATGAAACTATCTGGAAGTGTAGCAAGAGGGAAGAGCTGGCCGGGCTATACCGCCAGAAAAGCGAAAGCCCGGCACGGTGTTAAGCCGGTTTCAGCCCCGGTTCAACGAGGCCATAAACCTGGCAGTTCAGGCGGGGGGCTTTTGCCAGTTCGGCCACGTGCGCGGCGACGTCGGCACGCATCACCATGCCGTGAATTTCGGGGGCCTGGCTCAGAACGGCCTTACCGGTTGGCTCGCCGTGAAGCAGGCCGCCGGGGCGAACGATGGCAAAGTCCAGCGTGCTGGTTTGCAGCCAGCTTTCCGCGAGAGATTTTTCCCGCACCGCCTGGCCGAAACCAGCTTTTGCACGGTCGGACAAGTAAGCCCAGCTTTCTCCGCAGCCCAAAGAGGTGACCAGCACCATCCGCGAGATCCCGGATTTTTCGGCGCAGTCGATAACGGTGCGGTGCGCCAGGTAATCCTGCGCGCCGCCCATTGTCGAGATGACGGTTGCGTCCTGGCCCGCAAGGCGACAGGCTTCTGTGACCGCGTCTGCATCGCAGGCGTCACCGATAATCACCTGAGCGCCAGCCTCCCGCAGTTTTGCTGCGGCCTCTGCATTACGCACCAGCGCAACAACGGGGCGGCTTTCCGCCAGCGCCAGCTTCGCGGTTAGCGCGCCTACGCCTTTACCCCCGGCTCCAAAAATTAACCATGGCGTCATGCAATATTTCCCTTAAGTGTCTCTGCCAGCGCCCGGAAAGCCGCGAGCTGGTCTGCCAGTAACTGACGATGATCGTCGCGCCCGATGAAGATTTTCAGCATCGCGCTGCCCGCCTGATTGAAGAACAGAATCGAGGCTGTGTCCATCCCCATAAATTTACGCTCAATCAGCGCGATGTGGGTGCAGTTGCTCGCCTTGATGTGCCCCGTCATGCCTTTCTTGCCGCGCAGGTTGAAGTAGCCGTGGCGGTGGAAGCCGGAAGGCAGCTCGCCGGAAAATTCAATAATCAGGTCGGCGGTATGCACCAGCGTGGTGACGCTGCCCCATTCGGCAACGGTATCCCACACTGTGTCAAATCGCTCGCCGCTGACCAGGGCCAGAGCAGGCAACTGAGTCACTACGTCCAGCAGGGTGACATTATATTGTGCGGCGATGGATTCCAGCGTGCCGTCTGGCTGGGTTTTTAAGTAGTCAGCGAGGGAAACGGAAGTCATAGGGGAGCTCCTTGTGGATTGTTGTCCGTTGTTATTGGGGTATTCAGGGTCGAAATCAGCGTCTGCAGGGACTGGAAGATATTGCTGGCCCAGAAGCGGCCTTCGTCGGTCAGGCGCAGGCAGAGAGCGTCATCGCGCGTCAGGCCGGATTCATGCCACTGGGTGAGCAGCGGCTGGAGCAGATGTGCATCAGCGGTCAATTCATCGAGCGGCACGCGTGCAGTTTCAATCCCGGCCTGCAGCCGATGCCGCCAGCGGTAGCCAGGGTCGGTGGTGTGGGCCATCATCATCAGCGGCTTTTTCCCGGCGGCAACGGCGGTGTGCCAGTTTTCAAGGTTACGCTCAACCATCCAGGAATAGCCGTTGACCGAGCCGCCCGCCCCTGAGCCAAAGGCCAGGCAGTCTGCGCCTTGCTTTATCAGCAGGTTGTAGAGGTTGCGCTCTCGCGTGGTGCGCGCCCAGTGGCTGTTGCTGATGCAGCGCCAGCCCGCGCTGTCCATGAAGTCGCAGCCCTGAAGGTACAGATCCCTGCGTTCTGCCGGTGAAGGTAGCGCAACACGTCCGTTTTCCACGGCTTTACCCAGCGGCGTTTGCGGCAGCAGGTTCAGAGCATAAAGGTCGACGCCATCGAGGCCGATGTCCCGCGCGATAGACAGATCCTCTGCCCACAGTTGCCGATCCTGACCCGGCAGGCCAAACAGCAGGTCGCACACCACGGCGGCGCGATCGCGTTTGCAGAGGTTTTCCATAAAGCGCCGGGCGGTGGGGCCGTCGGACGTGCGTGCCATTTTCTTGCGGATTTTGCTGTTAAACGACTGAATGCCGATGGAGAAACGGTTTGCGCCCGCGTCGAGGCAGGCATCGATGCGCTCATCGTCAAAATTCAGCACCCGGCCTTCAATGGTGATTTCGCAGTCAGGCGCCAGCGGCAGGCTGCGGCGCAGGGCGGTAATGATCCGCGCCAAATCTTTTGCCGAAAGCGCCGAAGGCGTGCCCCCGCCAAAGTAGATGGCGTGAATGGGCGCGGACTGGTGCAGCGGGCTGCTGGCCTCCAGCTCAATTTCCCTGAGCAGCGCGTGGGTGTAACGCTCGCAGTGGTCTTCTTCGTAGCGATTCTGATAAAAACCGCAGAAGGTACAGTGCGTTGCGCAGAAGGGAATATGCAGATAGACCAGCCTTTTGCCGGGAGGCGTCGGGCTGGCAATCACCTGCTGCCAGGTTTGCTCAAGCTGCTCTTTGGCAACGGGTGCAGCGCCGCGCCACGGCATGGTAGCGTGACGATCTTTAAAAGGTTGCCCGCCGGGTTGCGCGAAGTGCGCCAGGAGATCCAGTTCAGGTTTCATGTTCAGCGTCGCTCATTTCGAAGTAATCCTTAATCGTTCTGGCCGGAATCAGGCCAAAACTGGTGATGCAGTAGTTCCACGGCTTCTGCGATACGCGGGCCCATGCCCAGGATCAGCGCCCGATCGATGATGACTATCCGCTTATTTTTCCAGGCCGATGTGTGGGTGATGCCGGGAATGGCCTTCAGCGCGTCAGGGTTGCCCTGCGTCATTTGGGTCGTGGCGACAATCACGTCCGGATTCGCAGCTATCATCGCTTCGGTGCTGTAGCTCTGATACTGGCGATGCCCGGCGATATTGCTGGCTCCCGCCATTTTCAGGATGGTGTCGGCCACGCTGCCCACGCCGGCAACCTGCGGCAGGCTGCCGCCTGCAGAGAGAATAAACATCGCCCTGACGGGATGGGGTTTGAGGGCGCTGCTTTTGGCTACGGCCTCCAGCCGTTGGCGCAGGCTGGCAATCAGTGCTTTGCCCTGCTGCGGGCTACCCAGGGCATTAGCAAGTGTTTGAATATTTTCATACATTTGTTCGACCGTGGCGGGAACTCGTGGGAGCAACAGCACGTTCACTTTGGTTTTTTTAAGCTGTTCAAAGACGATGTGTGGGCCAGCGTCCTGCCAGGTGATGAAGCGCTCAGGGCGCAGCGACAATATGGCTTCGCTGCTGAGCTGCATCCACGGGCCGGTGTGCGGCAATTTTTCCGTTTCCGGCGGCCAGGCTGTGGTTTCGTCTACGCCAACTACCTGAGCGCCTGCGCCCAGCGCGTAAACGAGTTCTGTCAGTGAACCTCCGGCAACAACCAGCCGCTCGCCGGCAGCGGTGGAAAATGACGCCGTCAGCGCCAGCAGTACGGCAAAATGACTTTTCTTCATCAGAATTTCCACCCAAAGCCGAGGGCCGTATTGAAGCCCGCTTCCGGAATAGATTCGTGGGCGGTCTGGTAGCGCTTGTTGGTCAGATTATTCAGCGCAAAGTTGACCTGGTACTGGTCGTTGTCACCAAATTCTGCATTTACCGCCAGATTCAGCGTAGCCCAGCCGGGGTAGCGCCTTTCACCGTCGCCGGTATTTTCTTTGGCTCGGGAAGCGGCGCGGATGAAGGCGTCGGAGGTGAGGTTCATGGCGTTGAGCATCAGCGTATGCCTGACCCCAAAGCGGCCGTTAACGGCGGGTTCCCCGGTATCCCAGGTTTTCAACGTGCTGCTCTGATACTGACGACGCAGGAGGTTACCGCTCAGATAAGGGGAGATGGCCCAGCCGTTATACTCGGCGCTGAGCTCTATGCCGTAGGTTTTGGCTCGATTGATATTGTCGTAGTAGCGGTAGTCGGCTCGTGCGCTGCCGCTGTTTCCCTGACAAACGGCTTGCCCTTCGCAGGCCCGCGAAGCGATGTAATCTTTCGCTTCGGAGTAGTATGCCGTGCCGTCCACCAACCACAGATTGCCCTTATAGCGGGCACCGATTTCGTAGTTATTGGAATGTTCAGGGCTCAGGTTCTGGTTGCCATAAGTCAGGCCGCCGCCGGCGGAGGTTTGCATAAATTGCTGTACCAGCGTCGGGAAGACGTAGCCCTGGGCAAAGGCGGCGCGCAGCTCGATATCTTTAAACCCGGAGTAGTTCAGGCTGGTGGCACCCACAAACTGGCTATCGCTGGTCGACTTGTCGCCTTTGGTGCTGCTGGTTGCCACACCGCCTTCAACCGTTTGCGAGCTGCTGTTGATGAGCTTTGAGGCCAGCCAGTATTGCCTGGCTCCCACGGTCCAGGTCCAGTCATCGGCCAGATGCCAGGCGTTCTGAGCAAACAGCGAGGTATTAGTTTGCTCTGATTTATCCTGCGACCGGGTGCGGGTTTCGATATCAAAGAACCCGGTTTTCGCCGTCTGGCGCGTGTAGCCGCTGGAATTCTGGTTCACTTTGTCGTGCTGATACTGCGCCCCAAGCACCAGATCGTTCCCGGCCGGCAGCGAGAAGTTAGTTTGCAGCGTCACGCCCTGGGTGTACTGCTTATCGTGGGTTTGGGTCTGATTTTTAACGCTTAACGCCTGGATGATGGGCGAGGGAATCGGCTGCGTAGTGGCGACTTCATTTTCAAACTGGCGTTCGACGGTCTGGTTATAGGCATCGAGGTGGGTTTTTTTCAGGTAGTTTCCGTCGACGTCATAATCGTAAAACAGCCCGATTTTTTCCCGCGTCATTGCCGGGATCCTGACGCTAAAAGTATCGAACTGGTGAGCCGGATCGCTGTACCAGGTTTGCGTGGAGAGGCGGTAGCGGTCGAGAGACAGGCCGATTTTCTGGCGGTCGAAGCTGTAGCCCAGCCACAGGCCCTGGCCGTTATTGCGGAAGTGGGTGTTATCCAGCCGTCCGTCTGGCGTTTTTCTGTTGCCCTGATCCGAGTAGCTGCCGTTAATGCGATAGTCGAACTGGCCGATGCTGCCCCAGGCGGCGGCGGATTCCTGCCAGCCTGCCGTTGCCGAGTTCCAGGTGGCTTTTACCAGCCCGCCCAGCGGCTTGTCACCGCCTTTTTTGGTGATGAAATTCACCACCCCGCCGATGGCCTGTGAGCCATAAAGAACGGAGTAGGGGCCTTTAATAACTTCAATTCGCTCCAGGGCGGATTCATCGATAAGCAGGCCCGCGCCGTAGTCCTGGCCGGCGCGCTGCCAGGTGACCTGCTGGCCATCAATCAAAACCAGCACGCGTGACGAGGCTTCCCCGCGGATGCGGATCTGCTTTCGCCCCGCCAGTGAATTATCCGTGACTTCTACGCCGGGAATGTCACGCAGATCGTCGGCAATCGAGACGCTGGTTGAGTTCTCAAGCGTTTTTCTGTCCACGACCTGGACGGTGACCGGGCTGTTCCAGAGGTTGGTTTCCGAGCGGCTGGCGCTGACGATGATGGTATCTTCAGGCGCGGTGTTTTCCTGGGCAAATGCAGCGGCGGGAGCGGCAACGGCTCCCGCAACAAACAGAGGTATGGCTGAAAAGGCCGTGTAGGTTTTACGTTTCCCTGGCATAAACTCATCCTTGCGAACGGTAATGATAGTTATTATCGTTCGCCTTTATATCCAGGCCGGTCACGCATATCCACCGTTTAACCTGCTAACCAGATGCAACTTTGATTTTGGTCAAAGTTGCGCGGCGTCTTTGAAAAGAGGGGGCGCGTCCCATGTCTATGGCAGGATCGATCCTTTTTATGTTTCTAACCTGTTTATTTCATCAACAAACCCGCAAAAAGCTGCCATGAGCCTGGAATGACGCACGCTGTTTATTTTCCGTTGTGTTCCAGGTTTGTAATGTCTTGCGGCAGGGTATGCCTTAATTCCAAATGCCTCCTGGTTAGTTACCGCCAGAAATAATCAGTCAAATCATGTAAAGGAGTGATGTTTTTATGTTGCAGCGCAAGGATGGGAAAATACTTCTTTTGTTTATTGGTTTTCTGTTTATTTATTTACTGCCGGGAATATATGGGCATACGCCGTGGAAGCAGGATGAAAATTATACTTTTGGCGTGATTCAAACCATGTATGAAACAGGCAACTGGTTGGTGCCTGTGAATGCCGGTGAGCCTTTTATGGAAAAACCACCGCTTTATTACTGGACGGCCACGCTGATGGTGCATTTATTCTCTGGCGTACTGCCGATGCATGATGCAGCTCGCACCGCAACGTTATTGTTTTCTGTTATTAATTTTTCATTTTTTATTCTGCTGGCGAGGAGAGTATTTCGTAGTGAAAGCCTGACGGATTACCGTATTTGGCTAGCTTTCACCGTGTATGTCAGCGCTCCGGGCATTCTGCGTCACAGCCATGATATGTTCAGCGATACGGCCCTCACTGCCGGTGCAACCGTGGCGCTCTATGGCATTGTAGGACTTATCCGTCAGGAAAAAATAGCCGCCTCGGCCGTATGGGTTTGCGTGGGGACGGTGGTCACTCTGTTATCGAAAGGCGTTTTTATTCCCGGCGTGCTGTGGATAACGCTATTTTTTAGTTCTCTATTTTTCGCGCAATGCCGGACAAAATCCTTTTGGAAGCCTGTTATTCTTGCGGGAGTCGTTTCACTTGCCTTTATTCTTCCCTGGCCGGTACTGCTTTATATGAAGCATCCGGATCTGTTTATAGTGTGGTTCTGGGAAAATAACATTGGCCGCTTCCTGGGGTTTTCTGTTGCAAAGCTCGGGGCTAAAGCCAATCTGATGCGAGTCCCCGAGGCGATTGTGCTTTTTGCACTGCCGTCCGGCATACTGGCAACGCTATATTTTCTCCGTCACCCTCTTAAGCGCCTGAAGAGTCAGGATGACTTTGCTATTACTCTGTTTCCGCTGCTGGGGATTATTGTTCTGCAGATGTCGGCGAGCAGCCGTGCTTTATATCTGATGCCCTTTGTTGGCCCGCTGGCCATATTGGGCTCTCAGCTGCTGCCGTTAATAAAAGAGAAAACGCTACGTTATTTCTCTTATTTTGCCGCCGCGCTCTGGTCAGTCCTGCTGGTGGTGGTGTGGGGCGTCTATCTGCTGAAGATTAGCGGCGATAAAAGAGGGTGGTTGGATCCTCTTGAGCGTTGGCTGCCGACGAGCTACGAGCTGCATTTCTCCTGGCCGCTGTGCCTGTTTGCTCTGGCTATCACTGCGCTGTGGTTTAGCCGCGCGCGTTTATCTGGTGCGCTCAACCCGGCATTGCGTGCCGCTCTGAGTTGGGGATTAGGCGCGGTCTCTGTCTGGAGCGTGGCGTTTACCTTGATGGTCGGCTGGTTCGATTACAGTAAAGGCTACGAAGGCGTCTTTACCGATCTCAAAAGTCACCTTGCCGGGCAGTACCAGGCGAATGACTGTATGGCGTCTTACCGCATTGGTGAATCTGAAGCACCGATGCTCTACTACTTTGCCGGCATTCTGCATCGGCCACAAAAGACCTTCAGCAGGCCTGAGAATTGCCGCTGGCTGATTGTGCTCGGCGATAAGCTACAGCCTGCGCCTGCGGGAATGACATTTTTCTGGGAAGATAATCGTCCCGGTGAGAAGCGTAACAATCTGATGGTTTACCGGGACGTGTCGGGGAATAACGGCTGAAAAACAGCCTGGCAGGCCAGCAGCGTGTGTGTTGTACATTTCATTACACGCCGATACCAAACACTCACTGAAGAGTTTATTCGACACGCCTATAGTTCATTTCAACGGCCCCGCAGTGGGGTACACACAAAAACAAATTCGAGGATGTCGAAATGAAAAAAGTATTAGCTCTGGTTGTTGCCGCTGCTATGGGTCTGTCTTCCGCTGCTTTCGCTGCTGACACTACCGCTACCGCACCAGCTGCTGCTCCGGCAACCACCGCCGCTGCACCTGCTGCTAAAGCTCCAGCTACAAAAGTAACGCACCATAAGAAACACAAAAAAGCTGCCGTTCAGAAAGCTCAGGCCGCTAAAAAGCATCACAAAAAAGCCGCTAAGCCAGCGACCGAGCAGAAAGCTCAGGCTGCCAAAAAGCACCACAAAAAAGCAGTAAAACCTGCGGCAGCACAGAAGGCTCAGGCGGCTAAAAAGCATCACAAAAAAGCAGTAAAACCTGTTGCTCAGAAAGCGCAGGCTGCTAAGAAACACGTGAAAAAACACCATAAAGCTGCAGCAAAACCAGCTGTTCAGCCAGCAGCATAAGTCAGGCGGGGCTACCCCGTTAGCTTGAAGCGTTAACACAAACACCCGGCTTGCCGGGTGTTTCTTTCTGGAGTTCAGATAATGTTGCGACGCTACAGTTTCGAATTAATCCTCACCGCGCTGCTCACCTGCGGCCTGATCACGCTGAATTTTTGGCTTCAGTAGGCTGAATGCTTTTTGGGGTTCGTAAGAACCGCCGCTCTACACATCACTCAAAAAAACCAGGTTAGATCCCCGTTTGAACATTTGTGCAGAGGAGCGCTGTCGCTTTTATTTGGCACTGGAAAGGTGGCTGGAAGAGGGTGATGTTGATGCAGCTGAATAATCGAACTTGTTCGATGCAGAGTCCAGAGTCCAGAAAGCAAAAAACCCGCCATAGGCGGGTTCTTCTAAATAGTGGTGCCCGGACTCGGAATCGAACCAAGGACACGGGGATTTTCAATCCCCTGCTCTACCGACTGAGCTATCCGGGCAACGGGCCGCATTAAACCGTAAAGGCCGCCAGGCGTCAACGGCTTTGTCATAAAAAATCCCTAAAACTATGCTGATTGCCTGCTTTTCAGTCAAGGGCAGCAAAAAGACGTGCTTCAGGTTAATGCCCCGCCGGTGCGGCACAGCGCAAAGCGCAGAATATCTTCCGCAAGGGTCCTGGCGGTGTCGATATCGGCCTGGCTGCGCTTCACCAATAGCTTACTCAGGCAGCCTTCCAGCACCAGCTCCATTTGGTGGGCGACCATCGTCGGGTCATCCACTTCCATCTGCGTCAGCAGCTCGTGAGTGTACTCCCAGGCCGCTTTTTTCTGCTGGTCTGCAAGCTGATGAATCGGGTGTGCGGCATCGGGGTAGAACGTGCAGGCGGCAATAAACAGGCAGCCGGGGTAGCGCTGGTTACTCACGCATTCTGTCAGGGCATGGTAGCGTTTCAGCAGCTTTTGCTCCGGCGTCATCTCTTCATCCAGCATCAGCTGGCGCCGCCAGACGTCTACCTGCGAGCTTAAGTAGCGCAGGGCGTCGTACAGCAGGGCTTCGCTGTCGGGCCAAAACTGTCGAACCTCAGCGAGCGGGTAATCTGCTTCTTGCGCCACCATCTCCAGCGTCGTGCTGGCAATGCCTTCACGTTCAAGGACATGCAGGGCGTGCTCTAAAACTTCTTCGCGTTGCACGGTTTTCTCCTTACGTTTCCCAACGGATCAAGTGTTGTTTACTGGCTGCGATTGCGCAAATGCTCGCTAAACGCGCGGGCATCCATAAAGCCCGTTACGCGGGCTGCTGGCTGCTCGAGGCCGTGAGTATCAAAGAATAAAATGGTCGGCAGGCCAAGCACCTGTAAATGCTTCAACAGGGCTTTGTCATCGGCGTTATTTGCCGTGACGTCGGCCTGGAGTAAAACGGTATCAGACAGCGCTTTTTGCACCTGCGGATCGCTAAAGGTGTATTTCTCAAACTCTTTACACGCCACGCACCAGTCGGCGTACAAATCGAGCATCACCGGTTTGCCTTTCGCGTTGGCCAGCGCGGCGTCGAGCTGCTCAACGTTAGCTACTTTGCTAAAGCTGAGGTGAGGGACTGCCTGAGCGGATGCCGGAGAGCCAAAAGCCCAGTCCTGCAGTGGGCGAGCGGCGACCAGCGCGGCACCCAGCAGGATGATTTGCAGCACGCGCAGCCAGGATTTCTTCGCCCCGAGGCTGGTGATAAACGCCCAGCCGAAGAAGGCTACGCCCAACAGGCTCCACAGCCTTAGCCCCCAGGTGTCGCCGAGTACGCGTTCCAGCAGGAATACCGGCAGCGCCAGAATCACAAAACCAAAGGCGGTTTTGACGCTTTCCATCCACGGCCCGCTTTTCGGCAGCAGGCGGTTGCCGAAGACTGTGATCAGGATCAGCGGCAGGCCCATGCCCAGCGCGTAAAGGTAAAGCGTGCCGCCGCCGAGCCACATATTTCCGCTTTGCGCGATGTACAGCAGGATAGCGCTCAGCGGCGCAGTGGTGCACGGCGAGCAGATAAGCCCGGCCAGCGCGCCCATAGCAAAGACGCCGCCCGCCGAGCCACCTTGCTGACGGTTGCTCATCAGCGTCAGGCGCGTTTGCAGCGACGACGGCAGCTGCAGCGTGAACAGACCGAACATCGATGCGGCGAGCAGGATAAAAAGCACCGACAGGCCAATCAGCACGTAGGGATGCTGTAGCGCGGCCTGGAACTGAAGCCCGGCGGCGGCAACGACCAGACCGAGAGCGGTGTAGGTCAGCGCCATGCCCTGGACGTAAACAAAGGCCAGCAGCAGCGCTCTGGCGGTGGACAGGCGTTGTTTACCGCCCAGCACTATGCCGGAGATCAGCGGGTACATCGGCAGCACGCAGGGCGTGAAGGCGATGCCAATGCCGATCAGAAAGGCCCACAGCGCAGAGAAGGGGAGCGATGCGGGGGCGGAGTCGTCTGCGCCCCTCACCCCGGCCCTCTCCCCTTCAGGAGAGAGGGGGGAATCAACTGCAGAGTCGGGTTGATCCAGAGGAGCGACTGCATTCAGCGGCACAACGCGCGTTTCCGGCGGGTAGCAGAACCCGGCTTCGGCGCAGCCCTGGTAGGTGACGCTGATGGCCGAGCCTTTACCGGCGGAGTTAATCGTAATCGGCAGATTCAGCTGCTGGGTGAAGATCTCGGTTTTGCCGTAGAACTCATCCTCGTGCCAGGTGCCTTTGGGAATAGCCAGAGGCGCAATGTCCGCGCTGGTGGGCACCACTTTTATCTGCTGGCGGTAAAGGTAGTAGCCGGGTTTTATTTGCCAGTTGAGGGTTAACTGGCGATCGGACTGCTGAAAGTCGAAGGCGAAGGCCTGGTCGACCGGGACAAACTGGGTTTTATTCTGGGCGTCAAACAGCCCGGCGAAGGCCTGTGAACTGCAAAGCAGCAGGACTAGCGTAATGATGCGTAGAGCCATGAGAGATATTCACTGTTTCCGTGTGCAACTGGCAGAACCAGCAGCTCTGGCGTTTGGTAAGGGTGATGGGTTTTCAGGCAGGCAAGCAGCGCCTCCTGGTGATCCACGTCGCTCTTGAGCAGCATTTGTACTTCATACTCCTGCTCCAGCTTTCCTTCCCAGTAATAGAGCGAAGTCGCGCCCGGCAGCAGCGTCACGCAGGCGGCAAGTTTTTCCGCCAGGACTTTCGCGGCCAGGTCCTGAGCGCTGGCTTCATCCGGTGCGGTACAGAGTACAACGACAGCCTGAGTCATCGACATCACAAACCTCATTATGGGAGGAAACGGCATCGACTATAGCATGAGGAGGGAAGGACGGGCCGAATAACGACCCGTCTTTGAAGAGATTTACAGCAGGATGGTGCCGAACACGAAGCCAAAGCAGACCGCCAGCACTACGCCCATTGTGCCGGGAATAAAGAACGGATGGTTGAAGACAAATTTACCGATGCGCGTGGTGCCGGTATCGTCCATCTGTACCGCGGCGACCAGGGTTGGATAGGTTGGCAGAATAAACAGGCCAGAGACGGCGGCGAAAGAAGCGACGGCGGTTAACGGCGAAACGCTCAGAGCCAGCGCCATCGGCATCAGCGCTTTAGCCGTTGCGGCCTGGGAGTAAAGCAGCGCCGAGGCAAAGAAGAAAATTACCGCCAGCAGCCATGGGTGGCCCTGAATCACGCTGCCTGCGGTCTCTTTGATCCAGTCAATGTTTGCGGAAACAAAGGTATCGCCCAGCCAGGCTACGCCAAGAATACAAATACAGGCGCTCATGCCGGCCTTGAAGGTGCTGGAGTTGAGAATGCTTTCCGTTTCTACGCCGCAGATAACGGTGGTCAGGGTAGCGACCGACAGCATAATAATCAGGATCGCATTGGTGGTATTCATCAGCGGCGTAGCGACGAGGCCAAGGCTTGGGCTGTTGACGATGGCATAGATAACCACGCCAACCACGCCGAGCAGGAAGAGGAAGACGGAGGTTTTGGCGCGAGGCTTAATCTCGATTTGCTTGTCGCCGCGCAGCTCAATCAGGCCTTCTTCCAGGCGTTTGAGGTAAACCGGGTCATTGGACAGCTTTGAGTCAAAGAGGATAGACACCAGGAACGACATCACCAGCACCGCCAGCAGCGTGGAAGGGATAACCACCGACAGCAGCTGGATGTAGCTGACGCCATGGCCTTCCATCACTGACGACATGTAAACCACCGCGGCGGAAATCGGCGAGGCGGTAATGGCTATCTGGGCCGAAACCACCGCCGTTGAGAGCGGACGGCAGGGTTTGATGCCCTGTTCCTTGGCGACTTCGGCAATCACCGGCAGCGTGGCCAGCGAGATGTTGCCGGTGCCGGCGAAGATGGTCAAAAACCAGGTCACAATCGGGGCAAGAATCGTGATGTATTTAGGGTTTTTGCGTAATAGTTTTTCAGTTTGATTGACGAGGTAATCCAGGCCGCCCGCAATTTGCATCGCTGAGATAGCCGCGATCACCGCCATAATGATGGAAATAACGTCGAAGGGGATGCTGCCGGGTTTTACGCCCATCGCGGCGAGAACTAAAACCCCCAGCCCTCCCGCATAGCCAATGCCTATCCCGCCAAGCCTTGCCCCCAGAAAAATCGCTGCTAACACGATGATGAGCTCGATGACTATCATGGTTGCTTCCTTGAAGTTTTAATGAGATGAAAATGAGTTGTTATGTTTTCGTATACCGTTGAAATGAAAAAGGCACGTCCGGTTGGACGTGCCTTTTGGCGTTTATGCTGATGAATTATTGTTCGTTTTCATCGGTATAGCGCTTAGCTTTGTAAGCCGGGTGCATCAGGTTATGGACGGAGAAAATATCGTCCAGCTCGGCTTCGGTCAGCAGGCCGCGCTCCAGCACGACCTCGCGCACGCTCTTGCCGGTTTCCGCACAAATCTTGCCGACGATATCGCCGTTGTGGTGGCCAATGAACGGGTTCAGGTAAGTCACGATGCCAATGGAGTTATACACGTAGCTCTCACACACTTCTTTATTCGCGGTGATGCCGTTGATGCATTTTTCCAGCAGGTTGTAGCAGGCGTTGGTCAGAATGTGGATGGACTCGAACATCGCCTGGCCAATCACCGGCTCCATCACGTTCAGCTGCAGCTGACCGGCTTCAGAAGCCATGGTCACCGTGGTGTCGTTGCCGATAACTTTGAAGCAGACCTGGTTAACCACTTCCGGTACTACCGGGTTCACTTTGGCTGGCATGATGGACGAGCCCGCCTGCAATTCCGGCAGGTTAATTTCGTTCAGGCCGGAACGCGGGCCGGAAGAGAGCAGGCGCAGGTCGTTACAGATTTTCGACATCTTCACGGCCAGGCGTTTCAACGAACTGTGCACCATGACATAAGCGCCGCAGTCGGAGGTTGCTTCAATCAGGTCTTCTGCCGGTACGCAAGCCAGGCCGCTCACTTCCGCCAGCTTCTGAACCGCCAGCTGCTGGTAGCCATCCGGGGTATTGAGGCGAGTACCGATGGCGGTTGCGCCAAGGTTAACTTCAAGCAGCAGTTCCGCAGTGCGCAGCAGGTTTTTGGTTTCTTCGGTAAGCAGCACGTTAAACGCGTGGAATTCCTGGCCGAGGGTCATCGGCACCGCGTCCTGCAGCTGGGTACGGCCCATTTTCAGGATCTCTGCAAACTCAACCGCTTTACGCTGGAAGCCTTCGCCCAGCTGGTTGATAGCGTCGATCAGTTTGATAATCGAGGTGTAAACCGCGATACGGAAGCCGGTTGGGTAGGCGTCGTTGGTGGACTGGCATTTGTTGACGTGGTCGTTCGGGTTCAGGAACTGGTATTCACCTTTCTGGTGGCCCATCAGTTCCAGACCAATATTGGCGAGCACTTCGTTGGTGTTCATGTTAACGGAAGTACCCGCGCCGCCCTGGTAGACGTCTACCGGGAACTGATCCATGCATTTGCCGTTGTTCAGGACTTCATCACAGGCCTGAATGATGGTGTTCGCGATGCTCTTCGGAATGGTTTGCAGTTCCTTGTTCGCCATTGCCGCCGCTTTTTTCACCATCACCATACCGCGTACAAATTCCGGTATGTCGCTGATTTTACTGTTGCTAATGTAGAAGTTTTCAATCGCTCTCAGAGTGTGAACACCATAATAGGCATCCGCTGGCACTTCCCTGGTACCCAACAAATCTTCTTCGATACGAATGTTATTTAACATGTGAACCTTCTTAGTAAAGCTGCAGATAAATGCGCTGTATTATTCACACACACGAAATGTGGTTGTGAGCTTAATAGGCCGACGATTATGTCCATATTCGACCGCGTTATCGTGATGATATGCTGATGATAGCGAAAAGCAGTAACCTGGATCACTTATTAAAACCCGCTGCGCATAACAATTATTAATATGTGATATAGGTCAATAGTTGAAAATTTCCAGAAAAAATTCACTGAATAAGCATTGATCTTTGTCTATGTCGTCGCCATTTCACCCCTACGCATAATTGCCAATCCATTTTTCGCGAGGCCACTACCGGGCTCGCCCATTGACAGGAGCGTATAGTGCGCTGGATCCCGTTTATTGCCTTTTTCCTCTATGTTTACATCGAAATTTCGCTGTTCATACAGGTGGCACACGTTCTGGGGGTCTTTATGACCCTGATTCTGGTTATTTTCACTTCGGTGATTGGCCTGTCCCTGGTGCGCAATCAGGGCTTTAAAAACCTGATGCTGATGCAGCAGAAGATGGCGGCGGGCGAAAGCCCTGCGGCGGAGATGATCAAAAGCGTTTCGCTGATCATGGCCGGTATCCTGCTGATGCTGCCGGGCTTCTTTACCGACTTCCTCGGCCTGCTGCTGCTTCTGCCGCCGGTGCAAAAGCACCTGACGCTGAAGCTGATGCCGCATTTGCGTTTCTCCCGCATGCCGGGCGGCGGTTTTAGCGCCGGCAGCGAGGGGGGCGATACCTTCGACGGCGAGTTTCAGCGCAAAGACGACGGGCCAAAGCGCCTCGACGACCAGCGCCGGGACGATCGTTAAATTTTAGTTTTTTTTGTTTTCCCCCCTTGAAGGGGGGAAGGCGCATCCCCATTAATCAGGTCACCAGCCGATAACCCATTTGGGACGGCGTTACCTAACTATCTGATACTGACTTTCTCAAAGGAGAGCTATCAATGAGCATTCGTCCATTACATGATCGTGTCATCGTCAAGCGTAAAGAAGTTGAGTCCAAATCTGCGGGCGGCATCGTTCTGACTGGCTCCGCAGCGGGCAAATCAACGCGTGGCGAGATCGTTGCTGTCGGTAAAGGCCGCATCCTGGAAAACGGTAGCGTGCAGCCGCTGGACGTGAAAGTGGGTGACATCGTTATCTTCAACGATGGCTACGGCGTGAAGTCCGAGAAAATCGACAACGAAGAAGTGCTGATCATGTCCGAAAGCGACATCCTGGCAATTGTTGAAGCGTAATTTGACGCACGAACCTGAACGAATTTGAGGAATAGAAGAAATGGCAGCTAAAGACGTAAAATTCGGTAACGACGCTCGTGTAAAAATGCTGCGCGGCGTTAACGTACTGGCAGATGCAGTGAAAGTTACCCTCGGTCCTAAAGGCCGTAACGTGGTCCTGGATAAATCTTTCGGTGCACCGACCATCACCAAAGATGGTGTTTCCGTAGCGCGTGAAATCGAGCTGGAAGACAAGTTCGAAAACATGGGCGCGCAGATGGTGAAAGAAGTTGCCTCTAAAGCGAACGACGCTGCAGGCGACGGCACCACCACCGCAACCGTACTGGCTCAGGCTATCATCACCGAAGGCCTGAAAGCCGTTGCTGCCGGCATGAACCCAATGGACCTGAAACGCGGTATCGATAAAGCCGTTGTTGCTGCTGTTGAAGAGCTGAAAGCGCTGTCCGTACCGTGCTCCGACTCTAAAGCGATTGCACAGGTTGGTACTATCTCCGCTAACTCCGACGAAACCGTAGGTAAACTTATCGCAGAAGCGATGGATAAAGTCGGTAAAGAAGGCGTGATCACCGTTGAAGACGGTACCGGTCTGGAAGACGAACTGGACGTTGTGGAAGGTATGCAGTTCGACCGCGGCTACCTGTCCCCATACTTCATCAACAAGCCAGAAACTGGCGCTGTTGAGCTGGAAAGCCCGTTCATCCTGCTGGCTGACAAAAAAATCTCCAACATCCGCGAAATGCTGCCTGTGCTGGAAGCCGTTGCGAAAGCAGGCAAACCGCTGCTGATCATCGCTGAAGACGTTGAAGGCGAAGCGCTGGCTACCCTGGTGGTTAACACCATGCGTGGCATCGTGAAAGTGGCTGCGGTTAAAGCACCTGGCTTCGGCGACCGCCGTAAAGCTATGCTGCAGGACATCGCAACCCTGACCGGCGGTACCGTTATCTCTGAAGAGATCGGTATGGAGCTGGAAAAAGCGACCCTGGAAGACCTCGGCCAGGCTAAACGCGTTGTTATCAACAAAGACACCACCACCATCATCGATGGCGTGGGTGAAGAAGCCGCTATTCAGGGCCGCGTTGGTCAGATTCGTAAGCAGATTGAAGAAGCAACTTCTGACTACGACCGTGAAAAACTGCAGGAACGCGTAGCGAAACTGGCGGGCGGCGTAGCGGTAATCAAAGTCGGTGCTGCTACCGAAGTTGAAATGAAAGAGAAAAAAGCTCGCGTCGACGATGCCCTGCACGCTACCCGTGCTGCGGTTGAAGAAGGCGTGGTTGCCGGTGGTGGCGTAGCGCTGGTTCGCGTTGCTGCGAAACTGGCTGACCTGACCGCTCAGAACGAAGACCAGAACGTGGGTATCAAAGTTGCGCTGCGCGCGATGGAAGCACCTCTGCGTCAGATCGTTTCTAACGCCGGTGAAGAGCCATCTGTTGTCACCAACGCGGTGAAAGCGGGCGAAGGTAACTACGGTTACAACGCAGCTACCGAAGAATACGGCAACATGATCGACTTCGGTATCCTGGACCCAACCAAAGTAACTCGTTCTGCGCTGCAGTACGCGGCTTCCGTTGCGGGCCTGATGATCACTACCGAGTGCATGGTTACCGACATGCCTAAAGGCGATGCGCCTGACTTAGGCGCTGCTGGTATGGGCGGCATGGGTGGCATGGGCGGCATGATGTAATTCGCCTTCGCACCTTGTGTTAAAGAAACCCTCAGCCAGAAATGTCTGAGGGTTTTTTCTTTTGTTCACAGTCTGGTATAAGGTCATACCGGGCAATAACGGCTCAATACCTTGATTACGGGGAATAACATGCGCATGAAAGTCTCATCGGGAGTGGTTGTGGCAGCGCTGCTGCTGGCAGGATGTAGCACGGGCAATCAGCTGAGCTCCAGCGGCCAGAGCGTTCGTTTTGTGGAAGACAAGCCGGGTAGCGAATGCCGTCTGTTAGGCACCGCCACCGGGGAACAGAGCAACTGGCTGTCAGGCCAGCACGGTGATGAAGGCGGTTCGATGCGCGGCGCGGCGAATGCATTGCGTAACAATGCGGCCGAGATGGGCGGTAACGTGCTGTACGGCGTGAGCAGCCCAACCCAGACCCTGCTGTCGAGCTTTGCGCCAACGGCCAGCAAAATGACCGGCCAGGTTTATAAGTGCCCGAACTGATTCAGTAAGTCTTACCCTCACCCAGCAGAAGACGGCCACACTGAGCGGCTTTTTCTTCTGTTGGGAGAAAAGAGCAGGGTGAGAGCGCTACGCTCTCACTTCTGCCTCAGCTGCAAATCCAGCGGCGTCTTGCTTGGCTCTCCGCCAATCTCTCTTGCCAGCTTCGGTACCATATAGCCAGAAACCAACGTCAGCAGCTCCCGCATAATAGCCCGGGCTTCTTCGTCTTCCACCATAAAGTGGGCCGCGCCCTGAACCCTGTCGAGCACGTGCAGGTAATACGGCATCACGCCTGCATCGAATAATGCATTGCTCAAATTCGCCAGCGTTTGCGCGTTATCGTTCACGCCGCGCAGCAGCACGCTTTGGTTGAGTAGCGTGACGCCAGCCCGGCGCAGCTTCGCCATGGCCGAGCGGAAATCGTCGCCAATCTCCTGGGCGTGGTTAATGTGGTTTACCAGCAGCACCTGAAGCGATGAGCGGGCAATTCTTGCCGCCAGCGTATCGGTAATGCGGGCAGGAATGACGATCGGCAGGCGGCTATGAATTCGCAGGCGCTTGATGTGAGGAATGGCCTCCAGCTCGCCGATGAGCCAGTCCAGCTCGTTATCTTTCGCCATCAGCGGATCGCCGCCTGAGAAGATAATTTCGTCCAGCTCAGGGTGCTCGCTGATGTAGCTGAGCGCGGTCTGCCAGTTGCGCTTGTTGCCCTGGTTGTCGGCATAAGGGAAATGGCGACGGAAGCAATAACGACAGTTTACGGCACAGCCGCCTTTCACCAGCAGCAGGGCGCGGTTGCGGTATTTGTGCAACAGGCCTGGCACCACGCTGTGCTGCTCTTCCAGCGGATCGGTTGTGAAACCGGGGGCGGCAACGAACTCCTGTTTTGCGGTCAAAACCTGGCGCAGCAGCGGGTCGTTAGGGTTGCCTTTCTCCATGCGTTCGACGAAGGCACGAGGGACGCGCAGGGCAAAAAGACGCCTTGCTTCACGTCCGGCGAGCAATTCTTCATCAGCGGCTACATTTAAAATGTGCAGCAGTTCATCAGGATCGGTTATAACATCGGCAAGTTGCGTTAACCAATCTTCTCTGTGAGGGGGATTTAGGGTTACAATGTGTGCCATTTTTTTGGCTAAGCTACCAGTTAACAAATTCAGAGGGCCTTATGGCGACTTATTCTAGCAACGATTTCCGTGCCGGTCTTAAAATCATGATGGATGGCGAACCGTACGCGGTTGAAGCCAGCGAATTCGTAAAACCGGGCAAAGGCCAGGCATTCGCGCGCGTTAAGCTGCGTCGTCTGCTGACCGGTACCCGCGTTGAGAAAACCTTCAAGTCTACCGACTCTGCAGAAGGCGCTGACGTTGTCGATATGAACCTGACTTACCTGTACAACGACGGTGAGTTCTACCACTTCATGAACAACCAAACCTTCGAGCAGCTGGCTGCGGACGAGAAAGCCGTTGGCGAAAACGCTAAATGGCTGCTGGACCAGGCTGAGTGCATCGTGACCCTGTGGAACGGCCAGCCAATCTCCGTGACCCCACCAAACTTCGTTGAGCTGGAAATCGTTGAAACCGATCCAGGTCTGAAAGGCGATACCGCAGGGACCGGCGGCAAGCCAGCTACCCTGACCACCGGCGCCGTGGTTAAAGTTCCGTTGTTCGTACAGATCGGCGAAGTCATCAAAGTTGACACCCGTTCTGGTGAATACGTTTCTCGCGTGAAGTAATTTTCGCGAAGGTTCGCGGCGCGGTGCCTCAGGCTCGCGCCGCCGCTTTATCAGGGCAGGGAAAATGAACCGTTTACTGAAACAGCTTCTTTTTATCTCGCTGCTGGCCGCTGCGCTGTCGGGGTGTCATACCACGCGTGGTTTTGGCGAAGACCTGCAACATCTCGGCGGTGCCATCGAGCGCGCGGCCAACAAATAACTTCACGTAGTCCTAAATCGCTTCGCTTTTCCTTCGTTGTGCCATTTTTTGTCTATGCTTAACGAGCTATACACAAACAACACAGGTAAAAGGAAAAGCTCATGATTAAGAAAACCCTTGCTGCGTTTTTCTCTCTCGTCGTTCTTTCATCCTTGTTGACCGCCTGCAACACCACGCGCGGTGTAGGTGAGGATATCCAGAGCGGCGGCCATGCTATTTCTGGTGCGGCAACAAAAGCTCAGCAATAACGATTTGCGGTACGGTAATATAACCGTGCCGCTATTCTAAAACCGTCTCAGGAATATTCAGAAATAGCGATAGTCTATTATCTGCGCCGAGCTTTAAACGAATGTTTCGCTTATACGTATAAACCGTTTTTACGCTTATATCCATTACCCTTGCGATATATTCATTATTCGCTTCTTCCTTCCAGAGTTTTAATATTCTCTCTTCGCGTAAGGTCAGCAGCGGAGTAATATGCCGTTTCACTTCGCGGAATGGCGGGCGAGTCGCAATAGTCTGCTGAATGAGCGACGTTAGCGCAGGTAATGATAGTGACTTATCCCAAATATCAGTGCTGCCCTGCGCGGCACAGTACTCGGCAATGGTGGAGTGCTGCCCGCTTTGCAACAGCAGTAAACGCGTGGTATCACCACAGGCAGAATAAATAGTCGAAAGTTGTTGGATATTATGCAATGCAGTTGAGAAGCTGTTGAAATCGGCTATCACCATATTAGGTTGCCATTTAATTATTCTTTCCCGGGCGAGAAGCAAACTGTCTGTCTCTGAAATACTCACTGCCGTAGCCAGATTATTTTTCTGATTGAGCAAGTGCGTCAGTCCCTGACGGCTGAAGTAACACCTATCAACCAATAATATTTTATACATTTTCACGCTTCACGTTAATCATTACTGCGGCGTTTGCAGGCTGGCAAACCACGTTTTATCATATGAATAATTTTGGCAAAATGAATCACGGAAATGCGCTCGAATTCGCTGTCAATTCCAGGCTTAGTAAGGCCTGGCCGGTGAAACGATTATTTCAATGAGCGCCGTGGGCGGACGGATTTTCAGGCAGCCGTTTGGGTGCTAAAATGACCTTCTCACCTAAGCCTTACGGGACGACCCGCAAGCGCATCTCACAACGGGGACGGCCCCATTTTTACTGGAGCTGTTATGGCCTGGATCGTTCTGTTTATCGCTGGATTACTGGAAGTTGTATGGGCGGTTGGTCTTAAGTACACCCATGGCTTTAGCCGCCTGTGGCCTAGCGTTATCACCATTATTGCGATGGTTGTCAGTATGGCTTTGCTCGCCTGGGCGATGAAAACGCTACCTACGGGAACGGCCTACGCCGTGTGGACAGGGATTGGTGCCGTTGGCGCGGCCATCACCGGGATTTTGCTACTTGGCGAGTCGGCTAACCCGATGCGTCTGGCTAGCCTGGCTCTGATCGTTATTGGCATCATCGGACTGAAACTTTCCACGCATTAACTGCCGGGTTGTTTCACCCAAATCAATTTATCCACCGCGAATCCCTGCCGGGCAGCGATGGCCAGCAGCTGCTGTTTGAGGTCGCGGCTGATGGTTGGCGTGCGGGAAAGGATCCACAGGTAGCTGAGGTCCGGCCCGCACACCAGCGCGTGGCGATACTCTTTATCCAGCGCAATCACGTTATAGCCACCGTAGAACGGGCCAAAGAACGAGACTTTGAGCGCCGCGACGCTTGGGTCTCCGGTGAAATACGCTTTCCCTTCAGCCTGCTGCCACATCTGCCTGTCAGGATTAAACCCGCGATTTATCACGCGCAGACCGCCATCATCCATAAAACTGTAGGTAGCCGTGACCTGATTCAGGCCGCTTTCAAAACTGTGGTCTAAGCGGGCGATTTCATACCAGGTACCGATAAAGCGTTTGGCGTCGAAGTTTTGGACCACCGTGACGCTGGGCGGGGGAGTTGGGGCGCTACAGGAGACAACGAATAATGCAACCGCAAGCGCGGTGACAGCGGGCCAAATGCGCATAGCAGATTCCTTCCAGGGTTTTTAGCTAAGTGTAGATGGCGGCAGGAAATAAAGTGTGAGCGAAGCCGGAAATAATAAGGCCTGCATGATGCAGGCCATTGTCATGTTTATTGCAGCGCTTCGAGAATAGCGTAGGCGGCTCTAACCCGTTCCGTATTCGGATAGCTTTTGTTGGCCAGCATCACGATACCCAACTGCTTCTCAGGAATGAAGGCCACGTAGCTACCAAAGCCGCCCGTTGAACCGGTTTTATGTACCCACGAGGCTTTCACTGCGGGCACAGGTGGGTCAATGAGCGTAGCCGGGTGCGGCGCAAGAGCGACCTTGTTGTCGCTACCGTCAATAATAGTTTTCCCCTTCACCGGCCAGTTCAGCATCTCCCAGCCAAGCCCCTGATACATGCTGCCCACGCGCCAGTAGCGGGACTGCGCGAGCCGAATGCCCTGCTGCAGGGTTTTATCCTCGAGACGGTCGGGTGCCATGTTGGCCTGGACCCAGTGCGCCATATCCTCGATGCTGGACTTCACTCCGTAGGCTTCCGCATCCAGCATACCGGGCGAGACGCGCACGGCCTTGCCGTCGCGGTAGCCCCAGGCATAGCGGCTCTCTTCCGTGGCAGGAACGTTAATCCAGGTGTGCGTGAGATTTAGCGGCTCAAAGACGCGTTTTGACATGGCCTTATCGAAGCTCATTCCCGACGGTTTCACCATCAACGCACCAAACAGGCCGATGCTCGCGTTGGCGTAAAGCCGCTGCGTACCCGGAGCCCACTGTGGCTGCCAGGTCTGGTAGAACTTAAGCAGAGCGTCGTTATTGGTCACTTCATCCGGCACCTGCAGCGGCAGGCCACCGGCGGTATAGGTTGCCAGCTGAAGCAGAGTTATCCCCCGCCACCGATCGCCGGTCAGTTCAGGCCAGTATTTTTGCGCCGGATCGCTAAGGCTAATTTCACCGCGAGCCAGAGCATCGCCGCCCAGCACGCCGGTAAAGGTTTTACTGACCGAGCCCAGCTCAAACAGCGTTTCCCGGGTCACCGGCTGGTTACGCTGCACATCGGCCTTGCCCCAGGTGAAATACAGCGGGTAGCCTTTATAGATGACCGCCACCGCCATACCGGGTATCGCCTGTTCCTTCATTAACGGCGCAACGGTGCGGTTTACGAGCTTTTCAATCTGCTGCGCGGTCAGTTCTTTTTGCGCGGCAAAGCTTGAGCATGAGGCGGCGAGGAGCAGCGTCAGGCAGAGGGATTTTTTCATAATGGATAACCTTCCTTAGAGAGATGATAGCAGTCCGGGCCCGTCAGACGAGGCAAGTTTGTTGGATTTGACTCCCGGTGACAAACGATTAAATTTGGCATTAGGCTTAAGATTTTCTAACAGGTGATGCCATGACCCGCAGCTATATCCCCCTGAACTCTCTGAGAGCTTTTGAAGCCGCTGCCCGGCATCTAAGCTTCACGCATGCCGCAATTGAGCTGAATGTTACGCACTCCGCCATCAGTCAGCAGGTAAAGACGCTGGAAGAACATCTGCATTGTCAGCTGTTTGTCCGCGTATCTCGTGGTCTGATGTTGACCACGGAAGGCGAAAACCTGTTACCTGTGCTAAACGATTCCTTTGACCGTATCGCGGGCGTGCTGGACCGTTTTTCGGGTACGCAGGCGAGAGAAAAACTTAAGTTAGGCGTCGTGGGCACGTTTGCCACCGGCTTTCTCCTGCCGCGTCTCGAGGCGTTTCGTCGGCGCTATCCGCATATCGATCTCCAGCTTTCAACCCATAACAACCGCGTGGATCCGGCGGCGGAGGGGCTGGACTATACGGTGCGATTTGGCAGCGGGGCCTGGCACGGGACTGAGGCGACGTTTCTGTGCGACGCGCCGCTGTCGCCGCTTTGCTCTCCGGCGCTGGCTGCTGAACTGCAGACGCCGAAAGATGTTCTGAACCACACGCTGTTGCGCTCCTACAGGCGTGATGAATGGGCGGCATGGCTACAGGCTGCGGATGAAGCCCCCCCGTCACCGACGCATCTGGTTATGGTTTTTGATTCCTCGATAACCATGCTTGAAGCCGCACAGGCCGGAGCCGGGATCGCCATTGCGCCGGTAAACATGTTCACCCATTTGCTGAACAGCGAACGGATTGTGCGTCCGTTTGAGACGGAAATCAGTTTGGGAAGTTACTGGTTAACAAGGCTTCAGTCGCGCGCGCAAACGCCCGCCATGCGTGATTTTTCTGCCTGGCTAGCCGGAGAGTGTGGAAAATAAAAAGGTCTGCACAATGGCAGGCCTTCAGATTGATGACAAACAGCCGAAAAACGTGGTTTTCGACTGTTTGGGGCAAACCAGAGAACATTATTCATTGTTTTTATTAGTCCTGAGTTCGGACTTTTTTAGAGCAATGAACTTTGTCAGCACTCTCAAGGCCTGCACAATGGCAGGCCTTGTTGCGTGCTAAGCGATTACAGCGTCAGCAGGCCAATAATGGTCACCACCGTCAGGATGGCAGCAAGGCCGTAGAACACCCATTTCCCCGCCGGGACGTGGATTTTCAGATCGTGCATCGCGTGGTGAATACGGTGCAGGCCACACCACAGCGGCAGTACAATCATCAGCAGCAGGAACAGGCGGCCAATCCAGCTGTGGGCGAAGGCATAGACACGGTCAAAGCCCAGCGCATCACCAGGGAACAGGCCCAGCGGCAGCATGATGCCAACCAGCAGCACGATAACCGGCGCGAAAATAGCACCCCACATGCCGCCTGCGCCAAACAGGCCCCAGAATAGCGGCTCGTCGGAACGTTTTGGATTTTGGTTAATCACGTCAGCCTCCTTACCAGAACAGTGCTACAAGCAGCACAACCAGCGTCACCAGACCGGTGACCACCCAAAGCCCTTTAATGACCGGCTCTGGCCCCATTTTTTCACCCTTCACGATGACGTTAGCGGCCTTCGGCGCCAGCTCAAACCAGGTTTTGGTGTGCAGTACCGCCGCGGCCAGGGTGATGATATTAAGGATAATTACCACCGGGTTTTGCAGGAAATCGACAAAACCTGCCCAGCCTTCCGGCCCGTGTTTCAGCGAAAAAAGTCCGTAAATCAGCACAATGCTGAACCAGACGGTCGGGACCGAAGTGCCTTCACGCAGCATATAAAAACGGTAGAAGCCCAGCTGTCGCCACCAGGTTGGCGCCATGGGGCGGACATAAGGCTTACGTTTCGTGGTCATGGTGCACTCCTTAGCGTGGTTTCAGGGTGGCAATCAAAAAGTCTTTCGAGCTTTCGACTTTGCCCTGCTGGATGGCCGCGGCCGGATCGACGTGTTTTGGACAGACTTCGGAGCAGAAGCCGACAAAGGTGCAGCTCCAGACGCCGTTCTGCCCGTTAAGCTGCGGCATACGCTGTTTTTTGCCGTGGTCGCGGCTGTCCAGGTTGTAGCGGTGGGCGAGGGTGATCGCCGCCGGGCCGATGAACTCAGGATTCAGGCCAAACTGCGGGCAGGCGGCATAGCACAGCCCACAGTTGATGCAGCCGGAGAACTGATGGTATTTCGCCATCTGCGCGGGCGTCTGCTTGTTAGTCCCCTGATCCGGCGTGCGCGAGTTGCCGATAATGTAAGGCTTAATCGACTCCAGGCTTTCGATGAAGTGGGTCATGTCGACCACCAAATCGCGCTCAATCGGGAAGTTCGCCAGCGCTTCTACTTTGATGCCTTTGGTGTATTCGCGCAGGAAGGTTTTACAGGCCAGCTTCGGCACTTTGTTGACCATCATGCCGCACGAGCCACAAATCGCCATACGGCACGACCAGCGGTAGCTGAGGTCCGGCGCGAGGTTATCTTTGATATAACCCAGTCCGTCCAGCAGCGAGGTTTGCTCGTCAAATGGCACTTCGTAGATTTCGCTATGCGGCTTGCTGTCCGTTTCCGGGTTGTAGCGCACAATCTCAATCTTCAGGGTTTGCATCTCAGCCATTTGCCTTCTCCTTTTTCTCAGCGTCTTCCGCTTCCGCGCCGTACACGCGTTTTGCTGGCGGCAGCGTGGTTATCTTCACGTCGCTATAGTCGAGGCGAGTGGTGCCGTCGGCGTCGCGGAAGGCCAGAGTGTGCTTCAGGAAGTTGACGTCATCGCGTTCGGTATGGCCTTCGTCAAGGCGCTGGTGAGCGCCGCGCGACTCTGTACGAGCGATGGCGGAGTGCGCCATACATTCGGCTACGTTCAGGCCGTGGCCCAGTTCAATGGTGTAAAGCAGGTCGGTATTGAAGACGCTGGAGGTGTCGGTAATGCGCACTCGCTTGAAGCGTTCCTGCAGCTCGGCCAGCTTGTCGACGGTTTTTTGCATTAATGCCGTGGTGCGGTAAATCCCGCAGCCTTCCTCCATGGAAAGCCCCATTTCGTCGCGGATTTTCGACCAGTTTTCGTTGCCTTCCTGATTGACCAACTGCTTCAGGCGGCCTTCAACATCGGCGGCCTGGGCGTTCAGCGCGGCATCGTTCGCTGGCCGAGCCTGAGCGGCACGCTCCATCGCCTGCTCACCCGCGAGACGGCCGAACACCACAAGTTCTGCCAGCGAGTTAGAGCCAAGACGGTTGGCCCCGTGCAGGCCCACGGAAGAACATTCACCTACTGCGTAAAGCCCTTTGATGCGGGTTTCGCACTTCGTATCGGTTTCAATCCCGCCCATGGTGTAGTGCGCGGTCGGGCGGACTGGAATAGGTTCTTTGATTGGGTCGACGCCGACATAGGCTTTTGCCAGCTCGCAGATAAACGGCAGGCGCTCAAGCAGCTTTTTCTCGCCCAGGTGGCGCAGGTCGAGGTAAACCACGTCCCCGCGCGGGGTTGAGATGGTGTTGCCTTTGCGCCACTCGTGCCAGAAGGCCTGAGACACTTTATCGCGTGGGCCGAGCTCCATGTATTTGTTCTTCGGCTCGCCGAGCGGGGTTTCCGGCCCCATGCCGTAATCCTGCAGGTAGCGATAGCCGTTTTTGTTCACCAGGATACCGCCTTCGCCGCGGCAGCCTTCGGTCATCAGGATGCCGGAGCCCGGCAGCCCGGTTGGGTGATATTGCACAAACTCCATGTCGCGCAGCGGTACGCCGTGGCTCAACGCCATGCCCATGCCGTCGCCGGTGACGATGCCGCCGTTGGTGTTGTAGCGATAAACACGTCCGGCACCGCCGGTGGCCATCACTACCGCGTTGGCGCGGATCTGCACCAGTTCGCCCTCCATCATGTTCATCGCGACCACGCCGCGCGCCTGCCCGTCATCGACCAGAATGTCGAGGACGAAGTGTTCGTCGAAGCGTTGAATTTGCGGGAATTGAAGGGAGGTCTGGAACAGCGTGTGGAGCATATGGAAGCCGGTTTTATCGGCGGCGAACCAGGTACGTTCGATCTTCATGCCGCCGAAGCGCCTGACGTTGACGCTGCCGTCCGGACGACGGCTCCACGGGCAGCCCCACTGCTCAAGCTGGGTCATTTCAGTTGGGCAATGGTGAACAAAGTAGTCAACCACATCCTGCTCACACAGCCAGTCGCCTCCGGCAACGGTGTCGTGAAAATGGTATTCGAAGCTGTCGTGATCCTGTGCGACGGCAGCGGAACCCCCTTCGGCGGCAACCGTATGGCTGCGCATTGGGTAGACTTTGGAAATCAGAGCGATTTTTGCCTGTGGATTAGCCTGGGCTGCCGCAATGGCTGCTCGTAGGCCTGCTCCGCCGGCGCCTATAATGGCGAGATCGGCTTGAAAGGTTTGCACGACATTCCTCCAGATTGTAGTAATTCGCAAAGCTATACGACCAAAGGGTATTCACCGTCATAAAGGCGGTGGCTGCGAAAGGTGTATCCCTGCTCCTTTTTAGGTAGATGAAGTATAACCGGAGGGATTTTAGGGAAATTTGATTTGTTCGATTTTTTTGCCGATCTGTGCGCTGATTAATTACTTCTGTTAATGAATTGCGTCACAAAAATGATTGTTTAAATGGTGTAGTGCGAAGAGAAAAATGGCGGCTGGGGCGCGAGAAAAATTTTGCCTGAGTCTCGCTATTTGCGCCGAAATTAAAATTCTCTGCGCAAAATTTGTCTCCTTTCTGTGATGCGGGTAGACTTCTCGGCCTTGCATAAATACGGAGACTTTCTCATGAGCGAAACGGCCACCTGGCAGCCGAGCGCGTCCATCCCCAACCTGTTAAAACGCGCCGCCATCATGGCGGAGATTCGGCGCTTTTTCGCCGACCGCGGCGTTCTGGAGGTGGAAACACCCTGCATGAGCCAGGCGACGGTAACCGATATTCATCTGGTGCCGTTTGAAACCCGTTTCGTCGGCCCAGGCCACTCTCAGGGCATGAACCTGTACCTGATGACCAGCCCGGAATACCACATGAAACGCCTGCTGGCGGCGGGCTGTGGCCCGGTGTTCCAGCTGTGCCGCAGTTTCCGTAATGAAGAGATGGGGCGTCACCACAATCCGGAGTTCACCATGCTGGAGTGGTACCGTCCGCACTACGACATGTACCGCCTGATGAATGAGGTGGATGACCTGCTGCAGCAGGTGCTGGAGTGTGGCGCGGCAGAAAGTCTGTCTTATCAGCAGGTCTTCCAGCGCCATCTGGACATCGACCCGCTGTCTGCGGACAAAACCCAGCTGCGTGAAGCCGCGGCGAAGCTTGACCTGAGCAACATCGCCGACACAGAAGAAGACCGGGACACGCTGTTGCAGCTGCTGTTCGCCATGGGCGTTGAACCACACATTGGTAAGGACAAGCCGACCTTTGTGTATCACTTCCCGGCAAGTCAGGCCTCTCTGGCGCAGATCAGCACCGAAGATCACCGCGTGGCGGAGCGCTTTGAGGTGTACTTTAAAGGGATTGAGCTGGCGAACGGTTTCCACGAACTGACCGACGCGCGTGAACAGCAGCAGCGTTTTGAGCAGGATAACCGCAAACGTGCCGCTCTTGGCCTGCCGCAGCAGCCGGTGGACATGAATCTGCTGGCGGCGCTGGAAGCCGGCATGCCGGACAGCTCCGGCGTGGCGTTGGGCGTTGACCGCCTGATCATGCTGGCGCTGGGGGCAGAAAGTCTCTCCGAGGTTTTAGCCTTTACGGTCGACCGCGCTTAGCGCTCAAAAGGCTTAACGCTCGAAGACTTTACGTTCGAAGAATAGTGGCCCCACAAATGGGGCCATTTTTTTAGCTCTGGCTTACGCCGCCAGCCGCCAGGTTATTTCTCCGCCTGCATTTGATAAACTGCGCGCCATGCTAACGATAAAACGAATTACCGACCGCAGCTCCCCGTACTTTGAAAGCGTGGACGAGCTGTATGAAAGCGCCTTTCCGCGCCACGAAAAACGCCAGCCGGCCGCAAAAATCAGCGCACTTGCTAACCCAAACTACAGCCTGCAGGCGTGGTTCGACGGCGAGCAGTTTGTCGGCATGATTGGCGCATGGGACTTTGACGACTACGCCTATATTGAGCACCTTGCCGTCAACGACCAGCTGCGTGCGCAGGGCTACGGCAAACGGATGCTGAGCCAGTTTTTACAGCTTTACCCGCAAACCATTCTCGAAATCGATCCGCTGACCACGGAGATCGCCCATAAGCGGCTGCGCTTTTACCAAAGCCTCGGGTTCAGTGAAAACGCATACCCGCATTTCCACCCGACCTACCATGCGGACATTCCCGACCATCAACTGATCGTGCTGAGTTACCCGCAGCCTATCGACGAGGCGCGGTATCAGCGATTTTTTGACGATCTCTGCCGCGTCGTGATGGAACGCAGCGTTTAAACCACAACTTTCTTAACGTGCCCGCCGGCCAATCACCGGCGGGCGCTGATGTGTTTTTGCTTACCAGGACTTGATTGATGGATATCACCACGCTTTTTCTTTACGTCATCGCCGTTAGCGCGGTGATGGTGACGCCCGGCCCGTCGATGCTTTTAGCGCTCAATAACGGAGCGACTTACGGGATGCGTATTGCGGGCTACGGCTTTCTTGGGGCGGTATTGGCCGACCTGCTGCTGATTGGCGCGGTGGGCTGCGGCCTGGGCGCATTGTTGCAGGCTTCCGAGCAGCTGTTTGCGGTGGTGAAGTGGGGCGGTGCGCTTTATCTGGTGTATCTGGCTTACGTTTTGTGGCGTGCCCCTGCTAAGGCCCTGAGCGTGAGCGCTTCGGCAGCGGTGGCCACGGGAAAAACGGCTTTTTTACGCTCGCTGATGGTCGGTTTATCCAACCCGAAGGGGCTGCTGTTCTTCTCGGCATTTTTACCGCAGTTCATCCGCCCGCAGGAGCCGGTGGCGATGCAGTACATGATTCTGGCGCTGGTCAGTGCGATTATCGACTGCATCATGATGACGATTTACGCCTGGGGTGGCCGCCATGCGATGCGTAAGTTCTCCGCTAACGTGATGCGTTGGGTGAACCGCAGCTGTGCGGGAATGCTCGCCGTGCTGGCGGTGGGCGTGGCGCTGTATCGACGCAGTAATTTGACCTGAGAAAGGTCAGATATAATCGAGCGCTGGCCGCGGAGAACATCGGGCCAGCGCTAGCGTCTTAGCTTTCCTGCGCTTCGGCGAGTTCGCGAAGGTAAGAGAAGATCTGACGATAGGACTTAGGCGGCTTATTGGCCGCTTTTTCTTTTTGCGCGTTACGGATAAGCACGCGCAGCTGCTGGCGGTCAGCCTGCGGATAAAGTCTCAGGACTTCGCTCATCGCCTCGTCGCCTTCTTCGACCAGACGGTCGCGCAGCGCTTCCAGCTTGTGGAACAGCGATACCTGCTGGTTGTGGCGGTTTTTCAGCTTGTCGAGCGCCTGACGGATAGGGTCCATATCGCGGGAACGCATCATCTTGCCGATCAGCTGTATCTGGCGGCGGCGACCTTCTTTCTTAATGCGCTGCGCCAGCTCAATCGCGGCACGCAAATCATCGTCGAGCGGGATTTTTTCCAGGGCATTTTTGCCCAGTTCCATCAGCTCAACGCCGAGATGTTTTAGCTCTTCGGCGTCGCGCTTAATTTCACTTTTACTGACCCAGATAATCTCATCATCTTCGTCTTCATTTTCATCATCGGGCACGTCGTCGAGCCAGTCTTCGGGCTGCTTGGTCATATTAGGCTCCTTAAAAAGTTGACGCGGATATTACCAGCAATGGGGCTGCACTGCGAAATTGTTCTGATCCTGTTAGACTTGAACGACTCACCTTACATTATGGCAGTAGCGATGAAAGTAAACACGCAAGTAGCACAACAACGTCAGGTTCTGGAGCAGGCGGTTTCACAGGCGCTGGAGCTGGCGAAAGACAAGTCAGACGGCGCGGAAGTTGCGGTCAGTAAAACCACTGGTATCAGCGTCAGCACCCGCTACGGTGAGGTGGAAAATGTCGAATTCAACAGCGATGGTGCGCTTGGCATCACCGTTTATCATCAAAACCGCAAGGGCAGCGCTTCGTCCACCGACCTTAGCCCGGACGCGATAGCGCGTACCGTACAGGCGGCGCTGGATATCGCGCGCTATACCTCGCCGGATCCTTATGCAGGCGTGGCCGATAAAGAACTTCTGGCCTTTGATGCACCCGATCTGGATCTCTTCCACCCGGCGGAGATTGACCCGGAGCGTGCTATTGAGCTTGCCGCGCGAGCGGAAAACGCCTCCCTGAACGTGGACAAGCGTATTACCAACACCGAAGGCGGCAGCTTTAACAGCCATTACGGCATCAAAGTCTTTGGCAACAGCCACGGCATGCTGCAAAGCTATTGTTCCACTCGTCACTCTCTTTCGAGCTGCGTGATTGCCGAAGAGAACGGCGATATGGAACGCGATTATGCCTACACCATCGGCCGTGCGATGGAAGACCTTAAGTCACCCGAGTGGGTCGGTGCCGACTGCGCACGCCGCACGTTGTCCCGCCTGTCGCCGCGTAAGCTGTCCACCATGAAAGCGCCGGTTATTTTCGCCAATGAAGTGGCGACCGGGCTGTTCGGTCACCTGGTCGGCGCGATTGCAGGCGGCGCGGTGTACCGTAAATCGACTTTCCTGCTGGACTCCCTCGGCAAGCAAATCCTGCCGGACTGGCTGACCATTGAAGAGCATCCGCACCTGCTGAAAGGCCTGGCCTCCACGCCGTTCGACAGCGAAGGCGTGCGCACGGAACGCCGTGACATCATCAAAGACGGCGTGCTGCAGCAGTGGCTGCTGACCAACTATTCCGCGCGTAAGCTTGGGCTGAAAAGCACCGGCCACGCGGGCGGCATCCACAACTGGCGTATTGCCGGTCAAGGCCTCGGCTTTGAGGAAATGCTGAAACAGATGGGCACCGGGCTGGTGGTGACCGAGCTGATGGGGCAGGGTGTAAGCGGCATTACCGGCGACTATTCTCGCGGTGCGGCAGGCTTCTGGGTTGAGAACGGTGAGATCCAGTATCCGGTGAGCGAAATCACCATCGCCGGTAACCTGAAGGACATGTGGCGCGAGATAGTTACTATTGGCAACGATATAGAAACACGTAGCAACATTCAGTGTGGTTCAGTCTTACTTCCGGAGATGAAGATAGCCGGTCAGTAAAGCAATGTGGCGCGTCCTGCCGCGCCTACCTCAAAAAAATACTCTAAATAATTCGAGTTACAGCCAGGCGGCAAGAGAGTAAACCCCCAGGAGCTTACTTGGGTAAGTGACTGGGGTGAGCGAAAGCAGCCAACACCGCTGTAGCTTGAAGTATGACGAGTAGAAAAAAGATAAAGGAAAGGTGAGTAAATGCGTAAGCAACTGATTGCAATGTTAGCAGTATCATCCGTTTTGTTGTCCGGCGTCGCTTTTGCTAAAGACGTTGGCGACGACATGGACATTATCGCCAAAAACTACAAAACCGTGCTGAGCACCAAAGATGCCGCCGAGCTGAAAACTTCACTGGGCAACATGCGTGAAGCAGCTCTGGATGCGCAAAAAGGGACGCCGCCAAAGCTGGAAAATGAAGCAGCCGACAGCGCCAACATGAAAGAGTACCGCCACGGGTTTGATATCCTCGTGGGCCAGATTGACGGTGCGCTGAAGCTGGCTACTGAAGGCAAAGTCACAGAAGCTCAGGCCGCTGCGGCTGACTTCAAAACCACGCGCGATACCTACCACAAGAAGTTCCGCTAAGATTTAAAAACGGGCGGGTTATTCCCGCCCGCTCTCTTTATTGCAGTGCTCTCACCGCGCGTTCCAGCGCATCAATATCGTTATTGCTCAGCAGGGGCTGAATAGCCTGAAAATGCTCATCGCTTAGCTGATAAATTTGCAGCTTCAGCAGCCGCTCAATCACTTCGGGTTCGAAACGCAAGGCGATAGGTTTTGCCGGGTTGCCGCCGACCACGCTATAAGGGCTGACGTTTTTTGTCACCACGCTGCCTGCGGCAATAATCGCGCCTGCGCCTATGGTCACGCCAGGCATAATCATTGCCCTCATGCCTATCCAGCATCCGTCTCCCAGCGTGGTATCGCCTTTGGCGCGGTAAGCGTCTTTGATGGTTTCGATAAACGGATAAAGGGAAAACCAGTCGCTGCGGTGCGTGTGATTGCCGCCCATCAGGATCACCGCCTCGGCGGCAATGCAAACGTAATCGCCAATCCACAGCTGGTCGAGCACGCCAATGGGTTCCCACTGCTGGCTAATCGCGTCTCCCTGAAGGTAGCGCACCGCGCTTTGCTCAAAGCCGCCATCCCAGCAGTCGCTGTAATAGCTGTGCCGGCCTTTGATATGAATATTGGGGTTAGTCACCGTTTCGTGCAGGTATTCGACCTGAGACCAGTGTTTTTCAGTCTTTGACATGTTTTTTCTCACAACAATAGTATGCCGACGGAACAAAGTTCCGTTTCAATTTGCAGAGGGAAAACTTGAACGCGCTAAGCGATGCGCGGCTGTTTCAGCCAAGGATTGTTGAGGATTGTGGTGAGTAGCATGACGTTAAAACCTGTATTGAAGACCCGCTAACCTTAACACCGGGAGCTTCAGAGTACACTTTTTTCCTCCCTCGTTTGTGTGTAGCGCACCCTGGCCAACTTCACCTTCTACCTCGATCACAAAACGGTAAATCCATTATTACTCTAAGGCTAATGATTGGTTCCTGAGCTTAATTGATAGCCAACCCGGCGTGGCGCACACTTTTAACCAGACTAAAGCCAATCAAAATGATTTGCTGAATCAGGAGGTTAATAATGAGTGCTAGCCAAACGCCTGCCCGCGTCTGGAACACACGCCGCACCGAGAAGCAGCGGCGAATGGCGTCCAGCAACGTACAGGGCAAGGTGATCCCGACCGGGGACCTCGTCGCAGTGATGGAAAAGCTGATTGCGCCGGGTGACCGGGTGGTGCTGGAAGGTAACAACCAGAAACAGGCAGATTTTCTCTCCCGCATGCTGGCGGAAGTCAGCCCGCAAAAAGTACACGATCTGCATATGATCATGCCGAGCGTCGGCCGCAGTGAACACCTTGATATCTTTGAAAAAGGCATTGCCCGTAAGCTCGACTTCTCTTTCTCCGGTACCCAAAGCCTGCGTATTTCTCAACTGTTGGAAGACGGGCAGTTGGAAATTGGCTCTATTCACACCTACATCGAGCTTTATGCGCGCTTATACGTCGATCTTGCGCCTAACGTCGCGCTTATCGCCGGGTATAAAGCTGACCGTAAAGGCAACCTGTACACCGGGCCGAGCACCGAAGATACCCCAGCGCTGGTTGAGGCTGCCGCCTTCCACGACGGCATTGTTATCGCCCAGGTTAATGAACTGGTGGACGACGACTGTGACCTGCCGCGCGTGGACATTCCCGGCTCGTGGATTGACTACGTGGTGGTTGCCGATAAGCCGTTCTTTATCGAACCGCTGTTTACCCGCGACCCGCGCCTGATCAAGCAGGAACATATCCTGATGGCAATGATGGCTATCAAAGGCATTTACGCCGAGCATCAGGTGCAGTCGCTGAACCACGGGATCGGCTTCAACACCGCCGCCATCGAGCTGCTGCTGCCCACCTACGGCGAACGGCTTGGCCTGAAAGGCAAAATCTGCAAGCACTGGACCCTGAACCCACACCCGACGCTGATCCCGGCGATTGAAAGCGGCTGGGTTGAGAGCGTGCACTGCTTCGGCGGTGAGCTGGGGATGGAAGAATACATCCGCGCTCGCCCGGATATCTTCTTTACCGGTGCCGACGGCTCCATGCGTTCCAACCGCGCTATGTGCCAGCTGGCAGGGCAATACGCGGTGGATATGTTTATCGGTTCGACCCTGCAGGTTGATGGCCTGGCGAACTCTTCTACCGTGACGCGTGGCCGCCTGTCGGGCTTCGGCGGCGCGCCAAACATGGGCCATGACCCGCACGGTCGTCGCCATGCCACACCGGCCTGGCTGAACATGATAACTGAACCTGACCCGATGCAGCGCGGCAAAAAGCTGGTGGTGCAGATGGTCGAAACCTTCCAGGCGGGCGTGAAGCCAACCTTCGTAGAAACCCTGGATGCTGTTGAAGTGGCTAAAACCTCCGGTATGCCGCTGGCACCGGTGATGATTTACGGCGACGACGTAACCCACGTGCTGACCGAGGAAGGGATTGCATATCTCTACCGCGCGGAGAGCCTGGAAGAGCGACGTGCGATGGTGGCAGCGGTGGCCGGTATCACCGACATCGGCCTGGGCGTTGACGCTAAGCGCGTCGCGGCGCTTCGCCAGAGCGGCAAAGTGGCTTACCCGGAAGACATGGGGATCCGCCGCAGCGATGCGACTCGTTCCCTGCTGGCGGCAAGCAGCGTGGCCGATCTGGTCGAATGGTCCGGCGGTCTCTACAACCCGCCGGCGAAATTCCGGAGCTGGTAATGAAATTACATCCACAGAAAGGCGTTGAGGCAGGGGCGGGCTGGCTGGCAAGGGCGGCAACCCAAAGCCTGATTGAAGAAGCCCGTCTGAGCCCAAAACCCGGTCTGGTGGACAGCCGGGGGAATGGCGCCCATCACGATCTCAGCCTGGCGCTGATGGAGCGATCGGCCCACAGCCTGACCCCGACATTTCATGCTCTGGCATTACAAAGCTGGGAACGTCCGGCAGACATCGCGCTGCGCCAACTGGTCGGGCGCCTGGGGCGCGAAGGGGAGCAGCAGATGATGGCGGCGACCTGCGGGGTGAACACCCACCGGGGCGCAATCTGGGCGCTTGGCCTGCTGGTTTCCGCCGCCGCTATGCACGGTATGGCAGGCAGCAGCGCGGAGATTACCGCTACGGCAGCACGGCTGGCTGGGCTTCCTGATGAGGCAGCCCCAAAGAGCTTTAGCAAAGGGTTGAGAGCCACAAGACGCTATCGCGTACCGGGCGCACGAGAAGAAGCTCAGCAGGGCTTTCCTCACGTTATGCGTCTCGCGCTGCCTCAGCTGCGCCGCAGCCGCCAGTCCGGAGCAACCGAGGGCGAGGCTCGCATTGACGCTCTGATGGCGATTATGACTTCGCTGTCAGATACCTGCGTGCTCTCTCGCGCCGGGTTAACCGGCCTGGAAACGATGCAGAACGGTGCCCGCAGCGTGCTGATCAACGGCGGTATTTCGCGCCAGGAAGGCCGCGACGCGCTGGACGTGCTCGACCGCAACATGCTGGCGCTAAATGCCTCACCGGGCGGGGCGGCTGATTTGCTCGCCGCCACGCTGCTGCTGGACCGCATCGCCAACGATGCCACCCCGCTTCACTCACTTATTTAACGAGGGCGTTATGGAACACATTACGTTGTCATTTCCGGCAACCCGCACGGCCACAGGCAAAGCCCTGGCTGGCGTGGTGGGCTCCGGCGATATGGAAGTCCTGTTTTCTGCCGCACAGGGGCAGACTCTGACCATCGACATCACCACCTCCGTCGATAACAGCGAAAAACGCTGGAAAGCACTTTTCGAGCGCCTGGCCGCGCTAAGCAGCCTGCCTGCCGGAGAGTTGAAAATTCATGATTTTGGCGCGACGCCGGGCGTGGCGCGTATCCGTATTGAACAGGTCTTTGAGGAGGTGGCTCATGCGTGACGACAGCAGCTTTATTGAATTAAGAGCCCGCGAGCGCGCACGTCTGCTGCTGGATGAAGGCAGCTATCGTGAATTGCTCGACCCGTTCGACGGCATTGTCTCGCCGTGGCTGGGGCCGCAGGGCATTGTGCCGCAATCTGATGACGGCATGGTCGTTGCCAAAGGCACGATTAACGGTGGCCCGGCGGTGGTGATTGCCATCGAAGGCGCATTCCAGGGCGGCAGCATGGGCGAAGTGTCCGGCGCAAAAATGGCGGCCGCGCTTGAACTGGCGGCGGAAGACAACCGCCACGGCATTCCTACTCAGGCTGTGCTTTGCCTGGAAACCGGCGGCGTGCGCCTGCAGGAGGCCAACCTCGGCCTGGCGGCGATTGCCGATATTCACGCAGCGATTGTCGATTTACGTCGCTACACCCCGGTGATTGGCGTTGTGGCCGGCACCGTGGGCTGCTTCGGCGGAATGTCGATCGCCGCCGCGCTTTGCAGCTATTTGATTGTGACTCGCGAGGCACGTCTTGGCCTCAACGGCCCGCAGGTTATCGAGCAGGAAGCGGGCATTGAGGAATATGACTCCCGCGACCGGCCGTTTATCTGGGGCATGACCGGCGGTGAAGTTCGCTATCAGAGCGGGCTGGTGGACGCGCTGGTTGGCGACGGCGTCCATGCCGTGAAGCAGGCGGTCAATGAAGCCATCGCCAAAGGCGTTCCGGCGCAGCATCGCACCGATAACTACGCGTGGTATCTGGATCGCCTGACCCATTTCGACACCAGCCAGCAGGCTGATGCCGAACAGATCAAACAGCTTTTTGGGGAGAAACGTTAATGAGCCAGAAACTGAATCGCGCCGCCGTTTGGCTGGATACTTTAGTTCCGGATGCACCTCGTATGGCGGGGCTGTGCGCCTCCGTACAGGTCGCCGACGGCAACGTTGACGGGAAACCTGCCCGCTTTATCGCCGTGGTGCCCGATGCCAATAACCATTATCCCCGTGCTGCTGGCGGCGAAGTGGGGCTGTTAGAAGGCTGGACGCTGGCAAAAGTGGTCAGCGAAACCATCGCTGAAGATGCAAACAAGGCTGAAAAGCGCGCCATCGTTGCGGTGATTGATGTCCCAAGCCAGGCCTATGGCCGCCGCGAAGAGGCATTCGGTATTCATCAGGCGCTGGCCGGTGCCGCAGGCGCTTATGCCAATGCTCGCCTGGCCGGGCATCCTGTTGTGGGCCTGATTGTCGGCAAAGCGATGTCCGGGGCGTTTCTCGCCCATGGTTACCAGGCTAACCGATTGATCGCCTTTAACGACAAGGGCGTGATGATCCACGCGATGGGGAAAGAGTCCGCCGCGCGCATCACCTTACGCACCGTGGAGGCGCTGGAGAAGCTGGCCGCCACCATTCCACCGATGGCCTACGACATCAGCAACTATGAAACTCTCGGCCTGCTTTCGGCGCTGCTGGATATCAGCCACCCGGATGCTCCGCAGAGCGACGATGTGGCAAAAGTGAAGGCTGCTCTGAGTACGGCGGTGAAAGAAGCACGTAGCGAGACTTCGCTGAAATGCCGTCTGCTGGCGAAAAATCGCCACAGTTCGGCGCTGGTTCGCGAACGTATGCGCGCCAGCTGGTAATAAAAAAAGACAAACCTGCCGGACTCTATAACCAGGCACGGTACGCCGTGCCTGAGTAAAAAAAACGTCCGAAAATAATAAATATCGCGACCGTGCTAACTCTCTTTATTGACTCAAGGTGAAGTTATGACTTACGTGATCGTTCATGCTCTGGCCCCTATTTTTGTCATCATGCTGCTGGGATTTTTCGCCGGCAAAGCGAAAATGGTCGATAACAAAAATGTCTCGCTGTTAAACATTTTTGTCATGGACTTTGCTCTACCCGCCGCGCTGTTTAGCGCGACCGTTCAAACGCCGTGGCTTGGCATTGTTCAGCAGTCACCGCTGATTGTGGTGCTGGTGCTTGCGATGTGGATTACCTATGCGGCGATTTACTTCCTGGCGACCAGCGTATTTAAAAAGTCGCCGCAGGATGCTGCCGTGCTGACCCTTACCGTGGCGCTGCCTAACTATGCCGCGCTCGGCCTGCCAATTTTAGGCAGCGTGCTCGGTGAAGGCTCTTCGACTTCGCTTTCCGTGGCGGTGTCGATTGCCTGCGGTTCCGTCCTGATGACGCCGTTCTGCCTGCTGATTCTTGAGCGTGAAAAAGCCCGTGCGGCCGGTGAAAACAGCGGCTCAACGCTGGCGATGCTGCCGGTGCTGATGTGGCGTTCGGTGAAAAAACCTATCGTCTGGGGGCCATTGCTTGGGGTTGTGCTGTCGGCTATCGGTATCCGTATGCCTGACCTGCTGCTGGCCTCGATTAAACCGCTGGGCCTGGCCGCTACCGCCGCTGCGCTGTTCCTGACCGGGGTGATCCTGTCGGCCCGCAGGCTGCAGATCAATACCATGGTGATCGCCGCGACCGTTACCAAGTTGCTGATTCAGCCGTTCATCGCCTGGGGCATCGTGCTGGCGCTTGGCCTGACCGGCCCGGTAGCGATTACTTCCATCCTGATGATTGCCCTGGCCGCCGGCTTCTTTGGCGTGGTCTTTGGCAACCGCTTTGGCGTGCAGTCGCCGGATGCAGAAGCCGTGTTGTTGCTAAGCTCGGTACTCTCTATCCTGTCGCTACCGCTGTTTATTACGCTGACTTCAGGACTTTAAATAATGCCGACATTACGCCCCCACGATCTCCTTTGGCTCACCGACCGCGAAGCGCTGGAAGGTGCTAACGAGGAGTGGGTCACCAGCCAGTGGCGCCCTGCGCTGCCGGTGGTGGTGCGGCGTGATGTCGAGCGTGACGGACGTGTTCCGGTAGGCGTGCGAGGAATGCGGCGCGACCAGCGAGCTGCGGGTTGGGTGAATCCGGCGAGCGTGAAGCGCGTCGTCAGCCCGGAGGCGTTATCCAGCCGTGACCTGCTGCTCAATTCCCCGTTTGTTTCCATGCCGCCGGTGCAGGGGGCTATTCAACTGGCAAGCCGCCCGTGGGCATGGCGCTGGGGCATTACCGGGAGCGTAGGCTATACGCTGGCAACCGAAGTGCCGGTGATGCACGCCGCGAGCGACCTTGATTTGCTGGTCCGCTGCCCACAGCCGATAGCAAAAGAGGCGCTGGCAGAGTGGCAGAGCCTGACCGACAAACTGCTTTGCCGGGCCGATACGCAAATCGAAACGCCCTATGGGGCGTTTGCGCTGGCGGAATGGCTAAGGGAAAAGCGCGTGCTGCTGAAAACCAATCAGGGGCCGCAGCTCGTGGTTAATCCCTGGCAGCCGGAGGATAACGGATGAAGATACTTTTTACCTTTCCCGGACAGGGAACGCAGCGGGCGGACATGCTGCAAAATTTACCCGAGCGTGACGCCATCATGGCGCAGGTAAGGGCGGTTTTAGGCGATGAAGCAAACCAGCTGGATAGCGCTGCCGCGCTGAAGCATACCCGCGCGGTGCAGCTTTGCCTGCTAATCGCAGGCGTGGCCTGGGCGCAGGAGCTTGAGCGTAATGGCGTGAAGCCGGACATAGTCAGCGGCCTGTCTATCGGGGCGTTTCCGGCCGCGGTGATGGCCGGCGTCATCCGTTTTTCCGATGCCCTGCGGCTGGTGGCGCTTCGTGGCGACCTGATGGAACAGGCTTATCCAGAAGGTTACGGCTTAACGGCCATCGTCGGGCTGCGTCTTGAGCAGGTTGAAGCCCTGGTGGCGGGCAGCGAAACCTATATCGCGAATATCAATGCCGAGCAGCAAATCGTCATTGCCGGGAGCGAGCTGGCTATGGAGAAGGTGGCGCACCGGGCGTTGGAGCAGGGGGCGCAAAAAGCTCGCCAATTGGCGGTTAGCGTGCCGTCCCATTGTGCGCTGCTAAATGAACCCGCACAGAAGCTTAAGCAGGCGTTTGCCGATGTGGCGTTGAGCCGCCCGTCCTGCGCTTATCTCAGCGGCAGCACGGGCCGCGTCCAATGGCAGCCGGAACAAATTGCCGAAGATCTGGCGCTTAACATGGCGCGGACCGTGCGCTGGCGAGAGGCGATGGTTGCCGCCAACGAGCGCGACGTGCGTCTGGCTGTTGAAATGCCGCCGGGCAGCGTACTTTCGGGGCTGACACGGCAGGCGTTTCGGGAAGGGATCGCCGTCTGCCGGGAACAAAATAAAGTGGCGGCCATCGTTCATCTTGCGGAAAAAACTAAGGCGGCGCGTTAGGCGTATCGATAAACGAGCGGGCGTACATGCGCCCCTCGGCGGCCAGCGCCAGCAGGTTCGGGTCAAGTTCGCGATTACGGGCGAAGACGATAGCGATGGTCTGCTTCATCTGGTACTGCTCGGCAAGCCTTAAAAGCTGCACCGAATTTTCATACACCTTCTTCATTCTGCCGGGCATCAACGTCAGCCCGACGCCCGCCTGTACCAGGCTGACCATCGAGAAAATGTCGTTTACGCGGGTGACGATTTCCGGTTCGAAACCGGCGACGCTAAAGGCTTCCTGAAAGCCCGCGTAGGTAGCAAAGCCTTCCGCGAGCGAAACAAATTTTTCACCGTGGAACTCGCGTAAATCTGCCGGATGGCTGGTGTCGAGCGGGAAGCTGGCCGGTGCGGCGAGGAAAATATCGTCCCGGAACATCGGCAGGACTTCCAGCCTTGAGCGATCGACTTCGCCTTCGGAAATAGAAATCAGGATTGCGTCCAGCACGCCGTCTTCCAGCATATTCAGCAGCACCTGATTTGAGCCCATGGTGAGATCCATTTCCAGCTCTGGTCGCCTCAGTTTCATGCCCATGATCAGTTTCGGAACGGTTTCGAGCGTCAGGGAATAGAGGGTGCCGATGCGCAGCCGGCCCTGCCCAACGCCCGCGGCCTGACGGGTTTCATCGATGCCGCGCGCCATCAGCGCCACCACTTCTTTGCAGTGTTCCAGCAGGGTGAGCGCAGATTCCAGCGGCACCAGGTTGCGCCCTTTATGAATAAACAGCGGGCAGCGCACACCTTCTTCCAGCGTATGCAGCGCGCGATGCACGCTAACCCCGCTAATACCCAGCGCTTCGGCGGTGCGCGCAATGTTCCCTTTCTCCATAAACTCCATAAAGATCTCAAGCTTACGGAAGGTGATTTCAGCGTCGATTTTCATTAGAGGATAATCTTTGGATGTTTGACGCCGCAGGCTTTTGCGTAACGGACAACGGTTTCAATACTGGCTTTGATAATATTGGCTTCCATACGAGAGACCGTTGGCGGCGTGACGCCCATACGCTCGGCAACCTGTGCGCGTGTTAGTCCTTCATGGCTGCGCCATTCAGCAAGCATTGCCTGCAGCCGCAGCTTACGCTCTTCGGCTTCATAAGCGGCCTGTACTTCGGGGTTGGTTAGCAGGTCTGCGCGCGCTTTTTCCCAGTCGATACTTTTACTCTTTTTCATTGAGCATCTCCTCTAGTCGTTGAAAAGCCAGCCTGATTTCCTCAGTTGGTGTTTTTGCCGTTTTCTTAACAAAAACCCGTAAAAGATAAATAACTCGTCCTTTTTGGTAGACATAAAGCCCCCGTGCGATATGGGTTCCCATCGTCCTTATTTCAAACAGCCCATTGCCTAAGGGTTTGCTATCAGGCTCACGCAGCGATGTCGCATTTTGTTTAATTTTATCAATCAGACGCAGCATTTTTGCCTGAACGACGGGAGGCAATTCTGTTATTTCATCGAAGACATCCACATGCAATTGAACGCGAAACATACGGTCACTCCCTGACGAGGTTAACATAGCAATTAAATTGCCTTATAAGCTAATTTTTATTGCTGATGCTGGTGGCAAAACCAGGCGAAAATCAGCCTAAAGCGCGCCTGACTTCTTTTCTATCTCCCGCTTCTGTTTTTGCGTAATGCCTCGTGAACGTCGATTCCTTTGCCATAAGCAACGCCAATAATGGCGGCAAAACTGTCCTCCCATCACACTTTCGAACAAAAAGGGCCGCTGGAAAAGGGGCCTTTTATCACTCGGTTATGTGACCAGATTCACGGTAAGCCAGCTGAAAACCGCCATTCCGGGCCTTTATGTGGAACAGATCACTATTGCCTCACCGATTTCCACTTCGAAGTGGAAAACAACTCGCTACAAACCTTCCACCCCGCCAGGTAGTTTAAAAAACAGATTAGTTAACGAGGTACCCAGGGTGAATAACGGAGCGGTAATGGTTAATGAAGCCGAGGAATTAACGACGCGTATTCAGGATTTTATTTACGCGCTGTTCAAAAGTAAGCACATCACGCCCAACGCGGTACAGGAACAAATGCTGGCCTCCCACGTGAAGGCGATGATTCATCGCTCTCTCACCGGGGAGCCGTTACCAGAAGTGGAAGAGAGCTTGTTCGAAGAGATCTCCGCCGAGTCGATGGAAATGGCGCAGGCGGTGGTCGATCAGTTCGGGAATCTGCCGGTAGAAGAAGCGTGGTTGCTGTCAGTGCATTTCGAAGTGGCGAAAGACAATCTTTGAATCATCAGGAGAAAAAAATGGAACAAATTACCGTAGTGATTGGTGACCGTCTGGGCAAAGGCCAGAAAGTTGCAGCAGGGATCGAAAAAGCGGGCGGTCGCGCCGTGGTTATTCCAGGCGTCGCCGCCGACATGAAGCTAGGCGACGTGATGAAAGCAGAAAACGCCACTTTTGGTATTTCCTTCTGCGGCAGCGGTGGCGCAGGCGCTATCACCGCACAAACCAAACATGGCTACAAAGCCAAATACGGCATGCGCTCCGTTGATGAAGGCGTGACGGCGATTAACGAAGGCAACAACGTGCTTGGCTTTGGCTTTATGGATAAAGAAGAGCTGGGCGAGCGCCTGGTGCTGGCCTGGAACAAGAAGTACGGCAGCTGAGTATGAAAGAGAAATTCGCAACTACGGTGCGAGTCAGCGGGCGCGGCGATACCAAAGCCAAAGCCTTCTCCGACGCCCTGAACCACGTTCAGGGCACGGTGCTCAAATCCACCAACCACATTCTTCTGCGCATTGAGCCACAGGACGTGCAGGTTGTTCAGGCGCAGGTCAGGGTGCGCAAAGAAGCTTTTCTGTTCTTCTTCCTGCGTCGGGAAAGGCGGAGCTACAGCGTGGAGCTGGATGTTTCCGTCAACGTGACGGCTCTTAACCTCGATGAGGTAGATTTCGTCTCTAGTTAATTCAAACATTTATACCCAATTAGCTGGTGTTGTAGCAAGGCAGCAAGGGAAGGCAGTCCGATGAGCTTACTTGGGTAAGTGATTCGGGTGACTGAGCGCAGCTAACGCGGCTACAGCGACAGATAAGCAGGGTAGAAAAGGGCAGACTCATGTTCTTAATTATATTAATAAAATCACTCATTATCGGCGGCCTCGTCGGCGTGGGCGTTGGTGCCGGAGCCGCGCGTATGTTCCATGCGCCAACCACTCAGGGCATGGGCGCATTTCGTACACTCGGCGAGCTGAACTCCTGCGAAGGGGACCCGGCTTCTCACTTCTCCTTTGGCCTCGGCTTCTTCTTCAACGCGTGGGCTTCTTCCGTTGCAGCAGGTGCGTTCACCCAGGACGTTGACCACCGCATCATCCCTAACTGGGGCGCGGCGGCACTGATGGTGAAGAATCGCAACGTGGCGGAAACCCTCCACGACCCAAGAAAAATGGCTATCGCCTGCGGCATCATCGGCATGATCGTGGTGGCGTTTCTGAACTCAACCGCGTCTGCGGTGCCGGCGGCGCTTCAGGTGACGGCGGTGAAAGTGCTGGTGCCTGCGGCCAACCTGCTGGTGAACACCGTGATGCCGGTTATTTTCTGGCTGGCGGCTATCGACGCCGGTAAAAAATCTGGTTTCTGGGCAACCATCTTCGGCGGCGCAGCGCAGCTGATCATGGGTAACGCCGTACCGGGTCTGGTGCTTGGCATCCTGATCGGTAAAGGCGTTGAAGAAAGCGGCTGGCACCGCGTTACCAAAGTGATGATGACGGCTATCGTTGCCCTCTTTGTTCTGAGTGCCTTCTTCCGTGGGTTCGACATGAAGATGATCGAGTCTTTCCACATGACCGTGCCGAACTGGCTGGATCTGCTGCATAACTCGCTGAGCGGCAAATAAGGGGATAACGCATGGAACAGAATAAAGGTTTTTGGTACGCGGACTGGTCATTCCCAATCTTTGTGGGCCTGCTCTCCTCCGGCGTGTTTGCCGGGACGCATATGTACTACCTGTACGGCATCGGCGCGTTTAACGAAGTGGCTTTCGTGGCGATGCTGAAGTCGGGGATTGATACCGGCGTTTACGGTGCGGTGGCGGCGTTTGGCGCAAGCTTCCTGTTTGCCCGCATCATTGAAGGTTCGCTGGTGGGGATTCTGGATATCGGTGGGGCGATTCAAACCGGCGTAGGCCTCGGCGTTCCGGCGCTGCTGCTGGGCGCAGGCTTTGTTTTCCCGGTCGCTAACTTTGGCGCTTCGTTGATCACCGGGCTGGTGATTGGCCTGGCCATTGGCTACCTCATCATCCTGGCGCGTAAGTTCACCATCAATCAGAGCGACTCCACCTACGGGGCGGATGTCATGATGGGCGCGGGTAACGCTTCCGGCCGCTTCCTCGGGCCGTTGATTATCCTCAGCGCCATGACGGCTTCGATTCCAATCGGTATCGGCTCGTTGGTGGGCTCTCTGCTGTTTTATCTCTGGGGCAAACCGATCACCGGCGGGGCGATCCTCGGCGCAATGATCTTAGGCTCGATCTTCCCGGTAGCGTTGTAAGCAGTATTTCCAGGGCGGACGGGCTGCGGCTCGCCCGCCAGTTAAGGAGAAAAATATGTTTGACCTGATCCTGCGCGAGGCGCGGCTGGTGGACGATACCGTGATCGATATCGCCCTGAAGGACGGCAAGATTGCCGCCTTAGGCAAGATAACCGGCGAGGCAACTGAAGAACGCCAGCTGAACGGCGAATACTACGTTAGCGCCGGCTGGATTGACTCCCACGTTCACTGTTACCCCAGGTCCCCTATCTACCACGACGAGCCTGACAGCGTGGGCATTCATACCGGTGTCACTACGGTGGTCGACGCGGGCAGCACCGGCGCCGATGACGTCGACGATTTCTATCAAATCACCCGCAGCGCGACGACCGAAGTTTATGCCCTGCTGAACATTTCCCGCGTGGGCCTGATTGCCCAAAACGAACTGTCCAATATGGCGAATATCGACGCTGACGCCGTGCGCGGCGCGGTGAAGCGCCACCCGGACTTTATCGTGGGCTTAAAAGCGCGGATGAGCAGCAGCGTGGTGGGCGATAACGGCATTACGCCGCTGGTGCGCGCCAAGGCTATCCAGAAAGAAAACGGCGATTTGCCGCTGATGGTGCACATCGGCAACAACCCGCCGGACCTCGATGAAGTGGCCGAACTGCTGACCAGCGGCGACATCATTACCCACTGCTACAACGGCAAGCCAAACCGCATTCTCAACCCGGCCGGGCAACTGAGAGCCTCCGTAGCGCAGGCTATTCAGCGCGGTGTGCGTCTGGATGTAGGGCACGGCACCGCCAGCTTTAGTTTTGACGTGGCGCGTGTCGCTATTCAGCAGGGCATTCTGCCGCACAGCATCAGCTCGGACATCTACTGCCGCAACCGCATCAGCGGCCCGGTGCATTCACTCGGCGCGGTGATGTCTAAATTCCTCTCCATCGGCCTGTCATTGCCTCAGGTGATCGACTGCGTGACCGTTCACGCTGCCGATGGATTACGACTGAAAAATAAAGGCCGCCTGGCCGTAGGGCTGGACGGCGACCTGACCGTCTTCGAGCTGCGCCGTCAGCCAACGGTATTTACCGACGCAGAGCAGCAAACGCTGACGGGTGACCAGGTGCTGGTGGCGCTGGCTGCGGTGCGCGCCGGGAAGTGGTTTGACTGTGAATAAGGGAAAACAGAACATGTCTTCGATCTATGAAAAATACAATTTAAAACAGGTAATTAACGCATCCGGCCGCATGACCGCCCTCGGCGTGTCCACGCCACGTCCGGAAGTGGTGGACGCGGTAACCACCGGTATGAACCACTACTTTGAAATGAAGGATCTGGTTAATAAGACAGGCGCCTACATTGCCGGGCTGCTCGACGTTGAGGCGGCGACCGTGGTGTCCTGCGCTTCTGCCGGTATCGCCCAGTCCGTGGCGGCGGTGCTGGTGAAAGACAATCAATGGCTGATCGAGAACCTGCATGCGGCCCCGCTGGAGAACAACGAGATCGTGCTGCCGAAAGGCCACAACGTTAACTTCGGCGCGCCGGTTGGCACCATGGTGAACCTGGGCGGTGGCAAAATCGTCGAAGCAGGCTACGCCAACGAATGTTCAGCGGATCAGCTGGCTGCGGCTATTTCTCCACGCACGGCGGCCATTCTGTATATCAAATCCCACCACTCGGTGCAGAAAAGCATGCTCAGCGTTGAGCAGGCCGTGGTCGTGGCGCGTAAACACAACCTGCCGCTGATCGTAGACGCTGCGGCAGAAGAAGATTTGGCATGCTATTACCGTGCCGGGGCCGACCTGGTGATTTACAGCGGGGCGAAAGCTATCGAAGGCCCAACCAGCGGGTTGGTGATCGGCAAAGAGCAGTACGTCGAGTGGGTGAAGCTGCAAACCGGCGGCATCGGGCGTGCAATGAAAGTTGGCAAAGAAGGCATCCTCGGCCTGACCTGCGCGATTGAACATTACCTGAGCGCGGCCAAAGAGAGCGGGGCCGAAATGGTCGCCAAAATGATGCCGTTTATCGACAGCCTGAACACGCTGAATGGCGTAACCGCCCGCGTAGTGTGGGATGCAGCCGGCCGCGATATCGCCCGCAGCGAAATCAAGTTCGACGAAGCGACCGTCGGCATCAGCACCGGCGAGCTGGTCAGCGCGTTGAAGCAGGGCGAATACGCCATCTACTTCCGTGGCTATAAGGCGAATGAAGGCATTATTGAAGCGGATGTGCGCAGCGTAAGCGCGGCACAGCTGGAGATTATTTACCGCTGCATCAAAGCACTGGTAAGCAAGGAGAAATAAGCATGAAACTGACCCCAAATTTTTACCGCGACCGCGTTTGCCTGAACGTGCTGGCAGGCTCTAAAGAGAACGCCAAAGAGATTTACCAGGCGGCGGAAGGCCACGTGCTGGTCGGCGTGTTGTCTAAAAATTACCCGGATGTAGAAAGTGCGGTTGCCGATATGCGTGACTACGCGGCGCTTATCGACAACGCGCTGTCCGTCGGCCTTGGTGCGGGCGACCCGAATCAATCGGCGATGGTGAGTGAAATCTCTGGCCAGATTCAGCCTCAGCACGTCAACCAGGTCTTTACCGGCGTGGGCACCAGCCGTGCGCTGCTGGGCCAGAACGACAGCGTGGTTAACGGCTTGGTTTCGCCAACCGGCACCGTCAGAATGGTGAAAATCTCCACCGGCCCGTTAAGCTCAGGCGCACCGGACGGCATCGTGCCTGTTGAAACCGCGATTGCGCTGCTGAAGGATATGGGCGGCAGCTCAATCAAATATTTCCCGATGGGCGGGCTGGAGTGCCGCGAAGAGTATCAGGCGGTGGCGGAAGCCTGTGCGAAGCATGACTTCTGGCTGGAGCCGACCGGCGGTATCGATCTCGAAAACTTCGAAGAGATCCTGAAGATTGCGCTGGACGCCGGCGTCAGCAAAGTGATCCCGCATATTTACAGCTCGATTATCGACAAGGCCAGCGGCAATACGCGCCCGGCGGATGTGGCTACGCTGTTGGCGATGACGAAGAAGCTGGTGGGGTAAAGCACTGTTTCCCCTCACCCCGACCCTCTCCCCAAAGGGGCGAGGGGGAAAAGAAAGGTCCCCTCTCCCCAAAGGGGCGAGGGGGAAAAGAAAGATCCCCTCTCCCCAAAGGGGCGAGGGGGAAAAGAAAGGTCCCCTCTCCCCAAAGGGGCGAGGGGGAAAAGAAAGATCCCCTCTCCCCAAAAGGGCGAGGGGGAAAAGAAAGATCCCCTCTCCCTTTTAGGGAGAGGGTTAGGGTGAGGGTATAATCCTCATCAACCACACTTCGAGGACAAACGCATGTCTGCACGCACTCTGCTTGTTGCTTCATTTGCCTTACTCGCCGCCGGCAACAGCGCGGCGCAAAGCCATTATGCCTGGGTTGGCACCTACAACCCGAACGGCGAAGGTCTTTATCGCTTCCAGGTGGACGCCAAAACCGGTGCGCTTAGCGAGAAAACGCTGGTTAGCTCGCTGCCAAACGCCGCGCAGCTTACCGCGTCGCCGGACGGCAAGACGTTGTACGTTGCCAGCGAAGCGGAGAAAGGCGTGGTAGCAGCATTGCGCGTAGGCGATGACGGAAGTGTGACCGAACTAAACCAGGTCTCTTCCGGTGGCGCTGGCCCGGTTTACCTGTCTCTGACGCCGCAAGGCAAGCACCTGCTGGTGGCAAACTACGTGAGCGGCTCTATCGCCGTGCTGCCGGTTAATGCCGACGGCAGCCTGCAGGAAGCCAGCGACAAACATCAGGACAGCGGCGAGCCGGGCGCGGCGAAACCAGAAGCAGCGGTAGAAGGTAGCTTCGCCGCCAGCGATCATAACGGCCCGCATGCCCATATGATTGCCGCCGATCCGAGCGGCAAGTTTGTTTTCTCGACCGATCTTGGCCTGGATCGGATCTACCAGTATCGCTTTGATCAAAACAAAGGCGTGCTGGAGCCAAACGATCCGCCGTTCATCTCCGCCTCTTCAAAAGGCGCAGGGCCACGCCACTTTGTCTTTTCTGCGGACGGTTCAGGCCTGTGGCTGATTAACGAAGAAGCCTCTACGCTTAGCCATTACAAGCTCGACCGCGAAAAAGGCACGCTGACCGAAGGGAAGACCATCTCTTCGCTGCCAAAAGGCTATAAGGGCACAAGCTTTGCGGCGGGCCTGGTATTGAGCCACGACGGCAAGCAGCTGTATGTGGCCAACCGTCTGCATAACAGCATCGCACATTTCAGCGTGGGCTCTAACGGCGAGCTTACACATCAGGACGATATCTGGACGCGTGGCGACTATCCACGAGGCCTGACGCTGGACAGCACCGGCAAACATCTTTATGCCCTGAACCAGCGCAGCGACAATATCACTCGCTTTAGCGTGGCGCCGGGCAACGGTAAATTAACCTTTATCGAGGATTATACGGCGGTGGGAAGCCCGTCGCAGATGGTCTTCACCCCGTTTAAGTAAAGCAGGACGGGGCGCCAGTGTGCCCCGATAACCAAAGGAAACGGTAGTGAGATTCCCCAATCAACGGCTGGCTCAGCTTTTTGAGATGCTGCAAAACGAAACGCTGCCCCAGGATGAACTGGCGCGGCGTTTGTCCGTTTCTACCCGCACGGTAAGAGCCGATATCACGGCGCTTAATGCGCTGATGGCCGGCTTCGGGGCTCAGTTTACGCTGACCCGTGGCGCGGGCTATCAGCTGAATATCGAGGATGCTGAACGTTACGGCGAGCTGGTTCAGCATCGCCCGCGCCAGCTGCGTATCCCACGTACTTCACCAGAACGCGTGCATTACCTCGTGGTGCGTTTTTTGACGGCGGCGTTTTCACTGAAGCTCGAAGATTTGGCCGAAGAGTGGTTTGTCAGCCGCGCCACGCTGCAAAGCGATATGGCGGAGGTGCGTGAGTGGTTCAACCGCTACCATCTGACCATTGAGACGCGCCCGCGCCACGGCATGAAGCTGTTCGGCAGCGAAACGTCTATTCGCGCCTGCCTGACGGATCTGCTGTGGCAGTTGACCTTAGAGGACAGCGAAAATCCCCTGTTGACCGAAGAAGCCCTTAACGCGGGCGTGCCTGAGCAGCTCACCAGCTCGCTGCATGACTGTTTTACCCGCTGCCGCATCCGCTTAACCGATGAGGGCGAGCAGTTTATTCGTCTTTATTGTTCGGTGGCGGTGCGCCGCATCAGCGAGGGCTATCCTTTGCCGGAGTTCACGGCGGATAACGTCGATATACAGGTGAAAGAGGCCGCGCGCCAGATTGCCGGCTTGATGCAGCAGCTGGCGGGTAAACCCCTGGCGGAAGCCGAAGAGCAGTGGCTGCAGGTGCATATTGCTTCACGGCAGGTGCAGGAAGTGGCGCCGAGCGCGATCAATGCCGACGATGACGAAGCGCTGGTTAACTACATCCTGCGCTACATCAACACCCACTATAACTACAACCTGCTCGGTGACGAGCAGCTGCACGCCGACCTGCTCACCCACATCAAAACGATGATCACCCGGGTACGCTACCAGATAAACATCCCGAATCCACTGCTGGCCAACATCAAGCAGCATTATCCGCTGGCTTACGACATGACGCTGGCGGCGGTCTCAAGCTGGGGAAAATACACGCCTTACGCTATTAGCGAGAACGAGATTGGTTTTCTGGTGCTGCATATCGGCGTTGGCCTGGAGCGCCACTACAACATTGGCTACCAGCGTCATCCTCGCGTGCTGCTGGTTTGTGATACCGGCAACTCGACGGTGCGCATGCTGCAGGCCATGCTGCTGCGTAAATATCCGCAGGTGGAAGTAACCCACATTATTTCCCTGCGCGACTACGAACAGCTCGACGCGGTGGATGAAGATTTTGTGATCAGCACGGCGCGCATCAGCGAGAAAGAAAAGCCGGTTGTGATGATGGCGCCGTTCCCGACCGACTATCAGCTGGAGCAGCTTGGCAAGCTGGTACTGGTGGACAGAACTCGCCCTTACATGCTGGAGAAATTCTTTGATGCCAGCCACTTTCGTATTATCGACCAGCCGATGACCCAGCAGCAGCTATTCCTGACGCTCTGCGAGCAGCTGGAGCGGGAAGGTGTCGTTGACTCAGATTTCCATCCGTCGGTGGTGGAGCGAGAAGCGATCGTCAGCACCATGTTGGGTGAGGGCATTGCGCTGCCGCACTCGTTAGGCCTGCTGGCGAAAAAAACCGTGGTCTACACCGTGCTGGCACCGCACGGTATCAGCTGGGGCGACGAAACGGCGCACGTGATCTTCCTGCTGGCTATCAGCAAAAGTGAATACGAAGAGGCGATGGCGATTTACGACCTGTTTGTGACGTTCCTGCGCGAGCGGGCGATGATTCGGCTGCGCGACAGCAAGGATTTTGACAGTTTTAAAGCGGTGGCGATGGAGTGCCTGAGTAAGCTGTAATCGTCAATGGCCCTTAGTTAAAAGGGCTATGGCTTATCCCCTCTCCCCTGTGGGGAGAGGGTTAGGGTGAGGGGCCGTTATTTCAGGATAGTGAACGCGGTGGTCACGTGCTTCACGCCGCTTACTCGGCTGGCAATGTCCGCCGCGGCTTTACCTTCGCGTTCGGTCACCAGGCCAAGCAGGAACACCTCGCCATTCTCCGTCGTGACTTTCACGTTAGAAGACTTCACCTGATCGCTGGTTAGCAGCTGAGAACGAACTTTCGTGGTGATCCACGTATCGCTCGACGCGGTGCCCAGGCCGACCGGAGGCATAATCCGAATTTCGTTATAGACTTCGGCTGCGCCGTCTACGCCCAGCGCGATTTGCTTCGCGCGAGAAGAGAGGTCTGGGGTTGGCGACTGGCCGGCCAGCAGCACTTTGCCCTGGTAAGCCGTCACGTTAATGCGTGCTTCTTTCTTGATTTGCTCATCCTTGCTGAGCGCGCTGTTCACGCGTAACTCAAGCGTGCTGTCATCAACCTGCGTCCCGACGGTACGCGGGTCGGTCGCGGATTTTGTCGCAACGGCGGCGCTTCCCACAACAACGGCACCGACGCAGCCTTGCAGCAACAACGCGGAAATAAGAACTGCGAGTGGCGTAATGGCCTTCATGTTCATTCCTTCTCCTATCTCAAAATTAGCTATTAGCCATCCTGGTGCGGAAATAGCGTATTGTCGATCAGATCGCATAAACAGTTTACCGTCAGCATATGCATTTCCTGGATGCGGGCGCTGCGGTGAGAAGGGATTCGGATTTCAACATCCTGTGGCCCCAACAGTCCTGCCAGTTCGCCGCCGTCATAGCCCGTCAGCGCAACGATGGTCATGTCGCGGGTGACGGCTGCCTCAACCGCTTTGACAATATCACGGCTATTGCCTCGGGTGGAAATAGCCAGCAAAACGTCCCCGGCGTGGCCCAGCGCACGAACCTGTTTGGCATACACTTCTTGATGCAGACGGTCGTTAGCGATCGCGGTTAAGACCACATTATCTGCATTAAGTGCAATGGCCGGTAAACTAGGACGCTCTGTTTCAAAACGATTGATCATGCTGGCAGCAAAATGCTGTGCGTTGGCGGCGGAGGTCCCATTGCCACAACAGAGGATTTTGTTGCCGTTCAGTAAAGACTGAACCAGCGTCATCGCTGCACGGGAGATGGCGTCCGGCAGGGCTTCCGCTGCGGCAATCTGAGTTTGAATACTTTCCGTGAAGCAGCCTTTGATTCTTTCAAGCACGTTGATTCTACCTGGAGTTTTTTAGATATCGGCGGCAAACGCGTTGGTCAGCCACTCTATTTCATTGCCGGTGAAAGCTAACACATCGAAACGGCAATCTACAGTATCAAAACTTTTGCCGCTGCCGCTAAGCCAAACCTGCGCGGCGTATAACAGACGCTGTTGTTTGCTGCGGGTGACGCTGGCGGCTGCACCGCCAAACTTATCGTTACGCCGAAAGCGCACCTCTACGAAGACGATAACCTGCTGCTGTTTCATTATGAGGTCGATTTCGCCGCCGCGAACATGCACGTTCGCCGCAACGAAGCGCAGTCCCTTGCGCTCGAGGTAGCGGCGCGCCTGCTGTTCATAGCGCGCGCCGCGTTGCTGGCGGTTCAGGATACCGGGACTATCTGGCCCTGACTGAACTGCAGCCAATTTAATTTCCTGTTGATGACGCAGTCCTGGCTGGCGGTCAGTTGCCCGGTGTTACCGTTCACCTGGTAACCCGGCACCTGGCGTATCTGGGAGAAATGGCTTGCCAGCGTCCAGGCATCCACGCCCATCGCATACAGGCGCGCCAGCGAGTAGTCATTATTGACGCTGCGTAACGCCTGCTGCATCAGCTGCGGGTTGCCGCCGGAAAGCATCGGGATTTCGCTAAACTGCAATCCTTCCATTTCCAGACGATAGTCCGGGCCGTTAACGCCCTGCGAGCTGCGCGAGCTGGCATACAGCTGAGCGCTGCTGCGGCTACCGGTACGCATCGCAATCATCGGTTTGATCAGAGCAACTTCTTCTGCGGTGGCAATGATATATACCGCGTCGACGTTGCCGCTGCTGCCTGCGGTGATTTGTGCGTCGGTCGGTGCCGCTGGAATTGTAAGCCCGCCGATGGTCACGCCCGGAGGCGTATTGGACGGTGTGTTCACCGGCGTGCCGGTTAAGGCGATGCCGGAGCCGCTGTTAATCCCGCGCTTCAGATCGCTGATTGAGCCAAATTTCTGCTGCAGCACCAGGTTGCCACCCAGCTTCTGCCATTCGGTGGCAAAGGCTTTCGCTACGCGGTCGCCCAGGGCATTGGCTGGAATCAGCATCAATGGATTACGGTGGTTTTGCTGCCAGATGTGGTCTGCGGCGTCGCGGGCTTCATCTTCCGGAGAAAGCGCGAAGTAGCAGATGTTTGGTCGGTTCTGGACGTTTTCTGGCTGGTTGAGCGCCAAAATATTCAGCGGGCTGTTGGTGCTGGCTAGCTGATCGACATTGTTTTTCAGCAGTGGGCCGACGACAAGCGTGGCGCCGTCCTGCTGTGCCTGAGCCAGAACCTGTGAGAGCGGCTGGCTGCTGGTGTCGTAAATTTTAATTTCTGAAGCCGGGCTCGCTGCAACGGCTGGCGCAGTCTGTGCATCAGGCTGCGCGGCTGGCGTTGCCGTTTGTGGTGTCGCGGCCTGTGCTTTTTGGTCAGTCAGGTCACTGACGGACGCGCTTGCCGGACTCACGGCTGCATTCGGGTCTACCTGCGCTTGAGGTTGCTCCTGCGGCGGGGAAACCTGCTGCTGTGCATTCGGGTCTACAGGCGGTGCGGCTGACTGCACGGCGGTAACCGGCGCAACGCCGTTATTTTTTGCCGCTTCAAAACCTTGTTCAATGGCGCGACCAAACACCGCTGCCTGGCCGTTTAACGGCAGCAGAAGGGCGATTTTACCGGTTGAGGCCGGCTTGAAGTTTTGTACGTTCACCAACTGGGTTGGCAGCGTTTTCGAGCCTGGGTTGTTCGGGTAACGCGTTTGCCAGTCCTGAATGCCAGCTTTCAGCATGTTTGGATCGTTACGGTTATCGCTCCAGACGTGCTGCAGATCCAGCCAACCTTGCAGGGTATTTTCGTCGGCATTAATCACCAGGCTGTTCATTTGTTCTGGGGAGAACTGCGACAAAACCTGCCAGGTGCCATCAATGTTTTTCTGATGGGCATCACCTTTCAGCAGCGGTTCCTGAGCAATGTAGGCGCGCAGCAGGGCTAAAGAAGGGCGTCCCTGGGAAGCGTCAATCACGGCCTGGTAGTAGCGACTCTGTTGGCCCTTGTCGAGTGCGCTCGGGTCAATCTTTTCCAGCAGGGCAGAGGCGGCGTTGAAGTCTTTCTGCGCAATCTTCACTTCCGGTACCAGCAACTGCTGTTCACGAGCTTGCGCATCGTTGAGTTGCTGCGGCAGTTGGTTATACAACGCAACGGCCTGCTGAGGTTTACCCTCTTTTAGCAGGGAACGAATGGCGAGTAATTGCCAGTTGGTCTTGCTATCATCTGCACTTTGCTGCATTTGCTGCAGATAGTAAGCGGACCCGGCGGTGGTCTCGCCCTGCAGCAGCGTAGCGGACTGATCCGGTGCTTGAGTAGAACAGCCGGCAAAAATCAGCGCCGCGAGCAACACAGGCAGGCAGCGCCCGGCTTTCGAACGATTCAAGGTTGAGGGTAGCATTCTGTATCCAGTGGTTTTTATATCCCAATGTACAATATTAAATCGGCAATACGGATGAGACAATGAAACAACACGAAACGGCGGCGATTTCAGCCAGTACGCTCTACATCGTCCCGACGCCTATCGGCAATCTCGGGGACATCACACAGCGGGCCCTCTCGGTGTTGCAAAGCGTTGATCTGATTGCCGCAGAAGATACTCGCCATACCGGCCTTTTGCTGCAGCATTTTGCGATTAATGCGCGACTCTTCGCACTTCACGATCACAATGAGCAACAAAAAGCCGAAACGTTAGTGGCAAAACTGAAGGAAGGCCAAAGCATCGCTCTGGTGTCCGACGCCGGTACGCCGCTGATTAACGATCCGGGTTATCACCTGGTGCGCACCTGTCGCGAAGCAGGCATTCGCGTTGTGCCTTTGCCTGGCCCGTGCGCCGCCATCGCAGCGCTCAGCGCGGCGGGTTTACCGTCCGACCGCTTCTGCTACGAAGGTTTTCTGCCTGCAAAATCAAAAGGCCGCCGCGATGCGCTTAAGGCCATTGAGCAGGAGCCGAGAACGCTAATTTTCTATGAATCAACCCACCGCCTGCTGGATAGCCTCGAAGATATCTGTGCGGTGCTGGGCGAATCCCGCTACGTGGTGCTGGCGCGCGAGCTGACCAAAACCTGGGAGTCGATTCACGGTGCCCCCGTCGGCGAACTGCTGGCATGGGTAAAGGAAGATGAAAATCGCCGTAAAGGCGAAATGGTGCTGATTGTTGAGGGCTTTAAAGCCCAAAGCGATGACGAGCTGCCGGCCGAAGCGCTGCGTACGCTTGCATTGTTGCAAACAGAATTACCGCTGAAAAAAGCCGCTGCGCTGGCTGCCGAAATCCACGGCGTGAAGAAAAATGCTTTGTATAAACATGCTTTAGAAAACAGCGAGAAATAGTTTTCTCGAGCCGTCTCCTGGTTTTCACATCGCAACGCGGTTAGTGTTTAAAAAACGAACTCCCTGGTGTTAATTTGTGCATGACTGAATGACTTTAAGGGAGTTAAAGTTTATGCCGGTATTGATACCAGGAGATTCGAGGATGGTTGTTTACCCCATCAGCTACAGCCCTGCAGCATTAGAAAGAGCATTCGATATTTCTGGAACCACGGAAATTCTGGGTGAACCCGCTTTATTCGTTTTTCGCAAAGATAAAACTGCGGCGGCGATTATCTATGCCGAACCCACTCTTGATGACAACAACGAACTTCGCCATCTGGTTGTGGCTAAGTTGGATCTTATCCCTCGCAAAAGCACCAGGCAGGAAGAATCTATTGTTGCCGTGAAGCGTTACTGGGAAGCGAAAGCCGTGACTCAGGTTGAGGGTGTGGTTGTCGACAGCCCGGCACGTGATACGCGAGTCGCAACCACGCTTTATGAGCACCTTATCCTGGAGAAGAATCTGATCCTGATGAGCGATCATGAGCAGTACGCAGGGGGGCAGGGAATTTGGCGGCGTATTGCCCGTTCATCGAAGCAAGTTAAGGTGTATGTGCTGGATACCGAGAGTGGTCACTTCTATCCCTATGATGGGGAGCGTGTCAGCTATGACGGAGAAAGCATTCCAGAGTCGGAGATTTGGAGCCTGTCTCCTGATGAATCTCGTCATGGTATTGTGCTGGTGGCAGAAAAATCTTGCGAATAACAACATGAATAAGGCCCGTGATATGGAGGCAGTCCATACCTTCGGGCCTTATAACGTTATTAGTTTACCTGTGTGGCCTCAATCACCAGCGTTTCCAAAGGCTTCAGCGTCACAATCAGCGGCTTACTATAGTCGTTGGCCAGCGTCTCGTTCTTGCCGTAAACCTGCTTCAGCGTAAAACTCGTGGCCTCACCGTTCGGAATTTCAAAGCTCTTATTCAGGTCGAGATAGTAGCTTTGCGGCTTATCCGACGGGTTGCGCAGGCCTAAAATTGCCTTTTCTTTACTCCACGATGCCCAGCCGTAAACCTCGAGCTGCGTTGGGTCACCGCCAATCCAGTGGCTGTCGACCAGCACGCTGCTGTTTGCCCGTGACCATTTCGCCGCGTCGGCGAGCGTGTCCCATTTGCTGCTGTTCAGCATTGACGGCGTAATATACAGCTCCTGCAGCTGAGTGCCGGTGGCAAAGTAGCTCCATGCCTGATCCGCAAAGTCCCGATCCGTCTGTACTTTTTCCAGCCCAAAGTACGCGTGCTCGGCGCTGACGATACCGTGGTACATCAGCGAGTTAATCGGGAACAGCGGCCCTTTACGCACAATCGAACGATAAGTCTCTGCATCACGATAGGTTATCCACTGCTGCACCGGAGAGCCTTTGCCGTAGACGTTGATGTCATCGCCCTGACGCCAGATAGAGTCGGCGTAGAATAGCCAGGACGGGCTGGCGTCGGTGCCGGTGGTCAGGTTGATAAACAGGTCTTTGTTGGCGGCCCGCATGTTCCTGATTAACTCGATGGAGGCATCAAAGTCCGAGGCGTACGGGCTGCCTTTGATATAGGAGTTCGCGTTGCCCATGCCGTCGAGCTTAAACGAAGTGATATGTTCGTTTTTAATAAGCCCGATGATTTGCTGATTAAAATTGCGGAAATAGTTTGGGCCTGAGAGCGCAAACTTGCCGTCCACGGTTTCAAAACCGTTCTCTTTGGCGTGTGAAACGCGCACGTCGCGCGGTTTGTTGTAGCCCCCCCACGGCGAGAGCCACAGGCCGACTGAAGTATGCAGGCTGTCGGCTTTTTCTTTGATGGCACCAAAGCCGTGCTTAAACGCCGGGCCAAACAGCCATTTTCCGGTTAAATCATCCCAGCCATCATCCAGCAGGAAGCCGTCGAGCTTCACGCCACGCTTGCTTATCAGCTCGCTGGCGTATTCATCCATGCGCGTCAGCACGTCTTTCTCGGTGTAGGGCGTAAAGAAACCGATGTCCATCCAGCTGTTGTAATGCAGATAGGGCTGATAAGGGCGTGGACGCATGGCGTTGATAAACTGGTTAAAGCTGCGGCGGAGCTGGTCGGTTGCTTCAAACGTTCCGAAGTAGACCGTATAGGTCACCGGCGCGTCGGTTTTAATCGGCGTTTTGAGTCCGACGTTCAGGTTGGTGGTGGTTTCGTAAGCGTAGGTATTCACAATCGGCTTTTGGGGCAGCATATAGAAGCTGTCCGCGACGATCGGGGAGCTGTTGATGGCACCGTTAACATAAGGTGCCTGAGCCTGGCCTTTGGTCGGGAAGAAGGTAATTTTTGCGACATCGCGAGGCTGGCCTTTGGCCTGGAGCGTATAGTCCACCGCCGCATATTTCTCCTTAAGCAGCTTCAGGGTCACGTTGACCGAGAAGTCGTCCCGTTCGTAATCAATCCGAATGGCGTCTGCGGTTTTGCTGACGTTTTTGATTTTAAAGTCGGCGGTATGGAGAATCTTTTCATCCGGCAGCGTCAGGAAAAACAGCTCGATGGGCGCCAGTTTATGGTCGGAAAGCCGGTCTTTAATCACCGCTGCCGAACCTGAATCGTCGAAAGAGACGGCAAGGTTATCGTTTTCCAACTGGTACTGTGCGGCCATCGCCACGTGACTTAGTAACATCATCAGTAGAGAGCTTTTTATTATTGTCTTCATCAGAGGTCCTTACGGGAGTGAGTTACAGGGCTGCTTCTGATTCCGGCAGCAATTTATTAGCCGATCCGCATACCGCGACTTTGCTGCGCACAACCTCTTTCATCGCATCCATGCCGACGCGCATGTAATAACGCGGATCGTTGCCTTCCGGGTTGTCGCCAAACCATCTTTTCACCGCGGCGGCGAAGGCGATTTTTAGTTCCGTCGCCACGTTTACTTTGCAGACGCCAAGCTCGATGGCGCGACGCACAAACTCGTCCGGGACGTCGCTGGCGCCGTGGAGCACCAGCGGCACGCTGACGACTTCGCGGATTTCGCCCAGCCGTTTGAAGTCTATTTTCGGGCGTTTGGTATACAGCCCGTGAGCGGTACCGATGGCGACCGCCAGGCTGTCGACGCCGGTGAGTTCAACAAAGCGGCGCGCTTCTTGCGGATCGGTGAGGAAAGCGCTCTCCTCGTCCACGTCCATGTCGTCCTCCACGCCGCCGAGACGGCCCAGTTCGGCCTCGACGCTGCAGTCGTTACGGTGGCAAAAGTCGACCACCGATCTCACCAGCTGCACGTTTTCTGCAAACGGGAAGTGGCTGCCGTCAATCATGGCGCTGCGCACGCCAGCGTTAACTTTGCGGCTGATATCTGCGAGGCTTTCATGGTGATCAAGATGCAGAGCCAGCGGCATGCCGTAGCTTTCTGAATAGGCATGGCACAGGGCGTAAATCTCTTCAAAAGCAATGTGTTTAAACGTTCCGGGCGTACCGGCAAGGATCACCGGGGAATGCATCTCTTTGCAGACTTCAAGGATCGCCTGGATGGTTTCGGCATTGTGGATATTAAAAGCCGGTACCGCATAGCCTCTGGCCTGTGCGTCCTGAAGCAGATACTTCGTCGAAATAATGCTCATGATGAACCTCTCAGCCTTTCCAGGGATGAATGACGACGCCTTTTACCACGCGGTTTACCGTGCCGCTGGTGGAAGGTGTGTCTGGCGTAATGCCTGCTTTAACGGACGAGGTGAGTGCGAAAATCTGCGCATACATCAGGAAGCAGAACGCCTGCTCAACGTCGAGGAACGTGCGGTCGGCCTCGGGCAGCAGAATGTGCGGGCCAGCTTCGATTTCCGGGCTGGTTGCTGCCGAAATGGCGATCGTCTGCATTGCCAGGCTGTCTCGTCGCAGCTCTGCCAGCAGATCCAGATCGTACTGACGGGTGTACGGATCGCTGGAAACCAGCACGATCGCCAGCGTTTCGTTATTCACCAGGGATTTGGGGCCATGCCTGAAGCCGGTCGGCGTGTCGTAAAACGCCGCCAGCTTGCCCGCCGTGAGTTCCAGCACCTTGAGCGAGGCTTCCCGTGCCACGCCCTGCAGGCCACCACTGCCAAGGTAGACCACGCGCTTGTAGGGAAGGGCACCAAATGGGCTCTCGCTGAAATCCCCGTGAGAATGAATTATCTGCGCGCAGCGGTGCGCTACGTCCTGGAACGATCGGGTGTTGATTATCTCCGGCGCGAAGACCGCAAGGCAGCTTGCCATCATGGTGGTGATGCTGCTCGTCATGGCAAAGCCGCGATCGTGAGTTTCCGCAGGCATGAGCAGCGGCAATGAACGGCTGTCTTCCAGCGCACTGCGATAGAGGCTGCCGCCTTCGTTACAGGTGATGGTCAGATGATGGCAGGATTTAACGAGCTGATTGGCAAGATCCACCGCTGCCACACTCTCCGGGCTGTTGCCGGAGCGGGCGAAGGATACCAGCAACGTTGGCTGTTCCGGGGTGAGATAGTCCAGTGGATTTGTCACCAGGTCGGTGGTCGGGACGGCAACGAACTGTTTGCCGGTGTGGCGAGAAAGCCAGGGCGCAATGATGTCGCCGATAAAGGCCGAGGTTCCCGCGCCGGTAAGAATAATTTTCAGCTTATCGTCGGCGAGCAGTGGAGACAGGAAGGCGGTGATGCGATCGCGAGTTCGATCGATCTGCTGTAGCGAGCGGATCCAGCTGGCTGGCTGTTGGCGAATCTCTCTTTCGGTCCAGGTGGAAGTGCTGCGGCCTGCGGCAACGGAGGTTTCACTCATGACTAAGTCCTTAGCATTGCAGAGTCAGGTGTCATGCTGGATCGCATGGCGACCTTTCGTTTTATTTCATTTAAAGGTTGTTAGTGCTTAAAGGAAATGTATAGAAAGGTTTTGATAAGATCAATACGTATAAAAGAAATAAAACGAAAACCATGGCGCCGATCGTCATTTTTATATTAATTAAATGATTTAAAAAGATATTTTTTGATGTTAAAGCGTTATGGAAAAGAAAAGGAAAGGTCTGCGGCGGAGCAGGCCGCAGGCCAAAATGATGCATAACGAAAGCAGCAGAGGAGGCCGCTTTCATTAAACGGGGGGCGAAACTGGAGAGGGGCTACCCGGTCATTTGCTTCAGATACCTTCTTCGCTGGCTTCCGTGGCTCGGTGGCGAGCCATCTCGTCGACCAGGCTTGTCAGGCCACGATGGCCGCACTCCAGCGCCATCTGGCGAAACTCGCAGCTGTTTAAGCCTTCTCGCTCCAGCACCATTTCAAGCAGTAGCTGGAGGTTGATGCCCGTGACTACCTCGCGTTCTGGTTTCTCGAGCGCCAGCGTTGAGGCGACCCTGAACGGCGTTCCTCCTAAAAGGTCCGTGAGAAAGACCAGCCCTTCGCGTTCATCAAGCTGGCCTATAGCCGCTTGAAATTGTTCAGTAAGCCTCGCCGTGGAGGAGGTTTCCGGGAAGTCGATGGCGATAATCTGCGGCTGCTCGCCGAGGATCTGTTTCATCGCCTGCTCCAGGCCGCTGGCAAAGCCTCCATGGCCGCTCAAAATGATGCTTAACATCTGCTTTTCTCCTGACTATAAGAAGTGAAGAAACTTCCCAACAACGGCCAAAACGACGGTAATACAAATCAGGCGCAGAGGGCTCCAGCCGCGGCGCACCAGGGCGTACATCGCCAGGGTATAAACCAGCGGAAGAAACGCCGGCATCAGCTTATCGATGACGTCAGACTGCAGCTTAACCACCGCATCACCGGCGGTAATTTCGAGCGTAGTAGACAGCCGGACATAGGTTGCAACGAGGGCACCGATGACCGTCATCCCGACGATGGAGGCGGCGTGCCCTACCTTGCGGGTGTTCGCCTTAATCAGCGGAATAGCCGCAACCCCCATTCGATAAGCATAGTGCGCCAGCCCAAAACGCAGGCCCAAATGCACCACGTTGAACAGTACGATAAACACGATAGCGCCGAGGATGGAGCCCTGCAGCGCCAGGCTGGCGCCTATGCCACCGCATATCGGCAGCAGCGTCAGCCAGAACATTGCATCCCCGATGCCGCCAAGCGGCGCGCCAACGGCGATTTTTGTGCTCTGAATGCTGTTCACGTCCTGCTTTGAGCGTTCCATTGCCAGAATAATGCCGATAACAAAGGTGACCAGGAACGGGTGGGTATTGAAGAACCCCATATGCCCCTGCATGGCCCGCGCCAGATCGCGTTTGTTGGTGTGGATCTTTTTCAGGGCGGGCAGCAGGCCATACAGCCAGCCGCAGGCCTGCATGCGCTCGTAGTTAAACGAGGCCTGCAGCAGCATTGAGCGCCACGCTACGCGGTTAATGTCTTTCCGCGTTAGTTCCGCTCCAATATTCTGATCTTCATAGATATTGTCGTTACCGTTGGTGATGACGGTTTCAGGCTCTGCGGCCTGAGAAAGCGTTTGGGTATCAGATGCCATCTTCGAATTCCTCTTGCTTAGCGCGAGCGGGTTGCGGCGGAGTCGGGTCTTTGCGCAGTAAATCCATCAGCGCCAGCGCCAGCGCTGCGGCAGCAATCGCCAGCACCGGCAGCTTCAGCCAGGCCGCGCCCACAAAGCCGATAATGAAGTAGGGGATGTAGACGTTTTTCATCATGATTTTCAGCAGGACGGCAAAACCGATAGCCGGCATGATGCCCCCGGCAACGCCAAGCCCGTCGATGAGCCGCGCGGGCAGCATATCAATGGCCGTTTTGGCATGATCGGCGCCGAAGTAAATCGGCAAGAAAGCGCACAGAAAATAGAAGATACCGAGCGTGAGCATCGCCAGATAGTTGATGCGTTCGATGCCTCTGGTATCGGCGTTAGCCGCCATGCGGTCGGCTCGCGCCATCACGCCGGACATCACGGAGAACAGGAAGGTGATGCCCATCTGTACCGCAACCGCGAAAGGCACCGCGACCCCGACGGCAACTTCTGGCTTCACGCCGGTGCCGATCGCGAAAGCGGTGCCGACGATGGTGCCGATAATCACGTTCGGCGGCTGGGCTCCGGCGAGGGGGGCCAGACCCATCCACACCAGCTCCAGCGTGCCGCCGGTGAGAATGCCGGTGTGGAGATCGCCGAGAATGAGGCCAACCAGCGGGCCAAGGACAACGGGGCGGTGCATATGGGTCAGGCCGTTGAACATGTCCAGACCGGCAATAAAGGCCAGCAGGCCCAGCGCTATCGCTTGCAGTAAGCTGATTTCCATAGCAAATACCTCAGAGAAGTTTATAAAGATCCTGAGCTGATTCCGTCGGCACGCCCTGGACAAAACACTCTACGCCGGCCTGTTTCAGCCCGGAAAAGGCGGCAATGTCCTGTTCGTCGACCGACACGGTTTTGGCGACCTGCTTCTTACCTTCGACATAGTGCATGTTGCCAACGTTGATGCGTTTTACCGGCACGCTGCCGTTCACCAGGGTGAGGAAGTCCTGAGGGTTTTTGCAGACCAGCAGGATCTTCTGGCGGTCGGCCGCGCGGTGGATGTTGTCGATGACTTTTTGCAGTGGCCAGAAACGCACGGCGATCCCTTCCGCCAGCACCATCTCCATCAGGTTTTGCTGTATAGGGTCTTCCGCTACCTCATCATTGGCGACCAGCACCAGGTTAGCGCCGGAAAATCCGACCCACTGCACGCCAACCTGGCCGTGGATAAGGCGCTCATCAATGCGGCTTAAGACAATATTTGGCATGTTATTTCCCTTATTATCATTGTGTTAATGAGAAGATGGCTCACCGTGACAGGCCGCGTGATACTGACGCAGCACATCCTGAATATGGTCGATAATCAGCTCGTGAGGGCTGGCGGCCAGCTGTGCTTCGCGCACTCTGGCGTACTGAAGCGGCAGATACTGGCTGATTAACGGCAGCGGAAGGGGTTCATGGGCCAGGTTTTTGACCAGCACATCGTAAGCGTCGTCGATGTCGCGATCCGGCCAGTAATAGCGCACCCGATCCGAGTAGCTGTAGCCGCGCGCCAGACGCAGCGCATCTCCATTGCCGTGATAGTGCTGCTGCCAGTGTTCCGGATGGTCGAGCATCACGCTTTCCAGCACGTCCCTTAGCCCGGAACATTTGTGGGCCGGAAGCAGTTCTCGTTCGATGGCCGACAGCGAGAAAAGCGCTTCACGCAGGGCGAAGGTCAGCGCCGGGCCTACTTTCAGTATTGCAAAGTGGTCCTCTACCAGCTGGCGTAGCGCCTGCGTTGTCTGGTAATCCGTCGAGTGCGCTTCAAACACCATGGTCTGTGACGCTTCGATCATTTTGCTTAACGCGCGAGATTTTTCCGGCTGGTAGTCAATCACCCGGGTGTGGTCAAACTCGACGCCCGGCTGAACAACAAGGCCAATAATTCGGGGCCAGATAGCGCTGAGGCCTTGTTCAGAGAAGGCGTTGCGATGCGCTTCCAGCGTGGCATTGGCCGCCTGTGGCGTGGTGACGGCCAGCTCGGCAAGGGTTTCGTGCGCACCGCCGGGAACCGGCACCTCTGTGCCGATGATGTATACCAGGTCGGCTTGACCAAAGTGGTCGATGCAGGTTTGTTCGGCAATGGTAGCTAACCTCGCTGCACGTGCGGCAACGATATCGTCAGTGAGCGGTACCGGGTCGCCCGCGCAGGACATGCTGCAGTCGAGGTGTATTTTCTTGAAACCTGCGGCCACATAGCTGCGAATCAGCTCTTCGGCATTAGACATCGCCTCTTCTGCAGGCCGGGTTTGCCAGCGGTTTGGGCCGAGGTGATCGCCGCCGAGAATCAGGTTAGCGTGGGGGAAGCGATGCTGTTCGGCCAGTTGGTAGACGAAGCCGCAGAAGTCCGCCGGCGTCATCCCCGTATAGCCGCCGTACTGATCGACCTGGTTAGAAGTAGCTTCGATAAGCAGGCTGGTTCCGGCCTCACGGGCATGGCGCATAGCCGCCTCAAGCACCAGCGGATGTGCAGAACATACGGCAAAGATCCCGCATTGGTTGTTCCGTTTATGGCTAGCGACAAATTCGGTCAACTGTTTCACTTTCCTCTCCACGGCGATGGGTTAAAACATTTTCTTTCGATTCATTTCATTTAATCGTGCCTGAATGGCGTTTGAGAATAAAAAGAAAGATACTGGAATTGAGATCTGTTTCGCAAAAGAAACATAATGAAAGGTGGCGGAGGGCAAAAAGCACCGTTTGAGCGCAGATTCCTGGGGGTTGCTTTCTGCTAAAAGAAAGGTGTTAATAGGCAAATAGAAATTAAACGAAAGATATATTGAAAGGTTACCCTATGAGCAACAGCGATACCGCAACGGACAAACGTATTCCGGGTACCAGCGAAAGACGCGAGCAAATTATTCAACGCCTTCGCCAACAGGGAAGCGTACAGGTTAATGATTTATCTTCTTTTTTTGGCGTCTCTACCGTCACTATTCGCAACGATCTGGCTTTCCTGGAGAAGCAAGGCATTGCCGTTCGTGCCTACGGTGGGGCGCTGATTTGTGAACCCGGCAGCGCGGTGGCTGAACCTTCGGTGGAGGATAAAAGCTCGCTGAATAAGTCACTGAAGCGCAGCATTGCGCGGGTCGCAGCCGATCTTATTAATCCCGGTGACAAGGTGATTCTGGACTCCGGCACCACGACGTATGAAATCGCCCGTCTTATGCGCCAGCATAAAGAAGTGATTGCGATGACCAACGGCATCAACGTGGCTAACGCGCTGCTGGAAGCGGAAGGCGTCGAGGTGCTGATGACCGGCGGGCACCTGCGCCGTCAGTCGCTGTCGTTTTACGGCGATAGCGCTGAACAGTCGCTGCAAAACTTCCATTTCGATATGCTTTTCCTCGGCGTGGATGCCATCGATCCAGAGCGCGGCGTGAGCACCCATAACGAGGACGAGGCCCGGCTTAACCGTAAAATGTGTGAAGTCGCCGAACGGATTATTGTGGTCACGGATTCCAGCAAATTTAACCGCTCCAGCCTGCATAAAATCATCGATACCCAGCGTATTCACCGGGTGATTACCGATAAAGGTATTCCGGCGGAAAGCCTGAGCGCGCTGCGTAAAAGCGGTATTGATGTTGTGCTTGTCGGCGACTAGCTTTTCGTTTCTGGCGGGCCCGCGTGACAGGGAGGGTGAAACCCTCTATACTGCGCGCCGAAGCTGACCAGACAGTCGCCGCTTCGTCGTCGTCCTCTTCGGGGGAGACGGACGGAGGGGAGGAAAGTCCGGGCTCCATAGGGCAGGGTGCCAGGTAACGCCTGGGGGGGAAACCCACGACCAGTGCAACAGAGAGCAAACCGCCGATGGCCCGCGCAAGCGGGATCAGGTAAGGGTGAAAGGGTGCGGTAAGAGCGCACCGCGCGGCTGGTAACAGTCCGTGGCACGGTAAACTCCACCCGGAGCAAGGCCAAATAGGGGTTCGCATGGTACGGCCCGTACTGAACCCGGGTAGGCTGCTTGAGCCAGTGAGCGATTGCTGGCCTAGATGAATGACTGTCCACGACAGAACCCGGCTTATCGGTCAGCTTCAACCATTCAGAAACGCCCCGCAAGATGAAAGTTTTGCGGGGCGTTTTGCATTTTAGAAAAGAAGAAGATGAATGACTGTCCACGACGCTATTCATGGAAAGAAAGCGGCTTATCGGTCAGCTTCAACCATTCAGGAACACCCCGCAAGATGAAAGTTTTGCGGGGTGTTTTACTTTTAAAAAGATTATTTCAGCGTTTTGAGCATACAGATATCGCAGCTGTTGTGGCCGGTGTTGCCGAGGCTACCGTCCAGATGTTGGAAACCGAATGCTTCGGCCTGCTCTATCGCCAGCGCTGGATCGTGCAGGCTTACGCCTTCGAGATGATCGATTTTGTTATCGCGGAAGCTTTTACGGATAACGTCGGCGATAGCCAGGTTATCGTCAGGGCGTATTGGCCGGATCCGGACAGGAAGATCCCGCTGGCAGCGGGCATTAGCCAGCGCACGGGTCAGAGATTTGGCTGACTGAAGACAAAGGGAGAAGAGATGAAGCACAGGGAGCCTGATGCTGCTGACAGAAAAATAGCGATCGGCGCGATCGCCGTGGTGTTGATCTTTGATGGGCTGGTCGCTCTGGGATCGCTTTAATCGACAGGCGGTAAACTGGTGTGCTTCGGCATGTATTTGCCATAATGGGCATCAAGTTTCACGGCGGCGAATAATCATGATCAAATCCCTGTATATCGACAACTATCGTTCGGTGCGCAAGCTTTCTATTGATTTAGGAAGGCTGAACGTGGTGTTTGGGCCGAACGGATGCGGTAAATCGAACATCTATAAGGCGATTCATCTGATCCACGGGGCGGGTACCGGGCAGCTGTCCCACTGGCTTTCCGACGAAGGTGGGATCCAGAAGGCCATGTGGGCCGGCGATAGAGCCCGAGGCTACGCCAGCGCGCCGCGCAGGTTAACGCTGGCGGTAGAAACCGAAACGTTCGAATATGAGCTGCAGGTTGGGTTTCCCGAACCGCTTCCGTACCCGACGATGTTTGGCCTCGATCCTATCGTCAAAGAGGAGCAAATCTGGCTCAGTGGCTACCGGCGCCGCCCATCGTCATCGGTAATGCAGCGCCGTAATCAGACGGTTTTCCTCAATAACGTCAACGGCGAAAAGGTCACCCATGCCGCCACGCTGTATGAAAATGAGTCCCTCTTTGGCCAGCTTGGCGAGCCGCATCTGTACCCGGAAGTTTCAAGTGCCAGGGAGACGTTGCGAAACTGGCGCTTTTACCACGAGTTCGACATTTCCAAAGGGGCAGGGCTCAGATTGCCTCAGGTGGGTTACCGCAGCCCGGTGCTTTCCGGCGATGGTTTAAACCTGGCCGCCGCGTTTCAGACGATCGTTGAGATTGGCGACAGCGAGCTGATGTTTACCGTGCTGGATGAGGCCTTCCCGGAGTGTACGTTTTTCTGCGATAACACCGGCGGGCGCTTCCAGATGATGATGAACCGACTGGGGATTAACCGGCCTCTGGAGGCCGCTGAATTTTCTGATGGAACGCTGCGTTTTCTGTGCCTGACGGTGGCGCTGCTTAGCCCGAGGCCTCCGCAGTTTATCGCTCTCAATGAACCTGAAAACAGCCTACATCCACAAATGCTTCCGGCGCTGGCGCGGCTGATAGCCGAGGCGAGTCGTTACACGCAAATCTGGCTGACCAGCCACTCGCCGGAGCTGGCTAAGCTCATTGAAAAGCACACGGCATTTACATTGTATGAGCTGGGGATTGAGCAGGGCGAGACGCGGGTAAACCGGCTTTTATGAGCCGTTCTGTGCCTCAGCGCCTGCTTTGGTGAAATCTGCTTTGCGGTAACCTGGCTGCAACAATAATCAGAGAGATATGCTAAAAGCGGCTAACCGTGTGAACTTCATCATTTTTGTCTCTGGCCTGCTTAACAAGCCATTCACTGCATTTTTTGCGCTACTTCACACCGATGGCGAAAAGGTGAATTTGCCTTGAAAAATCTGATGTATAAAAATCAATATAAAACAACGTGATACTTATTTTTAATACCTCTGGGTAATTAATTATTCCCCTAACTGGCTGATGAGAAGTAAAAAACAACATGATTTCATGCTTACGGGAGAATAATTTTCTCTTCGGCGTCTTTTTATCCTGCATAGTTGCAAGTTTTTTCTCTCTTTAGCGCGCTATCATTGTTTTATTATAAAAAAGACCTGCCAATTGTTCGCCCCGGTATCTCATCGCCCGGGGAATTATTGCTTTATTTAAAATAACGATTAAATCCTACATTAAGAGAAATATTAAATGGAAACAATAATCGCCCCTCTGGCGACCTCACCGGCTGCTCGTCGTGCCGGAATGACCGAACGTGAATGGCAGGATGCAATAAAGCTGGATAGTAACGACATTGGCTGGATAATAATGAGTATTGGTATGGCGATTGGTGCGGGGATCGTTTTTTTACCCGTTCAGGTTGGATTAATGGGATTGTGGGTTTTCCTGCTTTCTTCCATTGTAGGTTACCCCGCGATGTATTTATTCCAGCGGTTGTTTATTAATACCCTTGCCGAATCCCCGGAATGTAAAGACTACCCAAGCGTGATCAGCGGTTATCTTGGGAAAAACTGGGGGGTATTGTTAGGGGCGCTTTATTTCATTATGTTGGTTATCTGGATGTTTGTTTACGCTACCGCCATTACTAATGACAGCGCTTCTTATCTGCATACCTTTGGCGTAACGGACGAGTTACTTTCAGATAACCCATTTTATGGCCTGATACTGATTTGTGTGCTGGTGGCGATATCTTCACGCGGTGAGCGGCTGCTGTTTAAAGTTTCCAGCTTGATGGTGATGACTAAACTTCTGGTTGTGGCGGCGCTGGGTGTATCAATGATTGGCCTTTGGCATCTCTATAACGCGGGTTCGTTGCCTCCGCTGGGGTTGCTTATCAAGAATGCCATCATCACGCTGCCCTTTACCCTGACTTCTATTCTGTTTATTCAGACGCTGAGCCCGATGGTTATCTCGTACAGATCGCGAGAAAAATCTCGTGAGGTCGCTCGCCATAAAGCATTACGAGCGATGAATATTGCCTTTGGGATTTTGTTTGTCACGGTATTTTTCTATGCGGTGTCGTTTACTTTAGCGATGGGGCACGATGAAGCGGTAAAAGCCTATGAGCAAAATATTTCAGCATTAGCGATTGCCGCCCAGTTTATTAATGGCGGGTCTGGTTCATGGGTTACTGTCGTCGGCGTTATATTAAATATTTTTGCGGTAATGACCGCATTCTTTGGGGTTTATCTCGGGTTTCGTGAAGCAACGCAGGGTATCGTGATTAATATATTACGCCGTAAAATTGCCGCTGAGAAAATTAATGAGCGACTGGTGCAATACGGCATTATGATCTTTGCAATTTTGCTTTCCTGGAGTGCGATTGTTCTGAATGCACCCGTGTTAAGTTTTACCTCAATATGTAGCCCAATATTTGGCATGGTCGGGTGTTTGATCCCTGCATGGCTGGTTTATAAAGTCCCGGCGCTGCATAAATATAAAGGGGTATCTCTGATTATTATTATTATTACCGGGCTATTGCTTTGTGTTTCTCCTTTCCTGGCGTTCTCCTGATGGCCAGGTTGCAGTAAGGACTTAAGGTATAAATATGTTAAATCCAGAATTAAACCCGGCGTGGGCCGAATTAATCCGGGCGGTAAAACAAAATGTGAGGCCTGCGGTAGGCTGCACTGAACCCATTTCGCTGGCGCTGGCCAGCGCCCTGGCGGCTTCGCACCTGGAGGGCAACGTTGAGCGTATTGTGGCGAAGGTCTCCCCCAATCTGATGAAAAATGGGATGGGGGTGACGGTACCCGGAACAGGTATGGTTGGGTTGCCGATTGCTGCCGCAGTTGGTGCCTTGGGGGGCAATCCGCAGGCCGGGCTTGAAGTGTTGAAAAGCGCTTCGGTCGCGTCTATTGCCGCCGGTAAGTTGCTGCTGGCGAATGGGCGAGTCTCCGTCTCAATTTGTGAGCCTTGCGACGAAATCCTCTACGCCAGCGCCACGGTTTTTACGGCTAATGCGTTTGCTACCGTCACCATTGCTGGTGGGCATAGCAGGGTGGTTCGCGTTGAGAAACAGGGAAAAGTGCTGTTTGACCGCAGCCATGAACCCCGAACTGATGATGCTGAATCCTGCTGCGATCTGGCCAAATTTACGCTGTCGCAAATTGTTGAGTTTGCCGGGAATGTCCCCGTCGAGAGCATCGGTTTTATTCGGGATGCGGCCTTGCTGAATAACGCCCTTTCCCATGAAGGACTGCGGGCCCCGTATGGTCTTCACATCGGTGCAACTTTGCAGCGCCAGAGAGCGCGGGGGCTGCTGGCGAAAGATCTGTTCACGGATATTATCATCCGAACGTCTGCCGCCTCGGATGCCCGTATGGGCGGCGCCTGTTTGCCGGCAATGAGTAACTCTGGGTCGGGTAACCAGGGAATTGCGGCCACGATGCCGGTTGTGGTGGTGGCTGAACACCTTGGAAGCAGTGAGGAGCAGCTAACCCGGGCGCTTATTCTGTCGCATTTGACGGCTATTTACATTCACCATCAGCTGCCAACTTTATCAGCACTTTGCGCGGCGACGACGGCCGCAATGGGGGCGGCGGCGGGCATGTTGTGGCTGATTGACGGAAGCTACCGGAGTATGACGATGGCGATTAGCTCGATGATTGGGGACGTCAGCGGCATGATTTGCGATGGCGCTTCCAATAGCTGCGCGATGAAGGTTTCAACCAGCGTTTCTTCTGCATGGAAAGCCGTTCTGATGGCTCTGGATAATACGGCGGTCACGGGTAACGAAGGGATCGTGGATCAGGATATTGAAAAATCCATCAGTAATCTTTGTGCTCTGGCAAGCCGGTCAATGCAGGCAACCGACCGCCAGATTATTGACATTATGGCTAATAAAACAGCCTGACTAACGGGCTCATCCCCGACATCACGTCGGGGAGAGTTTAAACCGGCAAATCAATCAGCAGCGCACGCAGCGGCGTATCTGCCACCAACGTGATTTTCGCTTCATCTCGAATAAACGCGCCGTCGCCGCAGGTTAACCCTTCCTTCTCTTCGGACGATGTCACCGCGTGTACCGTGCCGTGAATCGACTGCAGGTAGGCACGCGGGCCATGGAGCTGGAAGTTTAGCTGTTCGCCTTTTTCCATCTCAATATGATGGATCCATACCTGCTGGCGCAGCTGCAGGCTGTTACTGCTGCCGTCCGGCGAGGCAATTAGCTGATGCGATGCTCCTTTCAGCGGGACCTTTTGCACCAGCGGATTTTCACTCTCCGGACAGGCGTCCAGCCACAGCTGCATCCGCGTCAGTGATTTCTCTTTGCTGATGTTGTGCTCGCTATAGCTGATGCCGGGCTGGGTCGATAGCAGCAGAACTTCGCCTGAGCTGGCCTGGACATGGTTGCCTTCGCTGTCGCGGTATTCCGCTTCCCCTTCCAGGATAAGGTTAAGGATGTCTACCTTTGGGTAGCCGCGCGGCTGAAACGATGCGCCGGGCGCCAGGACTTCCTGGTTGAGCACGCGCAGGGAGGCGTAGCCCAGCAGTTTCGGGTCGAAGTAATGTCCAAAAGAAAAGGTGTAGCGAGCCTGCAGCCATCCGTAGTCAGCTTTACCACACTGTTTGGCTGTTCTTGTCGTAATCATAATTCTTGACCTCTCTTTACACTAAACCCATGTTAAGGGTCTGGACGCTGCATTGTTAGCCAGTTAATCTGCTCGGTATGTTCAAATTTCCTGAATGAGAACGAAATGGCGAAAGAAAGGGCGTTGACGCTGGAAGCGTTAAGGGTCATGGATGCAATCGACAGGCGGGGCAGTTTTGCCGCCGCTGCCGACGAGCTGGGGCGCGTGCCGTCAGCGCTTAGCTACACCATGCAAAAATTAGAAGAAGAACTGGATGTTGTGCTATTTGACCGTTCGGGCCATCGCACCAAATTCACCAACGTGGGGCGTATGCTGCTGGAGCGAGGGCGGGTACTGCTGGAGGCTGCTGATAAGCTGACGACCGATGCTGAAGCGCTGGCGCGAGGCTGGGAAGCAAACCTGACCATCGTTACCGAAGCGCTGGTGCCGACGGAGAAATTGTTCCCGCTAGTCGACAAGCTGGCCGCTAAGGCTGACACCCAGCTGTCTATTTTTACCGAGGTGCTGGCCGGGGCCTGGGAACGGCTTGAGCAGGGAAGGGCGGATATTGTCATTGCGCCGGATATGCACTTCCGCAGCTCGTCGGAAATTAACTCCCGCAAGCTGTACAAAGTGATGAGCGTGTATGTTGCCGCCCCGGATCATCCTATTCATCAGGAACCGGAGCCGCTGTCTGAAGTGACCCGCGTGAAATACCGTGGCGTGGCGGTAGCCGACACCGCTCGTGAAAGGCCGGTGCTAACGGTCCGACTGCTGGACAAACAGCCGCGCCTGACGGTGAGTTCTATCGAAGAGAAAAGGCTGGCGCTGCTGGCCGGGCTTGGCGTAGCGACGATGCCCTACCCATTGGTAGAGCAGGATATTGCCGAAGGCCGCCTGCGGGTGGTTAGCCCGGAGTACACCAACGAGATTGATATCATTATGGCGTGGCGACGCGACAGCATGGGCGAGGCCAAAGCCTGGTGCCTGCGTGAGTTGCCTAAACTGCTGAAATAAAAAAACGCGTTGGTTTTGCCAACGCGTTTTTTTCCTTCCATGAAATTACAGGCTGCCAGGCGTTCTGGCGGCTCTGCCCGCGGATTTAATCGTCTTACTGCTACGCTGCCCGCTGAGGCTTTCCAGACGCATCTGGAACGGTGGGAACGGCATCTCGATGTTGTGCTCGCGGAAGCCCTGCAGAATCAGCTGGTGGATTTCGTGGCGCAGCGGCATCCGGTGGCCCATCTCCGCCGCGTGAATACGCAGTTCGAAGACCTGGATACCCTGCTGGAGATCGACCAGGAATGCTTCCGGCTGCGGCGTATCGAGCACCAGCGTGCAGCGGTGCGCGGCTTCCAGCAGGACTTTGGTGACCTCTTCCGTATTCGCTTCTGACGGGGCCGGAATGGTGAGCACCACACGCGTGACCGAGTCCGAAAGCGACCAGTTGATAAACTGCTCGGTAATAAATGCCTGGTTCGGAACGATGATTTCTTTTCGGTCCCAGTCGCTGATGGTGGTCGCACGGGTGTTGATTCGCGTGATGGTGCCCGTCAGGTCACGGATGGTCACCGTGTCGCCGATGCGTATCGGCTTCTCGAACAGAATAATCAGGCCAGAGACGAAGTTGGCGAAGATTTGCTGTAAACCGAAGCCCAACCCCACGCTGAGTGCGGCTACCAGCCACTGCAGCTTGGACCACTCAATCCCGATCATCGAGAAGCCCACCAGCCCGCCAATCAGCAGCAGCAGATATTTGGTGATGGTGGTAATGGCATAGCCGGTGCCTGGCGTTAAGTTCAGGTGTTGAAGAATGGCCAGCTCCAGCAGCGCCGGTAAGTTACGCACCAGCTGCGTGGTAATAATCAGCACCAGAATGGCAATCAGTACCGCGCCAAGCGTAATCGGTTCGATGCTTTCCACACCCTGAACAGTGGAGGTGACGTCCCACAGCGTGATGTTACCGAGGAAGCCAAACGCCGAGTGGATTTCGGACCACAGAAAAATCACCGACAGCAGGGCAATAAGCATCAGAATTGAGCGGACCAGGCGCAAAGACTGGGCGCTGATGGTATCGAGATCGACTTCCGGCTCGTCCACGGTTTCTACCGAGCCTTCGGTGCTGTTAGCATGCGCCGTATCTTCTTCCCCACGCGCTCGTTGGGCAAGGATTTCAGCCCGGCGGTGTTTAGCGCGGTCAAAGGCCAGACGGCGGCGCTGGATAAGCATCCAGCGGCGGATGATGTGATAAATCACCAGCAGCAGGAACCAGATGGCTACGGAGGTTTCCAGACGTGCCAGCAGCGCCTGAGCCGTCATCAGATAGCCGACGATAGCCGCCAGGATAGCCATCAACGGAGCACAGAGCAGCAGGTTCCACAGAATGGTGTTCACGATGTTGTCACCATCGCCCTGCTTGTCGAGATAGAGCGGTAGCCCGGCACGTTTAAGGCTGAGCGTGACGATAGCCAACGCGCCGCAAATCATGATGAAGCAAAGCCTGCCCAACGAGGCTGAAAATTCCCGGTCGTTGAGATTGTCGAACATAATCAGCGCCATGATCAGCGGCACAATCAGGCCTATGCTCATGATGTAGTAGCGCATGGCCCGACCTACGCGCTCGCGCGGCCAGCCAAAATGCACCACAAACAGCCCGGTAGGGCGTGCGAACGTCGCGCAGATCATCACCCCCCAAAGTAGAGGCACCGTAGCGGTAACGCCGTCGCCTATCGCCACCGCGATGGGGTAAGGCCACGCTTCCTGCAAACCATAACCCAGCGTTGCCCACAGCACGGGGAGCGGAGAGGCGACCAGAATCGACCAGAACACGGTGCGTAGCGTCAGGCGGAAGTGGTCCTGCGTTACTTTTCCGACTTTGGCGCTGGAGCGCTCGAGGAAGGCAGTGAAGTGACGGCGCGAGCTAATGCTAAACCCAACCAGAATCAGCGCGCCGAAGAGCGGCAGCAGCGTTTCTTTGCTGGTTACCATCATGATCGCGGCTTTACCCAACTGGCTAAAGGTATCCAGCGACACCAGACGCCGCAGATCTTGCACGATTTCCAGCGGCCAGCTGATGCCTATTGGGCTGACGTCAGACGTCCAGAACAGGTAGCGGTGGGTCGCTTCATTCACTTCTTTTAGCGCGTCTTCAAGCTGGCTGTTCGCCACTTTCAGCTTGGTTAACTCGAGAATCAGGGTATCGCCGCCCTGCAGCAGCGAGTTCAGCAGCTCACGTTGGGTGCGAAGCTGCGCCTGCAGGATCTTATTTTGCTCGGCGGTCAGCGGGCTGCCGTCAGCCTGGCGAACCTGGCGTAGCTGGGCGTGTTTATTGAGCAAATCTTCATAGTGCAGGCGCTCTACGCGCAGCTGAGCCAGCTCGGTGTCCAGCTGCTGCGGCTTTGGCATGTCCGGCAGGCGGGCAACCTGGGCGCGCAGTGCTTCACCCAGCACGTTCGAGACGCCCAGCCATTGGGACTGCTCTCGCAGCGTATTGAGCGCCTGGCGGACCTGCAGCGTCTGGTTATTGGCCTGACGTTGCTGAGAGGCCACCAGGTCCATGCGCTGGGCTTGTTGATTGAGTGCCTGAGAGAGTTCGCGGTTATTTTTGAACTGCTCGAATATTTCTGGCGGCAGGTTAGCGCTGGTTTCCGCCAGTAGCTCGGTGCTTTCCAGCGCCTGTTCCGCTTCACGCTGGCGCTGGCTGTTGAGCTGGTTTCTCAGTGCCTGGAGGTAGGCATCCAGCTGCGTACTCTGCTTTTGCGCCAGCTCGGCGCGCATGCGCGCAAGCTCCTGGCGGTTGTTAGCGGAAAGCTGAGCCAGTTCGAGTTCATCCACCTGAGCCTTCAGTCGGGCGGATTCAGCCTGCAGCAGGAAGTGCTGTGCCTGGGCCAGGGGCGTGCTGCCACTTTGCTGAGAGCCCGCGCGACGCTCAATGTCGTTGAGCTGCCGGCGAGTATCCGTTTGCTGTTGAGGGAGCTGGCTTAGCGAGTCGCTGATGTCGCGGGTTCTTTCCTGCTCCTGCTGGGCAAGTCGGCTTTTGTCCAGCAGCTGGCTGCTGACCTGCAAAATCTCCTGGTTTAACGCGTCGCTGCTCATGCCCGGCGGCACTTCTTCAGGTTCATCGCGCAGGTTGGTCAGCTGTTTGCGCAGGGTTTGCGACAGCTTAGGGAAGTTATCAATGACTTGCTGGTATTGTTCGGCGCGTTCAAGCGAGGCTTTGCGTTCATCTAACGCGTTCAGCGCCGACTGGAGAGCTTCCACAATTTCCGCCTGGTTTGGCGTGTTTTTGGCGGCCTTAGCCTGCTCCAGTTCCTGCGAGATTTGTTTTGCATCGGGCGCTGTTGCTGCATACGCCCCCAGGCTGAGGCACCAGGCCATCAGGAAAGTGATAATCAGGCGCACGTCAGTTACCTATAACGTTGCTGGAAAAGAGGGAAAGCACGGTTTCCCTCTTTGAGGTTTCAGCTGAAAATCAATGGGTTGATTTTCATGGTTAAGTGCTGTTGTCTTTCAGGCTTCTGGGTTGCCAGTCGCCTGTTCTTCGACATTATTCTGCGGTTTTTGGCGCTTCCGGTACGTCTGCTTCGGTTTCCAGAACGTCGGCAGGGATTTCGCTCACCGGCACTTCAGGCTCAATAACAGGCTCGGTAGAAATGGCCAGAGGTTCACCGATTTTCGTTGCTGACAGGCTTTTCAGCTGCTCGACCAGGTTTACTTTGCCCGGTGCAAACAGGTTAATCACCGTGGAGCCCAGCTTGAAGCGGCCCATTTCCTGACCCTTCAGCAGTGCCACAGCGCCTTCGCTTTCACCGGCAGGCCAGGTCCAGCGTTTGATAACGCCCTCACGCGGTGGGGTGATAGTCCCGGCCCAGACGGTTTCGATGCTGCCAACAATGGTAGCACCAACCAGAATTTGTGCCATTGGACCAAACTCTGTGTCGAACAGGCAGATAACGCGTTCGTTACGGGCAAAAAGGTTAGGCACGTTTTGCGCGGTCAGGTGATTCACGGAGAACAGATCGCCTGGCACATAAATCATTTCGCGCAGAATACCGTTACACGGCATATGCACGCGGTGATAGTCGCGTGGAGAAAGGTAAGTCGTGGCGAAACTGCCGTTACGGAACAGATCGGCCATCAGGTAGTTACCCGCCAGCAGCGCTTCCAGGCTGTAGTTATGGCCTTTCGCCTGCAGGATTTTGTCTTCTTCGATGCGGCCCAGCTGGCTTATCACGCCGTCGGCAGGCATGACCAGCACGCTCGGATCGGTGTTCATCGGGCGAACGTCATCGCGAAGCGGACGCACAAAGAAGTCGTTGAAGGTGCGGTAAGCTGCGGTGTCCGGCTTCTGCGCCTCGTTCATGTCTACTTTGTAGTACTTGACGAACAAATCGATGACCAGCTTGGTCAGCCAGCCAGCACGTTTGCTTGCGCCCCAGCCTGCCAGGCGAGTCAGCCACAGTTTTGGCAGAAGGTACTGGAGCGAAAGTTTAATGTTGTCTAACAAAATAGCCTCCTGGCTAAATGCCCTGATAGGTGGGCCGATACAGAAAAGGGGCGATTCTAGCGATGCCCAGCTTAATTGTCAGTTGTCAGTATCAGAAAAGCTTTTACGCGTTTTTACCTGCGCCATGCTTTCCAGAATACGGTGGTAATTTTCAAAACGTGTTTCGGCTATCTCGCCTTTCTCCACGGCCTCACGCAGGGCGCAGCCTGGATCGTTGTCGTGACGGCAGTCGCGATATTTACAACGGCCTAAATAGTCATGGAATTCGACAAATCCGTGGGTGATTTGTTCAGGTTCCAGGTGCCAAAGACCAAACTCACGCACGCCTGGGGAGTCAATCACGTCGCCGCCGCCTGGGAAGTGATAGAGGCGAGAGGCGGTGGTGGTGTGCTGACCGAGGCCGGAAACGTCGGAAACGTCGTTTACCAGGATCTGTTTTTCAGTGAAGCCCAGCAGGTTGTTCAGCAGGCTTGATTTACCCACGCCTGACTGGCCGGCGAAGATGCTGATACGGCCAACCAGCTCGGCCTCAAGATCTTTTAGCCCTTCCGCCTTGTAGCTGGAGACCATCAGCACGCGATAGCCAATTTTGCGGTAGATATCCATCTGCTCGTTAACGAAGGCGCGGCCTTCATCATCCAGCAGGTCAGTTTTGTTCAGTACCAGCAGCGGCTCAACGTCGAGGGTTTCGCAGGCTACGAGGTAACGGTCGATAATGTTCAGCGACAGCTCCGGCAGGATAGCCGAAACGATGATTATCTGGTCGATGTTTGCCGCAATCGGCTTTACGCCATCGTAAAAGTCTGGACGGGTCAGTACGGAGGTGCGCTCGTGTACGGCCTCCACGATCCCTTTTTTAGAGACGCCTTCTGCGGCCTCTTTCGCTAAGCGCCAGACTACCTTGTCGCCGGTGACCAGCGAACGAATGGTGCGACGAATGTTGCAGCGGTGTACCGTGCCTTCATGCGACTCGACGTCTGCATGCTGGCCAAAGCGGCTGATTACCGTGCCTTCGCGCGGTTCACCAAACTGGGCATCGTCGTAGTCGGCTTTCTCCACGGTTTTTGTCAGACGACGCTGGTGGTTTGCGTTGACGCGGCGCTGTTGTCCTTTGGAGAGTTTATTTTTGCTCAAGCGTACTGGCTCCTGGTCGCCCCTGGTGGGCAAAACCTCTATGATACACACTATTTTATACGAATTAACCCATCGTCAAGGGTGGGCGACGCACAAGAAGGGTGGAAAATAGCATGAGTGGAAACGAAAACAATCTGATTTGGATTGATTTAGAAATGACCGGTCTGGATCCCGAGCGGGATCGCATTATTGAGATTGCTACCCTGGTGACCGATGCCAACCTGAACATTCTGGCAGAAGGGCCGACCATTGCGGTACACCAGTCCGATGAACAGCTGGGGTTGATGGACGACTGGAACGTTCGTACCCATACCGCCAGTGGCCTGGTTGAGCGCGTGAAGGCAAGTCAGCTTGACGATCGCGCGGCGGAGCTTGCGACGATTGAGTTTCTGCAGCAGTGGGTGCCGGCGAACACTTCCCCAATTTGCGGGAACAGCATCGGGCAGGATCGTCGCTTCCTGTTTAAGTACATGCCCGAGCTGGAAGCCTACTTCCATTATCGTTACCTCGATGTGAGCACGCTGAAAGAGCTGGCGCGCCGCTGGAAGCCGGAAATTCTGCCGGGCTTTAAAAAGCAGGGAACTCACCAGGCGATGGACGATATCCGCGAGTCCGTGGCGGAGCTTGCCTACTACCGTGAGAATTTTATTAAGCTTTAAAAACAGTCCCCTCATCGAAAGGTGAGGGGGAATTAGCCATTTCAGACGATAAAATAATCATCTTGATGGTTTAACCAGCAGTCAGACAAAAAACGCGAAAAAAAACGTTTGAGGGCTTGCGACAAAAACGAATTCTCGTATAATGCGCCTCCCGTACCGATGCAGAATTTGCAGCGTTACACAGAGCGGGAATAGCTCAGTTGGTAGAGCACGACCTTGCCAAGGTCGGGGTCGCGAGTTCGAGTCTCGTTTCCCGCTCCAAAATTTGATTTGGCTTTTACAGCCTGCACCACCCAAGCGGGAATAGCTCAGTTGGTAGAGCACGACCTTGCCAAGGTCGGGGTCGCGAGTTCGAGTCTCGTTTCCCGCTCCAAAATTTGATTGGCTTTTACAGCCACGCACCACCCAAGCGGGAATAGCTCAGTTGGTAGAGCACGACCTTGCCAAGGTCGGGGTCGCGAGTTCGAGTCTCGTTTCCCGCTCCAAATTTTCCTTTCAAGTAAAAATTATCCACAGCGCTCAGCAGGCGTTGGTGATGGTATTTTGCCGTTTTGTAATACGTCTATAAACAGACTTATCCACAGGCGTCTGTCTCTTCGCTCGTCTTCTACAAATGTAATATTTATTACATCAATATTTTAATTTATTGATAATTAACGATTTAATTTAATTTCGAAATATTAATGTAATGCTTGCAGAAATTTTGACGCTTGAATGACAACGCGTTTTTGAATTTTATGCACACGCTGTGGACATATCATGCGTCGCGTGGAAGCCCCTTCTCGATCACTCTCACCAGCCGCTGTTTCTTCGGCAACTGAACCTCTACGGCCTGCCCGCTTCGTCTGGCTAATTGTTGCGCAATCGCCCATTCAATATGCTCGTCCAGAAGTGGGTGCTCACCTTTTCTCTGCTCAAGTGCGGTCAGGTTAGCTTCATTCCAGGGGGCATTGCCCAGTGCGACGGCAATATTACGCAGCCAGCGAAGATGCCCAATACGGCGAATCGCGGAACCTTCGGTGACTCGCAGGAAGTGCTGCTCGGTCCAGGCGAACAGCTCGGTCAGGGGTGGCGAGTGAAGCGCCTTGCGCGGGCTAAAATCATCTTCCTCGCTTAGCTGCGAGTAGCGATTCCACGGGCAGATAAGCTGGCAGTCGTCGCAGCCGTAGATACGGTTGCCAATAAGCGGCCTGAATTCTTCCGGGATTGCGCCTTCAAGCTCAATCGTCAGGTAGGAGATACAGCGCCGCGCGTCCACCGTATAAGGTTCGACGATGGCGTTAGTCGGGCAAATTGTCATGCAGGCTACGCAGCGGCCGCAGCCCTCTTCTACGGGAGCGTCAATCGGCAGCGGAATATCGACCAGCAGTTCGCCGAGGAAGAAGAACGAGCCGGCCTCACGATTGAGGATAAGTGAGTGCTTACCTGTCCAGCCGAGCCCGGCTTTTTCCGCCAGCGGGCGCTCAAGAAGCGGCGCTGAGTCGACAAAAGGTCTAAAATTCAGCGTGGAGCAGTGGGACTGAATCATTTCCCCCAGCTTTTTTAAGCGGTTACGCAAGACTTTGTGATAATCACGGCCCAGCGCATAGCGGCTGACATAACCCAACTGCGGATTTTTCAGCGTTGAGGCGAAAGCAGCGTTGGTCGGAAGGTAGTTCATGCGAACGCTAATGACCCTGAGGGTACCGGGCATCAGTTCGTGTGGTCGGGCGCGCATCATGCCGTGCCGGGCCATCCAGTCCATTTCGCCGTGATATTGCTTATCGAGCCAGTCCTGCAGTTGTGGCTCGCTGGCGGTGAGATCGGTATCGGTAATACCGACCTGCTGGAAGCCAAGATCCTTGCCCCACTGTTTAATGTTTTGCGCTAACTGATTGTAATCGAGGGGCTGTGACATGACGGACCATAACCTGAAAAAGTACGGCAAAAGTATACCACATTCGGTCTGGCCGGCGGACTGGCTGCGTAAAGCCGAAAGGGACGCGGCAGACAGCCTGGGCATCACGCTTTATGAGCTGATGCAGCGTGCCGGCGAAGCCGCATTTCAGATCGCCCGCACGCGTTATCCTCAAGCTCGCCATTGGCTAATCGCCTGCGGGCATGGGAATAACGGCGGTGACGGCTATGTTGTGGCCCGCCTGGCTCAGGCCGCTGGCCTTCAGGTGACGTTGCTGGCTGTCGAAAGCGATAAGCCCTTACCCGAAGAGGCGGGTCAGGCCCGCGAGGCATGGCTCAATGCAGGCGGCGTGCCGCACGATCCCGATACAGTCTGGCCCGCTGACGTTGATTTAATTGTCGATGCCTTGCTGGGCATTGGCTTAAACAGCGCCCCGCGCGAAAATATCGCTCAGCTTATCAAGCAGATGAACGAGCATCCTGCGTCGGTCGTGGCAATGGATATTCCTTCCGGGCTGCAGGCCGAAACCGGCGCCGTGCCCGGAGCGGTGGTTCAGGCGGCGGATACTGTGACTTTTATCGCTCTCAAGCCGGGGCTGCTAACGGGTAAGGCGCGGGATGTTGTTGGCAGGCTCCATTTTTCCGCATTAGGGCTTGAGTCCTGGTTAGATGCGCAGGAAGCGCCCATTTCCCGATTTGATGTCCAGCAGCTTGCCGACTGGATCAAACCGAGGCGGCCTACGTCGCATAAAGGGAATAACGGGCGGCTGGTGCTGATTGGCGGCGACAGCGGTACAGCGGGAGCCATTCGCATGGCCGGTGAGGCTGCGTTGCGTGCCGGGGCTGGCCTGGTTCGGGTATTAACCCGTGCGGAAAACGTTGCCCCGTTGCTTACCGCTTGCCCCGAGCTAATGGTTCACGAACTGACTCCGCAATCGCTTGATGAATCGCTTGAATGGGCGGATGTGGTGGCGATTGGCCCTGGGCTCGGGCAGCAGGAATGGGGCAAGAAGGCGCTGCAGAAAGTTGAAAACAGCCGCAAACCGATGCTTTGGGACGCGGACGCGCTTAACCTTCTGGCAATCAACCCGGATAAACGTCAGAATCGCGTGATTACGCCTCATCCTGGCGAAGCGGCAAGGCTGCTTAATTGCGCTGTGTCACAAATTGAGAGTGACCGCTTACTTGCTGTAAGGCGTTTGGCTAAACGTTATGGCGGAACCGTGGTCTTAAAAGGTGCCGGCACGCTGGTCGCCAGCCACGATCGGTTGGGCATTATCGACGTGGGTAACGCCGGGATGGGAAGCGGTGGAATGGGGGATGTGCTGTCGGGGATCATTGCCGCATTGCTGGCACAGAAGCTTACCCCTTATGATGCTGCCTGTGCAGGCTGCGTGGCTCACGGCGCGGCGGCTGATGTTTTAGCCCGCCAGCGAGGCACGCGCGGTATGCTGGCGAGCGACCTGCTTTCAACGCTTTACCTGTTTGTTAACCCGGATTTGAATACCTGAAGCCATGATGAATCGAGTTATTGCATTACCTGAAGAAGCGGCAACTTTGGAGCTGGGCAAGCGCCTGGCGCTGGCCTGTGAAGGCGCGACGGTTATTTACCTTTATGGCGACCTCGGGGCGGGTAAAACCACCTTTAGCCGCGGTTTCTTGCAGGCGCTGGGGCATAAAGGCAACGTTAAAAGCCCAACATATACGCTGGTCGAGCCGTATCAGCTTGATAGCCTGATGGTCTATCACTTTGATTTATATCGCCTGGCAGACCCGGAAGAGCTTGAGTTTATGGGGATCCGTGACTACTTCACCAATGACGCGATTTGCCTGGTGGAATGGCCGCAGCAGGGGACAGGTGTGCTCCCCGATCCGGATGTCGAAATTCACCTGAGCTACGAGGCGCAAGGGCGTGAAGCGCGCATTGCTGCCGTTTCCTCATCTGGTGAAGCGTTACTGGCGCGGTTAGCCAAATAGCAAGGATGACGGGATGATCTATCGCGTGAAAGGTTGGTTGATGGCCGGATTCCTGCTGCTGTGCTGCGCACAGGCGGGGGCGGCCGCGCTGTCGGATATTCAGGTTTCTAACGGTGAGAATCAGGCGCGCATCACCTTTAGTTTTATGGGCGACCCGGAATACACCTTTTCGCAGGACAGCAAGCGAAGCGTCGCGCTGGATATTAAGCAAAGCGGTGTCATTCGCGGGCTGCCGCTGCAGTTTAGCGGTAACAACCTGGTGAAAAGCATCAGCTCCGGGCAGCCAAAAGACGATCAATCTTTACGCCTGGTCGTTGATTTAACCCAGCCCGGCAAAACCCGCGCCGTAAAGCAGCAAAACGGGGCTAATTATACCGTCATCTTTACGATTAACGCTGATGCGCCGCCGCCTCCACCGCCGGTTGTCGCCAAACGAGTTGCACCTGCTGCGCCTGTCCAGGCTCCCGATCCGGCTCGCAATCCCTTTAAACCTCAGCAGGTTACCGGCGTGGTAGGGTCCAATACAGTAACTCGCCCGGCGGCTCGCGTGAAAAATAGCGGCCCGTCAGATACCGTTGTGGTGGCTATTGATGCCGGTCACGGCGGTCAGGACCCCGGCGCGATTGGCCCCGGTGGTACTCAGGAAAAGAACGTCACTATCTCTATCGCCCGCAAGCTGAAAGCTTTGCTGAACGACGATCCGATGTTCCGGGGCGTGTTGACCCGCGATGGCGATTATTTTATCTCGGTAATGGGGCGTTCCGACGTGGCGCGTAAGCAGAATGCGAACCTGCTGGTATCGATTCATGCGGATGCCGCGCCGAATCGCGATGCTACCGGGGCGTCCGTTTGGGTGCTTTCTAACCGCCGCGCAAACAGTGAAATGGCGGGCTGGCTTGAGCAGCATGAAAAGCAGTCTGAATTACTGGGTGGTGCGGGAGACGTGCTGGCAAACAGCCAGGCCGATCCTTACTTAAGTCAGGCGGTGCTGGATTTGCAGTTCGGCCATTCCCAGCGAGTCGGGTATGATGTGGCGACCAAAGTGCTGGCGCAGCTTCAGCGGGTAGGCTCTCTGCATAAACGCCGCCCTGAGCACGCGAGCCTCGGCGTATTGCGTTCGCCAGATATTCCTTCGCTGTTGGTTGAAACGGGCTTTATCAGTAACAGTTCCGAAGAGCGCCTTTTGGGCAGCGACAATTACCAGCAGCAAATAGCGCAGGCTATTTATGAGGGGCTGCGCAACTACTTCCGTGAGCATCCGCTGCAGTCTGCGCCATCGAATGAGCAAACTGCCCGCACCCTGCAGGGGTCGCCTCAGCAGGTCGCAGCCACTAACTAAGGAGATAACATGCCGATTCAGGTTCTGCCGCCGCAGCTTGCGAACCAGATCGCCGCTGGCGAGGTTGTAGAGCGTCCTGCGTCGGTAGTGAAGGAGCTGGTTGAGAACAGCCTTGATGCCGGCGCCACGCGGATTGATATTGATATCGAGCGCGGTGGCGCAAAGCTTATCCGTATTCGCGATAACGGCTGCGGTATTAAACAGGAGGAGCTGGCGCTGGCGCTGGCTCGCCATGCCACCAGTAAAATCGCCTCGCTGGATGACCTTGAGGCCATTATCAGCCTCGGCTTCCGCGGTGAAGCGTTGGCAAGTATCAGCTCAGTTTCCCGTTTGACTCTGACGTCGCGTACGGCGGAACAAAACGAAGCCTGGCAGGCCTATGCCGAAGGGCGCGACCAGGATGTGACGGTCAAACCAGCCGCGCATCCGGTCGGGACAACGCTTGAAGTCCTCGACCTGTTTTACAACACGCCTGCGCGCCGTAAGTTTATGCGCACCGAAAAAACCGAATTCAACCATATTGATGAAGTGGTACGCCGTATCGCGCTGGCGCGCTTCGACGTTTCTATTACGCTCAACCATAACGGTAAAATGATTCGCCAATACCGTGCGGTGCCGGAGGGTGGCCAGCGTGAGCGTCGGCTTGGCGCTATTTGCGGCACACCGTTTCTTGAGCAGGCGTTGGCGATTGAGTGGCAGCACGGCGATTTAACGCTGCGCGGCTGGGTCGCTGAGCCAACAGCAACCACTTCTGCATTAGCTGAGATCCAGTATTGTTACGTTAACGGACGCATGATGCGCGACCGCTTAATTAACCATGCCATCCGCCAGGCCTGTGAAGACAAACTGGGCGTGGATCAGCAACCTGCGTTTGTGCTGTACCTGGAGATTGATCCGCATCAGGTGGACGTTAACGTTCATCCGGCCAAGCACGAGGTTCGCTTCCACCAGTCGCGTCTGGTGCATGACTTTATCTACCAGGGCGTGATCAGCGTGCTTCAACAGCAGGGTGAGAACGCGCTGGCGCTGGAGGAAACGGCGGATACGCCAGCTGAACGCTGGCAGCCGGAAAATCGTGTCGCTGCCGGGCGTAACCAGTTTGCAACGCCAGCCGCCCCGCGTGAGCCACGTGAAGCGCCGCCGCGCCAGGCTTCGCCATCGCCTTCTGGCGGCGGCCGCGCCGGTGAGACGGGAGGAACGCCGCTTTGGCCTCATGCCGCACCGGGCTACCAGAAGCAGCAAGGCGCGCTGTATCGCCAGCTGTTGGATACTCCAGAAGTAGAACCTGCACCTGCAGCCCGGGCTGAAGAGCCGCCAGCGCTTGAAGGCCACTCGCAAAGTTTTGGCCGGGTATTAACGGTTTTGCCGCCGGATAAGGCCTTGCTTGAGCGGCAGGGCAAACTTTCTCTGCTTTCGCTGGTGGTGGCCGAGCGGTGGCTAAAACAGGCTCAACTGGCACCGGGCAGTGAAGGGCTTAGGGCTCAGCCGCTGTTGATCCCGCTTCGTCTGAAAGTCAGTCGCGAAGAACACGATGTATTGGTTAAATATCAGTCGCTTTTGAAAGAAATGGGTATTGAATTTGATACCGATGCACGGCAGATAACAATTCGCACGGTACCTTTACCTTTACGCAAACAAAATTTACAAATCTTGATTCACGAACTGCCAGGATACCTGGCGCAACAGGCAGATGTCTCCTCGGGCCAGCTGACTCTGTGGATTGCCCGCCATTTGGCGAGCGATCATGAACACTGGAGCCAGTCTCAGGCGATTGCGCTGCTGGCTGACGTTGAACGTCTCTGCCCGCAGCTGGTGAAATTCCCGCCCGGCGGTTTGCTGCAACCTGTTGATTTACAAATGGCGATGAACGCCCTGAAAGATGACTGAAGATAAAAAACAGCCACAGGCAATTTTTTTAATGGGGCCCACGGCCTCAGGTAAGACGGCACTTGCCATTAATTTGCGTAAAACTTTGCCGGTAGAGTTGATAAGCGTGGATTCGGCCCTCATCTATCGAGGGATGGATGTCGGTACCGCTAAGCCAACGGAACAAGAGCAAGCCCTGGCGCCGCACAGGCTGCTGGACCTGCTTGACCCGGCTCAGGCGTATTCTGCGGCAGATTTTCGTCGCGACGCGCTGGCCGAGATGGCTGAAATTACCGCCGCCGGGCGTATTCCGCTGCTGGTCGGCGGCACAATGCTCTATTTTAAAGCGCTGTTAGAGGGGCTTTCGCCGCTCCCGTCGGCGGACCCGGAAGTCAGGGCAAAGATAGAGCAACAGGCGGCAGAGCAAGGATGGGATGCGTTGCATCGTCAACTGGAACAGATTGATCCCGTTGCCGCTGCCCGGATTCATCCAAATGATCCGCAAAGGCTTTCCCGGGCACTGGAAGTTTTTTTCATTTCGGGTAAAACTTTAACGGAACTGACGCAAACGTCAGGAGAAGCTCTGCCGTATCAGGTGCATCAGTTCGCCATCGCCCCGGCGAGCCGTGAACTGCTCCATCAGCGAATTGAGCAGCGTTTTCATCAGATGTTGGCTTCAGGTTTTGAAGCAGAAGTGCGGGCGCTTTTTGCTCGCGGAGATTTGCATACGGAGATGCCTTCCATCCGTTGCGTGGGTTACCGCCAGATGTGGTCTTATTTGGCCGGTGAAACTTCATACGATGAGATGGTTTATCGAGGTATTTGCGCGACGCGTCAGTTGGCTAAGCGCCAGATGACCTGGCTGCGTGGCTGGGAAGGGGTTCACTGGTTAGACAGTGAAAAACCGGAACAGGCATACAGCGAAGTGCTACAGGTTGTTAGTGCTAAGCATGGGTGAATGTGTACAATTGAAACGTCAGCGTGCGCAAATTTTTACGCAGTTTTTCAGAGCTAATCGCTCTTGAGTGACAAACAACAAACATATAAGGAAAAGATAGAATGGCTAAGGGGCAATCTTTACAAGATCCGTTCTTGAACGCACTGCGTCGTGAACGTGTTCCAGTTTCTATTTATTTGGTGAATGGTATTAAGCTGCAAGGGCAAATTGAGTCTTTCGATCAGTTCGTGATCCTGTTGAAAAACACGGTCAGCCAGATGGTCTATAAGCACGCGATTTCTACCGTTGTTCCGTCTCGTCCGGTTTCTCATCATAGCAATAACACCGGCACCGGCGGTTCTGGCGGCTACCATCACGGCGGCAGCGCGCAGGCTGGTTCTGCGACGCAACAAGACAGCGAAGAAACCGAATAAGGTCGCTTGCTGTTTTCCCGGTCGGGGGACCAGTTCAGCTGCGTTCCCCGCTGGTCTTTTTGAGAGGTTATACGCTTGTTTGACCGTTATGATGCCGGTGAGCAGGCGGTGCTGGTTCACATCTATTTTTCGCAAGACAAAGACATGGAGGACCTCGCGGAGTTTGAATCCCTGGTCTCTTCAGCCGGTGTCGAAGCACTACAGGTGGTAACCGGTAGCCGCAAATCCCCGCACCCAAAGTATTTCGTTGGTGAAGGCAAAGCCGTTGAGATTGCCGAGGCTGTTAAAGCCACTGGTGCGTCGGTTGTGCTGTTTGATCATGCGTTATCCCCCGCCCAGGAACGTAACCTGGAAGCTCTGTGCGAGTGCCGTGTTATCGATCGCACCGGGTTAATTTTAGATATTTTTGCCCAACGTGCACGTACCCATGAAGGTAAATTGCAGGTTGAGCTGGCCCAGCTCCGCCATCTGGCTACTCGCCTCGTGCGCGGCTGGACCCACCTTGAGCGCCAGAAAGGCGGGATTGGTTTACGTGGCCCGGGTGAAACCCAACTCGAGACGGACCGTCGCCTGTTACGCAACCGTATTATGCTGATTCTCTCGCGCTTAGCGCGCGTAGAGAAACAGCGCGAGCAGGGACGTCGTTCACGTAATAAAGCAGATGTGCCGACGATTTCATTGGTGGGCTACACCAACGCCGGTAAATCCACGCTATTTAACAGAATTACCGCGGCCGATGTTTATGCCGCGGATCAGCTATTTGCCACACTCGATCCTACACTGCGCCGTATTGACGTCGCCGACGTGGGCGAAACCGTGCTGGCAGATACTGTCGGTTTTATTCGCCACCTGCCGCATGATTTGGTAGCAGCGTTTAAAGCCACTTTGCAGGAGACTCGTCAGGCCACGCTGTTGCTACACGTGATTGACGCGGCCGACTTCCGGATACAGGAAAACATTGCAGCAGTCGATACCGTACTGGAAGAGATTGAGGCGGATGAAATCCCAACTCTGTTGGTCATGAATAAAATCGATGCGCTGGATGAGTTTGAACCGCGTATCGACAGAAACGACGAGAATGTGCCGATCCGCGTCTGGCTTTCCGCCCAGACCGGTGCCGGTGTGCCACTGCTTTTCCAGGCTCTGACAGAACGTTTGTCTGGTGAAATTGCGCAGCATACGCTGCGTTTACCCCCTCAGGCAGGGCGTTTACGGAGCCGTTTTTATCAGCTTCAGGCAATAGAAAAAGAGTGGACAGAGGAAGACGGCTGCGTGGGATTAGAAGTCCGTATGCCTATCGTGGACTGGCGTCGCCTTTGTAAACAAGAACCGGCACTCGCGGATTACATCGTTTAGACGCAATCAAGTCGGCTCATAAATGTCCTGAAGACTATTTCCCCCTAGGGGGATATCACCGCACAACAAATATGGAGCATAAACATGGCGTGGAATCAGCCCGGTAATAACGGACAGGACCGCGACCCGTGGGGAAGCAGCAAGCCTGGCGGCGACTCTGGGGGTAACAAAGGAGGGCGCGATCAGGGTCCACCTGATCTGGATGATATCTTCCGCAAGCTGAGCAAAAAGCTCGGCGGCCTTGGCGGACGGAAAAGTGGCGGTAGCGGCGGTGGTAACGCATCGCAGGGACCGGGTAATCCTATTGGTGGTCGCGTGGTCGGTATCGTTGCCGCTGCGGCGGTCATTATCTGGGCAGCGACCGGGTTCTATACCATTAAAGAAGCCGAACGCGGTGTTGTGACCCGCTTTGGTAAATTCAGCCACCTGGTTGAGCCAGGCCTGAACTGGAAGCCGACCTTTATCGACAGCGTTCAGGCGGTGAACGTTGAATCGGTACGTGAACTGGCAGCGTCCGGCGTGATGCTGACCTCTGATGAAAACGTGGTGCGCGTTGAGATGAACGTGCAGTACCGCATTACCGATCCACAGCGCTACCTGTTTAGCGTGACCAGCGCGGATGACAGCCTGCGTCAGGCCACCGACAGCGCGCTGCGTGGCGTTATCGGCAAGTACACCATGGATAAGATCCTCACCGAGGGTCGTACCGTGATTCGTAGCGATACCCAGCGTGAGCTTGAAGAAACCATCAAGCCTTACAACATGGGGATCACTCTGCTGGACGTCAACTTCCAGACGGCGCGTCCGCCGGAAGAGGTGAAGGCCGCATTTGATGATGCTATCTCTGCTCGTGAAAACGAACAGCAGTACATCCGTGAGGCTGAGGCATACACCAACGAAGTACAGCCGCGTGCTAACGGCCAGGCTCAGCGTATTCTGGAAGAGGCTCGTGCTTATAAAGTGCAGACCGTTCTGGAAGCTGAAGGTGAAGTTTCTCGCTTTGCCCGACTGTTGCCGGAATATAAAGCCGCACCGGAAATCACCCGCGAGCGTCTGTATATCGAGACCATGGAAAAAGTCCTTAGCCACACCCGTAAAGTGCTGGTTAATGACAAAGGTGGCAACCTGATGGTGCTGCCGCTGGATCAGATGTTGAAGGGCGGCGCTCAGCAGCCGGCCGCAAAGGGCGATAACAGCGCAGCGAGCAACCTGCTGCGCCTGCCGCCAGCGTCCAGCTCAGGCAGCAGTGCCAGCACCTCTTCGTCCTCCTCGAGCGGCGATATCATGGATCAGCGTCGTGCTAACGCACAGCGCAACGATACCCAGCGCGTAGGGAGTGAATAACGATGCGTAAGTCTTTTATTGCAGTAATTATCATCGTGCTGGTCGTGATTTACACCTCGCTGTTCGTGGTGCATGAGGGCGAGCGCGGCATTACATTACGCTTCGGTAAAGTCCTGCGTGATGACGAAAATAAACCGGTAGTGTATGAGCCGGGTCTGCATTTCAAGATCCCGTTCATTGAAACCGTGAAAACGCTGGATGCGCGTATCCAGACGATGGACAACCAGGCCGATCGCTTTGTGACAAAAGAGAAGAAAGACCTGATCGTTGACTCCTACATCAAGTGGCGCATTAGCGACTTTAGCCGTTACTACCTGGCCACCGGCGGTGGCGACGTTTCTCAGGCTGAAGTGCTGTTGAAACGTAAGTTCAGTGACCGTCTGCGTTCTGAAATTGGTCGTCTGGATGTGAAAGACATCGTGACCGATTCCCGTGGTCGCCTGACGCTGGACGTGCGCGATGCTCTGAACTCCGGTTCTGCGGGCACGGATGATGAAGTTGCTACACCGGCGGCGGATGATGCTATCGCTTCCGCAGCGGCGCGTATTACCGAAGAGACCAACGGCAAAGTGCCGGTGGTTAACCCGAACAGTATGGCCGCGCTGGGTATTGAAGTCGTCGATGTGCGTATCAAGCAGATCAACCTGCCGACCGAAGTGTCCGAGGCTATCTACAACCGTATGCGCGCCGAGCGTGAAGCGGTTGCTCGTCGCCACCGTTCACAGGGTCAGGAAGAGGCTGAGAAGCTGCGTGCTACCGCTGATTACGAAGTGACCCGTACGCTGGCAGAAGCTGAGCGCCAGGGCCGTATGACTCGTGGTGAAGGCGATGCAGAAGCCGCGAAACTGTTTGCTGATGCGTTTAGCCAGGATCCAGACTTCTATGCCTTTATTCGTAGCCTGCGTGCTTATGAAGCTAGCTTCCAGTCTAACCAGGACATCATGGTTCTGAGCCCGGACAGCGACTTCTTCCGCTACATGAAGACGCCAGCAAATAGCTCACGCTAATCGCTGAGTATTATCAAAGAGCCGGTTTACCGGCTCTTTTTTTATGCCCGTAAAGGATGATTATGAATTCTACAATTTGGCTGGCGCTTGCCCTGGTGTTAGTGCTCGAAGGGCTAGGCCCCATGCTTTATCCGCGCATCTGGCGGCGCATGATTCTGGCCATGGCTCAATTACCGGACACATTGCTTCGTCGTTTTGGCGGCGGTCTTGTGGTTGCGGGCATTGTTATCTACTACATGTTGAGTCGCGCCAGCAGCTGAGCGAAATTTATCCGGCAGAAACCTATTTTGTATACTAAAAGGGCTGTTCATCTGGGAAACCGATGGTAGAATCCTTTTTTAAGCAAACGGTGATTTTGAAAAATGGGTAACAACGTCGTCGTACTGGGCACCCAATGGGGTGACGAAGGTAAAGGAAAGATCGTCGATCTTCTGACTGAACGGGCTAAATATGTTGTGCGCTATCAGGGCGGTCACAACGCAGGCCACACTCTCGTAATCAACGGTGAAAAAACCGTTCTCCATCTTATTCCATCAGGCATTCTCCGCGAAAACGTCACCAGCATCATCGGTAACGGCGTTGTGCTGTCTCCTGCTGCGCTGATGAAAGAGATGAAAGGGCTGGAAGACCGCGGTATTCCGGTACGTGAGCGTCTGCTGCTGTCTGAAGCTTGCCCGCTGATCCTTGACTACCACGTTGCGCTGGACGTAGCGCGTGAAAAAGCTCGCGGTGCGAAAGCTATCGGGACTACCGGTCGTGGTATCGGTCCTGCGTACGAAGACAAAGTGGCCCGTCGTGGCCTGCGCGTTGGCGACCTGTTCGACAAAGCCACCTTTGCAGACAAGCTGAAAGAAGTGATGGAATACCATAACTTCCAGCTGGTGAACTTCTACAAAGTTGACGCAGTTGACTACCAGAAAGTGCTGGATGATGCGATGGCGGTTGCCGACATCCTGACCTCCATGGTGGTAGACGTATCCGATCTGCTGGATCAGGCGCGCAAACGCGGCGACTTCATCATGTTCGAAGGCGCTCAGGGTACGTTGCTGGATATCGACCACGGTACCTATCCGTACGTAACTTCCTCTAACACCACCGCTGGTGGCGTTGCGACCGGCTCCGGCATTGGTCCGCGCTATGTGGATTACGTTCTGGGTATCATCAAAGCCTACTCCACTCGCGTGGGTGCGGGTCCGTTCCCAACCGAACTGTTTGATGACATCGGCGAGTTCCTGTGCAAACAGGGTAACGAATTCGGTGCTACCACCGGCCGTCGTCGTCGTACCGGCTGGCTGGATGCGGTTGCCGTACGCCGTGCCGTGCAGATTAACTCCCTGTCTGGCTTCTGCCTGACCAAGCTGGACGTACTGGACGGCCTGAAAGAAGTGAAAATCTGCGTGGGCTACCGTATGCCAGATGGCCGCGAAGTGACCACCACCCCAATGGCAGCGGATGACTGGGAAGGTATCGAGCCGATTTACGAAGTGATGCCTGGCTGGTCTGAAACCACTTTCGGCGTGAAAGAGCGCAGCGGTCTGCCGCAGGCAGCGCTGAACTACATCAAACGTATTGAAGAAGTGACCGGCGTGCCGATTGATATTATCTCTACCGGCCCAGACCGTACTGAAACCATGATTCTGCGCGATCCGTTCGACGCATAATGATGTGACGGGGTGTGGTATCACACCCCGTATTGCTTTCTCCCCGCCGCTTTATTCATCATTCCAATCAAATAAATTAGCTGGCAACCATATGGCTGGTTTATCATCAATATGTACCTGCTTTAAGGTGCAACTTGCCTTGTGCAAAGCGTTTCCCCTCCCACCCATGAGGTTGATGTGCAGTTAACGAGTTTTACTGATTACGGTTTACGTGCTTTGATTTATATGGCTTCTCTTCCAGAAGGAAGAATGACCAATATCTCTGAAGTGACAGAGGTGTACGGTGTGTCCCGTAATCATATGGTGAAAATCATCAATCAACTCAGCCGCGCGGGCTATGTTATGGCCGTGCGAGGAAAAAACGGCGGCATCCGCCTTGGTAAGCCTGCGGGCACGATCCGCATTGGCGACGTGGTGCGTGAGCTGGAGCCGCTCTCATTGGTGAACTGTAGCAGTGAGTTTTGTCATATCACCCCTGCCTGCCGACTGAAACAGGCTTTGGCTGAGGCGGTGCAAAGTTTCCTACAGGAACTGGATAAGCATACGCTGGCCGATCTGGTGGACCAAAACCAACCGCTCTACAAATTACTGCTGGTGGAGTAACTATTATTCCATTTGTGGATGACAACGGAGGACCCGAAATGTCAAAAGATCCTTTTCAGGAACGAGAAGCCGAAAAATACGAAAACCCGATCCCAAGCCGGGAGTTTATTCTCGATCACCTTTCTAAACGTGAAAAACCTGCCAGCCGCGATGAGCTGGCGGAAGAACTAAAAATCTCCGGTGAAGAACAGATTGAAGCTTTACGTCGACGCCTGCGCGCGATGGAGCGTGACGGTCAACTGGTCTTTACCCGCCGCCAGTGCTACGCGCTGCCGGAACGCCTCGATCTGCTGAAAGGCAAAGTTATTGGCCACCGTGACGGGTTTGGTTTCCTGCGCGTAGAAGGCCGTAAAGACGACCTCTACCTTTCATCCGAACAGATGAAGATGTGCATGCACGGCGACCTGGTGCTGGCACAGCCGCTCGGTGCCGATCGTAAAGGCCGCCGTGAAGCGCGTATTGTGCGCGTACTGGAGCCAAGAACCGGTCAAATCGTAGGCCGCTACTTTACCGATGCGGGCATTGGTTTTGTGGTGCCTGACGACAGCCGCCTGAGCTTCGACATCCTGATCCCGCCTGAAGAGCTAATGGGTGCCCGTATGGGCTTTGTGGTAGTGGTTGAGCTGACCCAGCGCCCGACCCGTCGCACAAAGGCTATCGGCAAGATTGTTGAAGTGCTCGGTGACAATATGGGCACCGGCATGGCCGTGGATATGGCGCTGCGTACTCATGAAATTCCGTACGTCTGGCCGAAAGAGGTTGAAGCCCAGGTCGCAAATCTGAAAGAAGAAGTGCCGGAAGAGGCCAAAGTTGGCCGCGTCGACCTGCGCGACTTACCGCTGATGACCATCGATGGTGAAGATGCCCGAGACTTCGATGATGCCGTATTCTGCGAGAAAAAACGCGGCGGCGGCTGGCGCCTGTGGGTTGCCATTGCCGACGTAAGCTACTACGTTCGTCCGCCAACGGCGCTGGATAACGAAGCCCGCAACCGTGGGACTTCGGTTTACTTCCCGTCGCAGGTGGTTCCAATGCTGCCGGAAGTGCTTTCAAACGGCCTGTGTTCCCTGAACCCGCAGGTGGATCGCCTGTGTATGGTTTGCGAGATGACCATCTCCGCAGCAGGGCGTCTGACCGGCTATAAATTCTATGAAGCGGTGATGAGCTCTCACGCGCGCCTGACCTATACCAAGGTCTGGCATATGCTGCAGGGCGACCAGGAGCTGCGCGAGCAGTATGCGCCGCTGGTTAAGCACATCGAAGAGCTGCATAACCTCTACAAAGTGCTGGAAGTTTCCCGTGCCCAGCGCGGCGGTATTTCCTTCGAGAGCGAAGAAGCGAAGTTTATCTTCAACGCAGAGCGTCGCATTGAGCGCGTCGAACAGACCGTGCGTAACGATGCGCACAAGCTAATCGAAGAGTGCATGATCCTCGCCAATATCTCGGCGGCGCGCTTCGTTGAGAAGAACAACGAGCCAGCGCTGTTCCGCGATCACGATCGTCCGAGCAACGATGCGATCACTGCATTCCGTTCGGTACTGGCGGAGCTGGGTCTTGAATTACCGGGCGGGCAGAAGCCAGAACCGCGTGATTACGCCGATCTGCTGGCGTCCATCGCCGATCGCCCTGACCACGAGATGCTGCAAACTATGCTGCTGCGCTCGATGAAGCAGGCTATCTACGATCCGGAAAACCGCGGCCACTTCGGCCTGGCGCTGCAGTCCTATGCGCACTTTACCTCGCCAATTCGTCGCTACCCGGATCTGTCGCTGCACCGCGCCATTAAATACCTGTTGGCGAAAGAACAGGGGCATACCGGGAACAGCACCGAATCCGGCGGCTGGCACTACAGCATGGAAGAAATGCTGCAGCTGGGTCAGCACTGCTCGATGACCGAACGCCGCGCCGACGAAGCGACTCGCGACGTAGCGGACTGGCTGAAGTGCGACTTCATGCAGGATCAGGTGGGCCAGGTATTCAACGGCATTATTGCCAGCGTCACCGGCTTCGGCTTCTTCGTGCGCCTGGAAGACCTGTTCATCGACGGGCTGGTTCACGTCTCAACGCTGGATAACGACTATTATCGCTTTGACCAGATTGGTCAGCGCCTGATTGGCGAATCCGGCGGCCAGACTTACCGTCTGGGTGACCGCGTCGAGGTTCGGGTGGAAGCCGTCCACATGGACGAGCGTAAAATCGACTTCGCGCTGATCTCAAGCTCACGTGCGCCGCGTGGTGAAGGTAAAACGGCAAAAGACAAAGCGAAGCGAGGCGGAAATGGTGGGGCGCCGTCTAAGCGCCGCCAGGCTGGCAAACGCGTAAACTTCGAGCCGGACAATGCTTTCCGCAAAGAGAAAGACGGCGCGAAAGCGAAGAAAGAGAAGGCTGGAAAGAAACCGAAGAAAGCCAAAGCGCCGTCGGACAAAACCCGTAAAATAGCGGCAGCAACGAAGGCGAAGCGCGCCGCGAAAAAGCAGGCAAGCTGATATTACCCTCACCCTGACGTAGTCCCTCCCGCAAAGGGAGAGGGGGTAAACAGAACGATAGTGTATTCTTTTATCGTTTTCCCCCTCGCCCCTTTGGGGAGAGGGGCGGGGTGAGGGGCTAAATCCAGACCATGAACAAACCAACACGGGCGAACCCTCGTCCGCAATGAGTGATATCGATGAGTGAAATTATTTACGGCATTCACGCCGTCCAGGCCCTGCTTGAACGTGCTCCGCAGCGTTTTCAGGAAGTCTTTATCCTGAAAGGTCGCGAAGACAAGCGCCTGCTGCCGCTGATCCACGCTGTTGAAGCGCAGGGGATCCCGGTGCAGGTGGCAAACCGCCAGTGGCTCGACGAGAAGGCCGAGGGCGCGGTACACCAGGGTATCATCGCCCGCGTGAAGCCGGGCCGCCAGTATCAGGAAAACGATCTGCCCGATCTGATTGCCGAGCACGAACGTCCATTCCTGCTGATCTTAGACGGCGTAACCGATCCACATAATCTCGGGGCCTGCCTGCGTAGCGCAGACGCTGCCGGGGTTCATGCGGTTATCGTGCCAAAGGATCGTTCCGCACAGCTGAACGCGACGGCGAAAAAAGTGGCCTGTGGCGCGGCGGAGAACGTTCCGCTTATCCGCGTGACCAACCTGGCCCGCACCATGCGCCTGCTGCAGGAAGAGAACGTCTGGATCGTCGGCACCGCCGGTGAAGCGGACCACACTCTGTTTCAGAGCAAATTCACCGGCCCAATGGCGCTGGTGATGGGTGCAGAAGGCGAAGGCATGCGCCGCCTGACTCGCGAGCACTGTGATGAGCTGGTCAGCATCCCAATGGCCGGGACCGTTTCTTCCCTGAACGTTTCCGTCGCTACCGGCGTTTGCCTGTTCGAAATCGTGCGTCAGCGCGGTTAATTAGCGTTATCTCTGCGGGGTGGAAACACCCCGTTTGTGATCCCCCTCCGCGCAGAACCCGCATCTCCGTCCATACTTAATGGCATTGCCACAGATGGAGGGCACAGGATGCGCTGGCAAACTCACACCGTTTTTAATCAACCCATACCCCTCAGCAACAGCAATCTTTTTCTTTCAGATATTCCGCTGCGAGAAGCCGTGAGCCGCGAAGGCGCAGGCTGGGACGTTGAGCTTCTGGCCAGCATCGGCCAGCAGCTGGGTTCTGCAGAATCTCTGGAGCTGGGCAGGCTGGCAAACGTCAATCCGCCTGAGCTACTGCGCTTTGACGCTAACGGCGAACGGCTGGACGATGTTCGCTTTCATCCCGCCTGGCACCTGCTGATGCAGGGGCTTTTTGCAAATCGAGTTCACAATCTTGCCTGGCAGGAAGATGCGCGGCAGGGCGCTTTTGTCGCTCGTGCTGCCCGGTTCATTCAGCACGCTCAAGTTGAGGCGGGAACGCTTTGCCCGATCACCATGACCTTCGGCGCAACGCCGTTGCTGCTGCAGCATTTACCCAAAGCCTTTGACGCCTGGCGCAAGCCGCTGCTCAGCGATCGCTATGATGCGCATCTGCTGCCCGGTGGGCAAAAGCGTGGCCTGCTGATTGGCATGGGGATGACCGAGAAGCAGGGCGGTTCTGACGTGCTGAGTAACACCACGCGCGCCGAGCCGCTGGCAGGCAGAGGTTCTGGTGAAGCTTACCGGCTGGTGGGTCACAAATGGTTTTTCTCCGTCCCGCAAAGCGATGCGCACCTCGTCCTTGCTCAGGCTAAGGGAGGGCTGTCGTGCTTCTTCCTGCCGCATTTTCTGCCGGACGGCCAGCGCAATGCCGTTCGCCTTGAGCGGCTGAAAGACAAGCTCGGTAACCGTTCAAACGCCAGCAGTGAAGCCGAGTTTTGCGATGCCACCGCCTGGCTTATTGGTGAGGAAGGTGAGGGGGTACGCCATATCCTGAAAATGGGCGGATTTACCCGCTTCGACTGTGCGCTCGGCAGCCACGGCCTGATGCGGCGTGCGTTGTCGGTGGCCTTGTGTCACGCCCTCCAGCGGCAGGCCTTTGGCAAGACGCTTATCGAGCAGCCGATGATGCGCCAGCTACTGGGGAAAATGGCGCTTCAGCTTGAAGGCCAGACGGCATTTCTTTTCCGCCTTGCGCGGGCGTGGGAGTCGCCTGGTGACGCTCAGCAACTGGCCTATAGCCGCTTGTTTACCCCGGCAGCAAAATTCAGCCTCTGCAAAGCAGGTATTCCTTTTGTGGCTGAAGCGATGGAAGTCCTGGGCGGAGTGGGCTACTGCGAAGAGAGCGAGCTGCCGCGCCTGTATCGCGAAATGCCGGTAAACAGCATTTGGGAGGGGTCGGGCAATATCATGAGTCTCGATGTGCTGCGCGTGCTGGCCAAACAGCCCGCGGTGATGGAGATGCTGCACGCCGAATTTGATGAGGTCAGAGGGCAAAACAGGCACTTCGATCGCAGCTGGCGACAGCTACAGCAGCGTTTGCGTAAGCCGCAGGAAGAGCGGGGCAGAGAAATCACCCATCAATTGGCTAATCTTGCCTGTGGAGCACAATTACTTAAATTTCTTTCACCACCCGCAGCCGAAGCCTGGTGCCGAATGATGCTGGACGATAGGGGAGAATCGCTTTTGCCCGAGCAGGTCATCAGTGATGTGCTGCTGCGGGCAACGGGAGGCGTGGCTTAATAAGAAGGTGGGCCATCAGGCGTAGAGGATGGCCTGCGCCCGCCAGCTATCGGGCAGAGAGTTTTCCTGCATCTGAATAATGCGGTACCAGGAAGCACCCTGCTCGTCAGCTTTTAGCGCGATCATGCGCTCGACGTCCTGCGGGCTGCCGGCAATATCATTCACCGAAATTAATCCGATTTCGTTCAGGCCTGTCACGCAATCCGCGCTGGCAAACTCGGCGGACTGCGCCAGAGTCGGAATAAGGCCAACAGATAACAGCAGTGTAGTTAAGGCAAGAGATCGTTTCATTGTCAGTTCCTTATCAATTTACCCCGAAGTCACAGGGCAGTCCTTCGCTAACTTAAAGCTGACCTCACTTCCTGAGGGCGAGGTCCATTGTGCATAAGAAACGATCAAGCGGCGAAAAGCTGTGTAAATATCAATAAATAACGGCTATCGGGGCGGGCTATTTTCGATACAAAATAGCCTGTGCGTACCACTGGCCCGGTATGACCGTTTCATCGTTCATCACGATGAGATAATAATCGGCTTTTGCTGCTGCGGCTTTCTTCTTAATAATGGCTTCTGAGTCCATTGGAGAGCCGCGTACTACGGCGGTCACGGTGCCTATTTTTGTTAACTCCGCAGTCTGAGGGCGCTGTATTTCCTGCGGGTAATTCTTCAGCGGCGGGGCGGGCTGCGGCGTACCCTGAAGTACGCTGCAGGCGCTGAGTAACGCCGCCATAAATAGCACGGATAGCCGTAGCATGATGGTTTCTCGTTTCTTGACAGTCATAGTGTAGTTCCGGGTTTGGCCCTGAAAAGGGGGTATGTTCCCGATTTGTTATCTCAGGCGCGCTTTTCGCTGACTTTCGAATGAAAATCGATAACTAGATCTCATCGTTACAATAATCACTAACCTGCGTTACTTTCCCTGATATTTCACCGTAGGAGAAGAGTAGATGATCGAAATTTATAATGAGCGGTTAGCCGACGTAGAAGTTTTGCATGCGGTACCGACCGGGATGAAACAATCCCCGCTGCCTACGGTTATCTTCTACCACGGTTTTACCTCCTCAAAGCTGGTGTACAGCTATTTTGCGGTGGCGCTGGCGCAGCAGGGATTTCGCGTTGTTATGCCGGATGCTCTCGACCACGGGGCCCGCTACGGCGGCGATGCTCATACTCGCCTGCAGCAGTTTTGGCCGATTTTAAAAAACAGTATTGACGAGTTCCCGGCTCTTTATCAGGCGCTGCTAAAGACGGGTGGCGTTGCCGACGGCAGGCTTGCGGTGGGCGGAGCTTCAATGGGAGGAATGACGGCGCTGGGGGTTATGGCGCGTCATCCTGAAGTGCGCTGCGTCGCCAGTCTGATGGGCTCAGGTTATTTTGCGACGCTGGCACAAACGCTGTTTCCGCCGCCGGTCGACGTGCGTGAAAAGGTGATTGCCGGGCTGGTGGATTACGACGTCGGTAAACAGCTTGAGCAACTGGGCGACAGGCCGCTGTTGCTGTGGCACGGAGAGGATGATGATGTTGTGCCAGCCGTAGAAACGTTCAGACTGCAGCGGGCGCTGGCGGATAACAGGCTGGATAAAAATCTGACCTGCGTATGGGAGACGGGCGTCAGGCATCGCATCACGCCCGAGGCGTTAGAAACAACAAGCCAGTTTTTTGCCCGGTATCTCTAACGCTAGACCAGCATCATTTTCACACCACGATCCTGAAGTTTTTTTACGACTTCAGGGTCGGCCTGCTTGCCGGTAATGACCAGGTCTATCTGGTCTGCACGGCTAAAGAGCATACCAGCCCGTTGCCCCACTTTACTGCTATCGACTAGTACGGCAAGTTTCCCCACTACGCTGAGCATTTTCTGCTCCGCCATAGCGGTAAGCATATCGGTTTTATAGAGTCCTTCAGCGGTAAGTCCTTTGCCGCTGGTGAACATCCAGTGTCCTGCGTACAGCGACGTTTCACTCTCCTGCGGGCCGAGCGTAATCGAGTGGCTCTTATTGTACTGGCCGCCCATGATGACCACGCTGTCGTGCTCCTGCTCGATAAGATAATTTGCCAGCGGTAAGTAATTGGTGATGATTTGTACCGGTTTACCGCAAATCTGTTGGCCGAGTAAGAACGCTGTGGATCCGCAGTTAATAACCACGCTTTCTCCGGGATTCACCAACTGCGATGCGGCGTTGGCGATGCGTATTTTTTCATCGTGATTCTGAGCCAGATGAATATTCATCGGCGTCCAGCGCGGGCGTTGCTGGGTAATCGCCTCTGCGCCGTTGCGAACTTTCTTCAGTTTGCCGCTCTCATCAAGCTTGTTAATGTCCCTCCTCGCGGTTGCGGGAGAAATGCCCAGACGTTCAATTGCCTGTTCAACCGTAATAAACCCGGATTGCTGTAGCAGATCGAGCAAGATCTGGTGGCGCTGTGCTTCTGTCATGCGTAGTTCCGATGAGAGATGATAGAGAAAGATGATATTTGAAAATGTTTGAAATACCTATGGATAAACGAAAAAGCCGGACCTGTGTCCGGCTTTGCATCACAGGAATGACTTAAACGGCAAATCTGGCTCAAGGATAAAGCAGTCATCAAACCCACGTGGGTAGTGGTATTCAAAGTTATCTTTATCCTGTGGCCAGGTGAATTTGCCGCCAACCTGCCAAATGAACGGCTTAAAGCCGTACTTTAAACGATCTTTTTTCATTTCCCACAGCACGCGGATCTCCTGTGGGTCGGCCTGAAAATTGGACCAGATATCATGATGAAAAGGGATAACGACTTTTGCGTTAAGGGATTCGGCCATGCGAAGAATATCGGCACTGGTCATTTTGTCAGTAATACCGCGCGGGTTCTCGCCATAGGAACCTAATGCTACATCGATTTTGTGCTCGTTCCCGTGCTTCGCGTAGTAGTTAGAGTAGTGAGAGTCCCCGCTGTGATAGAGCGTTCCCCCTGGCGTTTTGAAGAGATAATTTACCGCGCGTTCATCCATGCCGTCGGGCAATATGCCTGCAGCCTTCTGCCCGACAGGCAGCGTAATCAGTGCGGTACGGTCAAATGCATCGAGGGCATGGATTTCGGTATCTTTTATTTTTACCACGTCGCCCGGCTTCATTACGATGCAGCGTTCGCGCGGCACCCCCCAGCTAATCCAGATATCCACGCAGGTTTGTGGCCCGATAAAAGGCACGTCTGCGGCACAGTTTTGCAAGACGGCAGCGGCAACGTTTACATCAATATGATCGTTGTGATCGTGCGTAGCTAGCACGGCATCGATCTCGCGAATCGCGAAAGGATCGAGTACAAATGGCGTCGTGCGAAGATTCGGCTGGAGCTTCTTAACGCCCGCCATGCGCTGCATCTGATGGCCTGCTTTCATTAACGGGTTAGCGTGACTCTGCTTTCCGGTACCGCACCAAAAATCCACGCAGATGTTTGCCCCCCCCTGGGATTTTAACCAGATTCCCGTACAGCCAAGCCACCACATTGCAAATGTCCCCGGAGCAACAACCTCTTGTTCAATCTCTTCATTAAGCCAGCAGCCCCACTCAGGAAAAGTATTCAGGATCCAGGATTCGCGGGTAATCGAAGCAACTTTACTCATCGGATATCTCCTTTCTAGTCATCATGTGATCATGTGGTGATTATTAATGATTTATATTGACATGATTAATCATCAGGCAGAAGCATTTTTTGATCGTGTGGCTGAGATTCTAAAGAAGACAAGGAGCTTGATTATAAAGAATTAAAATGCTTTTTGTTTTGTATGTTTATGATTTTAAAGGGTTTTGTTTGCTTTTTAAAAGATAAAAGTCGCCACTTTAAGGCGGGAAGGAAATAAATTGCGGGATATCTCACAAATAATCATATTTGATCTTGTTGTGATTATTTTTGAAAAATAGAGTGTAGGTGCATTTTCAATCCGCCTGTTTCTAAGCAAGCAGGAAGCGACCACCTTACGGAGAGCTTTATGGAGATCCTTTATCGTGTCTTTACCCTCTTTTTTGATCAGGTAATGACTAACGCCCCGTTGCTGTTGGGGATCGTTACCTGTCTTGGTTACCTGCTGCTTCGCAAAAGTGCGAGCGTGATTATCAAAGGGACGATCAAAACTATCATCGGCTTTATGTTGCTCCAGGCGGGGTCCGGCATCCTGACCGGCACCTTCAAGCCGGTAGTGGCAAAAATGTCGGAGGTGTACGGCATTAACGGCGCTATTTCAGATACTTATGCATCTATGATGGCGACAATTGAAAAAATGGGTGATGCATACAGCTGGGTGGGATACGCGGTGCTGCTCGCGCTGGCATTGAACATCTGCTATGTGCTGCTGCGCCGCATCACCGGCATCCGTACCATCATGCTGACGGGCCATATCATGTTTCAGCAGGCGGGGCTCATTGCCGTCTTTTTCTTTATCCTCGGCTACTCGATGTGGACCACCATTATTTGTACCGCGGTGCTGGTGTCGCTTTATTGGGGTATCACCTCAAATATGATGTTCAAGCCGACGCAGGAGGTGACGGAAAACAGCGGTTTCTCCATTGGCCATCAGCAGCAGTTTGCTTCGTGGATTGCCTATAAAATTGCGCCATGGCTGGGGAAAAAAGAAGAAAGCGTTGAGGATCTCAAGCTACCCGGCTGGCTGAATATTTTCCACGACAACATTGTATCCACCGCCATTGTGATGACGCTTTTCTTCGGCGTAATCCTCTGTTCCTTCGGCCTTGATACCGTTCAGGCTATGGCCGGAAAAACGCACTGGTCTGTCTATATATTGCAAACCGGTTTCCAGTTCGCGGTGGCCATTTTCATCATCGTGCAGGGCGTTCGCATGTTTGTGGCCGAACTCTCAGAGGCTTTCAACGGTATTTCTCAGCGTTTAATACCCGGCGCCGTTTTGGCCATCGACTGTGCGGCCATTTACAGCTTTGCGCCAAATGCCGTGGTGTGGGGCTTCCTTTGGGGCACCGTCGGCCAGCTCATCGCGGTCGGGATTCTTATCGCCTGCGGCTCGTCGATCATGATAATCCCGGGCTTTATTCCTATGTTCTTCTCTAACGCCACTATAGGCGTCTTCGCTAACCATTTCGGCGGCTGGCGCGCCGCGCTCAAAATTTGCCTGGCCATGGGGATGATCGAAATCTTTGGCTGCGTCTGGGCGGTACACCTTACCGGGCTTAGCGCGTGGATGGGTATGGCTGACTGGTCGATTCTTGCACCGCCGCTGATGCAGGGGCTCACCCTTGGCCTGTGGTTTATGGGCATCGTTATCGCTATCGCACTGGTTTATATGTTCTTCGCCGGGCGTGCGTTACGCAAGGAGGAGGATATGCAACCTCTCACTGAAACTTCAGTTAACTAAAGGAATTGAGATTATGACCGTACGCATTCTCGCCGTTTGTGGTTGTGGGCAGGGCAGTTCCATGATTATGAAAATGAAAGTGGATCAATTTCTTACTCAACAAGGCGTTAACCACAGTGTGAATAGCTGTGCCGTGGGGGAATACAAAAGCGAATTGAGCGGTGCTGACATCATCATTGCGTCGACCCACGTTGCCAGCGAAATAACGGTGACGGGCAATAAATACGTGGTCGGTGTACGCAACATGCTTTCCGCTGACGACTTCGGCCCCAAGCTGATGGCGGTGATTGGCGAGCATTTCTCTCAGGACATGACGTAAGGAGTGGGTATGAAGCTACGTGATTCGTTGGCGAAAAACCACTCTGTACGCCTGCAGGCGGAGGCAAGTACCTGGCAGGAGGCCGTAGGGATAGGCGTTGATTTACTGGTAGAGGCTGGCGTTGTCGAGCCACGTTACTACCAGGCGATTCTCGACGGCGTGGCGCAGTTTGGCCCTTATTTTGTTATCGCGCCGGGCCTGGCTATGCCTCATGGCCGCCCGGAAGAAGGCGTTAAACAAACGGGGTTTGCGCTGGTGACCTTGAAAACACCGCTGATATTTAATCATGAGGACAATGACCCGGTAGACATCCTGATTACGCTGGCGGCGGTGGATGCCCATGCTCATCAGGAGGTTGGCATCATGCAGATTGTGACCCTGTTTGAAGACGAAGAAAACTTTGACCGTTTACGCGCCTGTCGCTCAGAGCAAGAGGTGCTGGATTTAATCGACCGCGCAACGGCGGCTGCATAAGGACTAGTCAATGACGCATTCATTACCGATGTTACAAGTGGCGCTGGATAACCAGACTCTGGCCGATGCCTACCGGACAACGAGCCTGATAGCTGAAGAGGTCGACATTATTGAGGTGGGCACCATTCTTTGCGTGGCAGAAGGCGTACGCGCCGTTCGCGATCTGAAAGCGCTCTATCCGCACAAGATCGTACTGGCGGACGCCAAAATTGCTGACGCAGGGAAAATTCTCTCGCGCATGTGTTTTGAAGCAAATGCGGACTGGGTAACGGTCATTTGCTGCGCCGACATCAACACCGCCAAAGGTGCCCTGGAAGTGGCCGGCGAATTTAACGGCGATGTGCAGATTGAACTGACCGGCTTCTGGACGTGGGAGCAGGCCCAGGCGTGGCGTGAGGCTGGTATTCAGCAGGTGGTTTACCACCGCAGTCGGGACGCTCAGGCCGCCGGTATTGCGTGGAGTGAGGAAGACATCAGCGCGATAAAGCGCCTTGCTGACATGGGCTTCAAGGTGACCGTAACCGGCGGGCTGGCGCTGGAGGATCTGTCTTTATTTAAAGGCATTCCTGTCCATGTCTTTATCGCCGGGCGCAGCATCCGTGATGTGGAAAACCCGGTCGAAGCCGCTCGTCAGTTCAAGCGCACCATTGCCCAATTCTGGGGCTAAGGAGGAACGATGTTAGACAAGCGGGTTCCACTGGGTATTTATGAAAAGGCGCTTCCCTCAGGGGAGTGCTGGCGGGAACGCTTAGCCCTGGCCGGCGAGCTGCATTTTGATTTTGTCGAAATGTCGGTAGATGAATCAGACGAACGACTGGCAAGGCTGGACTGGAGCCGTGAACAGCGTAGGGCGCTGGTGGAGGCTGTGGCTGAAACGGGCGTGCGCGTGCCGTCGATGTGCCTGAGTGCCCATCGCCGCTACCCGCTGGGCAGTGAAGATGATGAAGTGCGTAATCAGGGGCTGGAGATCATGGGCAAAGCGATCGTGCTGGCACAGGACGTCGGCATCCGTGTGATTCAGCTGGCGGGATACGACGTCTACTATCAGCAGGCAAATAATGAAACCCGCAGGCGTTTCCTTGATGGTTTGCAGCAGGCGTTGGAAATGGCGGCTCGCGCTCAGGTAACGCTGGCCATGGAAATCATGGATTCTCCACTGATGAATTCCATCAGTAAGGCGCTGGGCTATGCTCACTATTTAAATAATCCGTGGTTCCAGCTCTACCCTGATATTGGCAATCTCTCGGCCTGGGATAATGACGTGCAGATGGAGCTGCAGGCGGGCAGCGGGCACATTGTCGCCGTGCACGTAAAAGACACTCTGCCAGGCGTGTTTAAGAATGTGCCGTTTGGTACAGGCATTGTCGAGTTTGAACGCTGCTTCAGGACGCTACGGCAAAGCGGCTACCGCGGGCCGTATCTTATTGAGATGTGGAGTGAAACGGCCGCAGACCCTGTCGCCGAGGTGCGAGCTGCGCGAGACTGGGTACTGCTCAGAATGAAAAATGCAGGACTGCCGGTGGAGATAAACCATGTGGCAGCTTAAGCAGCAGGTATACGAGGCGAACATGGCGCTTCCGCTCCACGGACTGGTCACTTTCACCTGGGGTAACGTCAGCGCAATCGATCGAGATCGTGGCTGCATTGTTATAAAGCCAAGCGGCGTAGCTTATGAACAGATGGCTGCGGATGACATGGTGGTTGTTAGCCTGAGCGGAGAGGTAATTGAGGGGCGTTACCGTCCCTCATCGGATACTGCGACACATCTGGCCCTTTATCAGCGTTATTCCGACATTGGCGGCGTGGTGCATACCCACTCGACCCACGCTACGGCCTGGGCTCAGGCGGGGAGATCGATTCCGGCACTAGGCACTACCCATGCAGATTATTTTTTTGGGGATATCCCTTGTACGCGTCCGCTAACCAGCGCTGAGGTGGCCGGAGAATATGAGCTCAACACCGGCAGGGTGATTATCGAAACCATAGGGCAGGCTAATCCTCTGCATACGCCCGGCGTTCTGGTTTATCAGCATGGTCCCTTCGCCTGGGGGGAGGACGCGGGGCAGGCTTTGCATAATGCTGTGGTGATGGAGGAAGTCGCCCGTATGGCCTGGATAACGGGGGAAATCAATCCAAAGCAAAAGGTGATTGATGACTATTTGATGAATAAGCACTTTCATCGCAAGCACGGGCCTGGTGCATATTATGGACAGCCCAAATAAAAAAGCCCCCGCAAGCGGGGGCAAGTCAAACATGGATTTTTAGGTCGTGGTGTCTTCTCTGGTGTCTACGCGTACTCTTAAGCTACCGGTAGATATCTGCACTGACGTGCATGTTGCCGTTACTGCCGGGTTCTCTCATGATTATCGTGTGATAAAACGTCGCGTTGTGCTGGTCTGCATCCTGCTGGATGGCCGTTTCTGCTTCAGCGACGGTCGCGAAATTGTGGTTGATATAAATGACGCCAAGGCTTTGAACGTCGTCCATATTTCTGGCCTGCCGCCCGTCGATTTTGATGGCTGCCGACGCGCTGGCGCTTAAAAACAGTACTGCGGCAAGGGCAATTACGATGTTTTTCATGATGCGCTCCACTACAACAGATGTGTAATCAGTGGTCGTCGCTCCTGTTAATGGCTGTGGCGGCCTGTTATCAATAAGTGTAATCCCTGATGGCTGAATAAAAAGTGACCATTTCTGATGGTCTCTTTCAAAATATTTAGGCGATCCGCCGGTTTGTTTTGTAATTCACACGCTTAGCGACATCCGCAGAAATAAAGGGAATTTATTTGCTCGCGGCCTTGAGTTTAGTGGCCTGGATAAGTATGATTACGCGTCAATTTTTCAGCCGCAATTCAAACACGTTCCTTGCTTCCATGGGCCGCGGCTGACCCTGACAGGAGGCTGAATAATCCGTAAGGAGCAATTCGATGCGTCATTACGAAATCGTTTTTATGGTCCATCCTGACCAGAGCGAACAGGTTCCGGGCATGATCGAACGTTACACTGGTGCAATCACTGCAGCAGCAGGTACGATCCACCGTCTGGAAGACTGGGGCCGCCGTCAGCTGGCTTACCCGATCAACAAACTGCACAAAGCTCACTACGTTCTGCTGAACGTTGAAGCTCCGCAGGAAGCGATCGATGAGCTGGAAACTAACTTCCGCTTCAACGACGCCGTTATCCGCAGCATGGTTATGCGCGTTAAGCACGCGGTTACCGAAGCATCTCCAATGGTTAAAGCGAAAGACGAGCGCCGTGAGCGTCGCGATGATTTCGCTAGCGAAACCGCTGATGATGCAGATGCTGGGGATTCTGAAGAGTAATTCTGATGATGGCCAACCGCCTGGCGCTGTCTGGCACAGTGTGCAAGACGCCCCTTCGCAAGGTCAGCCCCTCAGGAATTCCACACTGCCAGTTCGTGCTTGAGCATCGTTCTGTGCAAGAGGAAGCCGGTCTTAACCGGCAGGCATGGTGCCGAATGCCGGTTATTGTTAGCGGGCACGCGAACCAGGCCATTACTCACAGTATAACGGTCGGTACGCAAATCACGGTTCACGGGTTCATTACTTGTCATCAGATGAAAAATGGCCTGAACAAAGTGGTATTGCATGCCGAGCAGATTGAATTGATAGATTCTGGAGACTAGCCATATGGCACGTTATTTCCGTCGTCGCAAGTTCTGCCGTTTCACCGCGGAAGGCGTTCAAGAGATCGACTATAAAGATATCGCTACGCTGAAAAACTACATCACCGAAAGCGGTAAGATTGTCCCAAGCCGTATCACCGGTACCCGTGCAAAATACCAGCGTCAGCTGGCTCGCGCTATCAAACGCGCTCGCTACCTGTCTCTGCTGCCGTACACTGATCGTCATCAGTAATCGGTCACGGTCCATTAATACGACTTTGAGAGGATAAGGTAATGCAAGTTATTCTGCTTGATAAAGTAGCAAACCTGGGTAGCCTGGGTGATCAGGTTAACGTTAAAGCGGGTTATGCTCGTAACTTCCTGGTACCACAGGGTAAAGCTGTTCCTGCTACCAAGAAAAACGTTGAGTTCTTCGAAGCACGCCGTGCAGAACTGGAAGCTAAACTGGCTGACGTTCTGGCTGCAGCTGCAGCTCGCGCTGAGAAAATCAACGCACTGGAAACCGTAACCATCGCGTCCAAAGCTGGCGACGAAGGTAAACTGTTCGGTTCCATCGGTACTCGCGACATCGCTGACGCTGTTACTGCAGCTGGCGTTGCTGTTGCTAAGAGCGAAGTTCGCCTGCCGAACGGCGTTCTGCGCACCACCGGTGAGCACGAAGTGGACTTCCAGGTTCACAGCGAAGTATTCGCTAAACTGACTGTAAACGTTGTAGCTGAATAATTTATTATTCACTGCTCGTAAAAACGCCAGCCTCGTGCTGGCGTTTTGCTTTTCAGGAACTGGTGGCGAAGTTCATCTCGATGAAATGTTTGAATGCGGGTTGAATTAAGAAGATAAAGTATCTCTTCTGGTTTACCCCAAACAGCCGAAAACCACGTTTTTCGGCTGTTTGTCACCAGTCTAAAAACGCCAGCCTCGTGCTGGCGTTTTGCTTTTCTAAGGTTTCAATTTTTACTGCGCGCGAATAAAGCTGCCGTTCGGCTGGCGGGTAAACAGCACCTGCTGCTCGTTGCCGATATCAATCGTTAAGCCCGTCACCACGCCGTTGGCATTTTGCCTGATTTGCACCATCTGCCCGGTTTGCAGATTACTCAGCGGCTTGCTATCCCCTTCCACCTGCGCCATGGCGTAAACGTCTGCCGGCGGTAAATTATGGTCACGGAACAGCTGGGCCATTGTCTGCCCGGAGGCTACGCGATAAGAGCGCCACTGCTGATCGATATCATTATTGTCGTGGGGGACGGGAGCCTGAGTTTGCTCCTCAAGGCGTTGAGGCTCAACCGGCGTGGCCGGTGCATTGCTGGTATTTGAAGAGGGGGCGAGTTCGGCCTGCATAGGCGACTGGGACTGCACGGAAAGCTGCGCGTCGCGCGTGACCGGACGGCTGGCGTCATCTGCGCCAGGCAGCAGGAAGCCGAGAATCACGAGCGCAAAGCCAATGATAATGCCTCGGCGATGCAGGGGAGGTAACGGATCCATCAAGCGGAAATGATCAGGTGCATGCCAAATCCGCGTAAGCCATGGTTTAACAGCGAATTGCATTGGCAACCCTCCTCGAAGTAATACTTTTCCAGTATAGACTCGTCATACTTCAAGCTGCTGGTATGTGGGCTACAGCTCGAATTATGTAGAGTATAAACGCTAACTGCTTGATGCCTGAAGCAATCCTGGTTTCCGTGACGGCAAACCGCAATTTTACGCCCGATTAAGCTATTGTTCCCGTTTCGTTTGCATTTGTCACCTTTCCTCCGTTGCCATTTACCCTGCGTATTGACGCTGTTATGCTTCGGGCTTGCTTTTAAACATCATGAAAGGAAAATCCATGACAACCCCTTCTTTTGACAGCGTCGAAGCGCAAGCAAGTTACGGTATTGGTTTACAGGTAGGCCAGCAGCTGAGTGAATCAGGCCTGCAAGGTTTACTGCCAGAAGCGCTGGTCGCAGGTCTCCGTGACGCGCTGGAAGGGAATGCCCCGGCCGTTCCTGTTGACGTTGTACACCGCGCCCTGCGTGAAGTTCATGAGCGTGCGGATGAAGTGCGTCGTGAGCGTCAGAAAGAGCTGGCTGTAGAAGGCCAGAAATACCTGACGGAGAACGCAGAGAAAGAAGGCGTGAGCAGCACCGAATCCGGCCTGCAGTTCCGTGTTATCACCCAGGGCACCGGCCCGATTCCTGCCCGTAAAGACCACGTGCGCGTGCACTACACCGGCAAGCTAATCGACGGCACCGTCTTCGACAGCTCCGTACAGCGTGGCGAGCCGGCAGAGTTCCCGGTAAGCGGCGTTATCGCGGGCTGGATTGAAGCGCTGACCCTGATGCCGGTAGGCTCTAAATGGGAACTGACTATTCCACACAACCTCGCTTACGGCGAGCGCGGTGCGGGTGCTTCTATCCCGCCATTCAGCACCCTGGTCTTTGAAGTCGAGCTGCTGGAAATTCTGTAAAGTCCTCAGAACCCCGCCGAGCGCGGGGTTTTGCATTGCCTGATAATAAACTAGCGTGATTTTATCTTGCATTAACCCGTTTTACGGGTATTTTTGTGAGCCATATCCCGCTGTGAATGCGATTTCACACTCAAATAAAACAAAAAATTAACATTACCCTTGTGCTTATTATTTATCCCGCCGATTCTTACCTCGTATCACGCAAACAACATCACGTAAAAACAGTTCACGGGCCAGTAGAGCCTGAAAAAACAGACAGGTACAGGAAAATACTAACATGGTAGATCAGGTCAAAGTCGCGGACGAAGCTCAGGCTCCGACCGAGCAGTCGCTGCGGCGTAATTTAACAAACCGTCATATCCAGCTTATTGCCATTGGGGGTGCCATCGGCACCGGCTTGTTTATGGGGTCAGGCAAAACCATCAGCCTTGCGGGGCCGTCCATCATCTTCGTCTACATGATAATCGGCTTCATGCTGTTCTTCGTGATGCGTGCGATGGGCGAGCTGCTGCTATCGAATCTGGAATATAAGTCGTTCAGCGATTTTGCCGCGGATTTACTGGGGCCGTGGGCGGGGTATTTCACCGGCTGGACGTACTGGTTCTGTTGGGTGGTGACCGGCATGGCGGACGTGGTAGCGATAACCGCCTACGCCCAGTTCTGGTTCCCCGGGCTTTCTGACTGGGTCGCTTCTCTGGCGGTCGTGCTGGTCTTGCTGAGCCTGAACCTGGCCACCGTGAAGATGTTCGGTGAGATGGAGTTCTGGTTCGCGATGATCAAAATCGTCGCCATCGTTGCGCTGATCGTCATCGGCCTGGTGATGGTGCTGACCAGCTTCCATTCTCCGTCCGGCGTTGAGGCTTCCTTTAATAACCTCTGGAACGACGGCGGCTGGTTCCCTAAAGGTATCAGCGGCTTCTTTGCCGGATTCCAGATAGCGGTCTTTGCCTTCGTCGGCATTGAGCTGGTGGGGACCACGGCGGCTGAAACCAAAGACCCGGAGAAATCACTGCCGCGCGCGATTAACTCGATCCCGCTGCGTATCATTATGTTCTACGTCTTCTCGCTGATCATCATCATGTCGGTGACGCCGTGGAGCTCCGTTGTGCCGGATAAGAGCCCGTTCGTTGAGCTGTTCGTGCTGGTCGGCCTGCCGGCAGCGGCGAGCATCATCAACTTTGTGGTGCTGACGTCTGCCGCTTCCTCCGCGAACAGCGGCGTGTTCTCTACCAGCCGTATGCTGTTTGGCCTGGCGCAGGACGGCGTAGCGCCTAAAGCGTTCGCCAAGCTCTCCAAACGCGCGGTGCCGGCGAAAGGGTTAACCTTCTCCTGTATCTGCCTGCTGGGCGGCGTGGTGATGCTCTACGTGAACCCGAACGTGATTGCTGCCTTCACCATGATCACCACGGTTTCCGCGATTCTGTTCATGTTCGTCTGGACTATTATTCTTTGCTCGTACCTGGTGTACCGCAAACAGCGTCCTCACCTGCATGAGAAGTCCATCTACAAAATGCCGCTGGGCAAGCTGATGTGCTGGGTGTGTATGGCGTTCTTCGTCTTTGTGATTGTTCTGCTGACGCTTGAAGACGACACCCGTCAGGCGCTTATCGTGACGCCGCTGTGGTTCGTGGTGCTGGGCGCCGGCTGGCTTTTCATCAGTAAGAAACGTCAGGCAAATATCCGGAAATAGACGCGTTAGAATACGTGCTAAAAAAAACCTCTCCCCAAAAGGGAGAGGTTTTTAGTGAGGGAAAAATCGTAGTTATTCGCCGCTTAACGCTCTTGGGAACAGGACGTTATTCTCCAGGCTGATGTGGTTCATCAGGTCCTCAATCAGTTCATTGATCCCGTTATACATCGCTTTCCACGTCGTGCAGGCTTCCGGCGGCGGCGTCACGTTATTGGTGGTGTGTTTGATAACCTCCAGCAGCTCGCCTGCATCATCATGCTCGCTTTCCATCACGCTGATTGGCCCACCGGCCTGAGTGCCCATGCCCTGTTTAATCATCGGGAACAGGATCTGCTCTTCTTTCATCATATGGCTGCTCAATTCCTGATGCAGCATGGTGAGGTATTTTGCCAGCCCTTTCGGTACGTTTGGCTTATCGGCGTGCACCCGCTCGACCTTGGTTGCCTGCAGAATCAGCTCCGGCAGCTGCTCGCGATGGCGGTCGTGGAAGCGCACAATGATGTGATCGATGATCTCTGCCAGCGGAGCTGCACGCCAGTCTTTCTCCGCCGGTTCTTCGGCTAACGCGGCGAGCTGAGCCTCAATGTCTTCCAGGTTGAGTTCTTTACGTGTTGCCGCGCGCAGCAGCGTCTGCTTGCCGCCACAGCAAAAATCCAGGTCCAGTTTACGGAATAGCGCAGAGGCGCGGGGAATCGTCAGCGCCAGTTCGCCCAGGGGTTGATCGCGGTAGGCCATAGCAGGCTCCTCATAGTGAAATATAAGATGTATTTTAAATGCATCTTTATGTGAGCACTATAACCCTTTCGGAGCAGCGTTCATAGCGAGACATGGATCACAAAAAAAGTTTTTTCCTTAACATACTGAATGATTACAAAAAATCCCCAGAAATGGTGGTTTGTTGGGAGGGGAAGCATAAATAACCCGGGGACGCTGCCGATAGTTAGACGTCGGACAATACCTGCATAAGAAAAGGCTACACATGTTTAAAAGAATGAAAGTTATTACCTTACTCATTACCGTATTGATTGTGCTGGGCGCTATGCAGCTACTGTCAGCCACGGTTTTCATCAATGCCCTCAATAACGATAAGAACAACTTCACCGTTTCTCAGCTTTCCAGCCAGAACGTGGCTGAATTTACCGATGCCTGGATAGGCCTTAACCAGGCACGTGTGACGCTGAACCGAGGCATGCTGCGCATTCAGGGCAGCATGGCCAACCAGATTAACGGCGGGCAGCTCCAGGAACTCGTCGCGACGGCCAACGCGCTGCTTGCGGAGGCGCAAAGCCATTTTGAGAAATACCAGGCGCTGCCGGATACCCCAGGATTACGTCCACACCTGAGCGATGAACTGGAAGAGCAGTACCGCAACTACTCTTCCACGCTCGCCAGAATGAACACCTTCCTCGCGCAGGGCAACCTGGAGCAAATGTTCAAGCAAAATGCGGAACAGAAGCAGGTTGCGATGCAGAAGGTCTACCGTGAATGGCGTGACGAACAGGCGGAGCTTTCCAGCGAAGGCGTTCGCGATAATCAGGCCGACTATCAGCGGATTCTGTGGATCCTCGGCGTCGTCATGCTTGGCGTGATTGGGGTGATTGTGATGAGCTGGGTGGCGATGCGCCGCGTCCTGCTGATGCCTCTGCGTGACGTGATGGACCATATTCGTGCCATTGCTGCAGGCGACCTGACCCAGCCGATTGAGGCCCAGGGCAAAAACGAAATGGCGCTGCTGGCAAGCAGCGTACAAGAGATGCAGGCCTCGTTGGCGAATACGGTCAGCGTGGTTCGCGATGGCGCCGACACGATTTATACCGGGGCCGGTGAAATTTCCGCTGGCAGCAACGATCTCTCTTCTCGTACCGAGCAGCAGGCGGCTTCGCTGGAAGAAACGGCGGCCAGCATGGAACAGCTTACGGCCACGGTGAAGCAAAATGCCGATAACGCCCGCCAGGCGTCACGCCTTGCGCTGGATGCCTCCACGACCGCGAAGAAAGGCGGTAACGTAGTGGAGGGCGTGGTGCGGACGATGGACGAAATTGCCACCAGTTCCAGCAAAATTGCCCAAATTACCAGCGTGATCGACGGTATTGCTTTCCAGACCAACATTCTGGCCCTTAACGCAGCGGTAGAAGCCGCAAGAGCGGGCGAGCAGGGGCGTGGTTTTGCCGTGGTTGCCGGTGAGGTGCGTACGCTTGCCCAGCGCAGCGCGCAGGCGGCGAAAGAGATTAAAGCCCTGATTGACGATTCCGGCGAGCGCGTAAATGCGGGTTCCGATCTGGTCAATGAAGCCGGTAAAACGATGGCGGAAATCGTCAGCGCCGTTACTCGTGTCACCGATATTATGGGCGAAATTGCTTCTGCGTCTGACGAACAAAGCCGGGGTATCGATCAGGTCGGGCAGGCCGTGGCGGAGATGGACCGCGTGACCCAGCAGAATGCCTCGCTGGTAGAAGAGTCCGCGGCCGCAGCATCTGCGCTTGAGGAGCAGGCTTCTCGTCTTAACGAAGCGGTGGCGGTGTTTAAAATTAACCGTCGCTCTCCGGCGCAGGTGAAAGTTGCTCAGGCCAAAACGCCGCAGCTGAAAACAAAACAGGCGATGCCGGTTTCGGATGCGAACTGGGAAACCTTCTAAAAAATCCCGGCTACGCTAAGCCGGGATCTCTTTCTCTCAGGCCGGGCTAAACCCCGGCTTTTTTATGTCCCGGAAACCTGAACCACCGTCGTTTTTTCTGGTTTGGATCGCACCGCCAGCACCACGCCAATCGTCAGGCATAACACTCCGCAAAGCGTTAACAGCGGCGGCCAGCTTTGGCGAATCATAAAGGTGTAAGCCAGGCCGGCTAAGGTCTCAAAGACGATCAGCGGGCCGACAATCACCGTCGGCAGGCGCTGGCAGGCGATGTTCCAGCACAGATTGCCCAGCCACGAACAGAGAATGGCAATCGCCAGCATCAAAGTAATAAACACTTCAGGGCGCGGGCCGAAGGGCAGGGTAAAGTCCGTCTCGTGGCTGCCCATCCAGATGCACACGGCGATATAGCCGATAAGCGAAAACGGCAGCGTGGAAAGCCCCTGAACCGTGGCCCACATCATCGGGTTTTTGTCCGGGTTCTCACGCAGCCAGCGGGCATTGCGCAGGGCATACCAGGCCCAGCAGGCAACCGAAACAAACGCCAGCAGAATACCGCTCACGTAGCGCCACCAGCTGAAATCGGCCTGCTCGCCGCGAAGTTCGGCGGTATTCACCATGATCAAACCAGCGGCAATCACCACCAGCGCCGGGGCAAGACGCCGCCACGGCAGCTTCCCATCCCTTTTGCTGTACAGCAGGTTAGCAAAAACAGGGATAACGACCGGCAGCGTGCCGATGATCATCGTCGCGATAGGCGCCCCGGTACGTTGAATGGCGCTCGCCAGGCAGACGTAATAAATCAGATTCCCCACGCTTGAGAGCTTCAGGGCGGTAAACCAGTCCTGGCGGCTCAGCTCGCGCAGGCGTTTGCGCCCAAGCCAGGCGATGGGAATAGCAATCAGCCCAAGGGCTAAATAACGGCCGGTCGACTGCAGGGCCGCCGGGTAGTCCGGGACAATAATCGGCCCAACGAAAATTAATCCCCACATCAGCCCCGCCAGCAGGGCGTACAACACACCACTTAACATCTTCATTTCCTGCAACAACACAATTTAGCCGCAGTGTAGGGGCGCAGCGCGACGGCGTATTGTACCAGGTTGCTGTCTTGTTAGCGGGTGACCTGCTTTTGGTAACGCACGGGGGTAATGCCGTAGCGCTGGGCAAACGCCCGGGTCAGGTGCGCCTGGTCCGTCAGGCCGCTGGCGGCGGCAACCTGAGCGGCAGGCATGCCGTCGGTAAGAAACTGCTTGGCGTGCCACAGGCGGATAGCCATCAGCATTTGATGCGGGGTGACGTGATAGCAGGCTTTGAACTGTCGCTGGAAATGGTAAGGGCTAAGGGACATCAGCGCCGCTAAATCTTCAAGGGTGATGGTGTGCATGTAGTTATCGTAGAGATACTCGCGCACCAGGGCGAAGCGGTTGGTCGCCTCATGGAGTCCGGGCAGATGACGCGCATAGGGCCGAAAAGCTTCGACGAGGTTGAGCAGTAGCCCCTGCTGGGTCAGCGTGTCTTCGGCCTGCCACAGGCCAGCGATAAACTGCGAAACCTGGCGGGCGCGGGCGGGATCGTGATTCACGGCGGCGTTAAACCACCAGCTTCTCTCCCCGGTTAGCGACTCCAGCAGATCGGGCTCCAGATAAATCATGCGGTACTGCCAGCCGTCTTCGCTGGCGGCTTCGCCGGTATGCAGCTCGTCCGGGTTCATCAGCACCAGCGAATCCGTGGGGGCAACCAGCTGCTCGCCACGATAGCGGAAGCGTTCTGCTCCCCAGGTGATGGCCCCGATGCCGAAGGCTTCATGGGTGTGAGGTTCAAAGGCGTACTTCGCAATATGGGCGTGATAAAGCTCAACGCCCGGCAGCTGTGGCAAATGCCGGAACTGGGCGCTGTCTCTCTCATCGCTAAACTGCTCGGGAACTCCCTGCACGCTCTGTCTCTCCACGCGGACTCTCCCGTTATTATAGAGATGTCCGCGTGCAGGGCTAGTTATTAACCAGTTTTTAACAACCAGTTTTTAACAACTACAGGGCACTTTTGACGCTGTCGCTGAGCGAGGTCGTTGGGCGGCCAATCAGCTTGCTGAGCTGGTGGCCGTCGTCAAACAGACCGCCTTTTTCCGCGCCTGCATCGGAGTTTGCCAGCAGCGCCGCGAAACCTTCCGGCAGGCCTGCGCCCTGAAGTGCAGCTTTAAAATCGGCTTCGTCCAGGTTCTGATAAACCACAGGTTTGCCGCTTTGCAGGCTTACTTCCGCCGCCAGTTCCGTTAGCGTCCAGCCGTGGTCACCCGCCAGCTCGTAAACTTTGCCCGCCTGGTTATCCAGCGTCAGGACTTTAGCTGCTGCTGCCGCGTAATCAGCACGCGTAGCTGAGGCGATTTTGCCTTCCCCGGCGCTGCCGATAAACACGCCATGCTGAATAGCCGGCGGTACGCTGGCCAGATAGTTTTCGGTATACCAGCCATTACGCAGCAGCACGAACGCTACGCCGGATTCTTTGAGCTGTTGCTCGGTGACGATGTGTTCTTCGGCAAGGGCCAGCGGCGATTTGTCGGCATGCAGCAGGCTAGTGTAGGCGATGAGCTTAACGCCCGCTTGTTTTGCTGCGGCAATAATATTGCTGTGCTGAACGGCTCGTTGACCTACCTCGCTGGAGGAGATCAGCAGCACTTTTTCCACGCCGGAGAAAGCCTTCGCCAGGGCTGACACGTCGCCGTAATCCGCCGCACGAACCTGCACGCCTCGGCGGGCAAAATCTTCTACTTTGGCCGGGTTACGCACCACGGCCACAATCTCTTCGGCTTTCACCGTTTTCAGTAAATCTTCAATCACAAGGCGGCCTAGCTGGCCGGATGCGCCGGTAATCGCAATCATGATAAATCTCCTGGGTGATGTTTCGAACAAGTTGTGCCACACTAACACCCTAACTAACTTTTAGTAAGTACGTACAAAAAGGTAAGTGTTAAATGAGTGAAATCAGCGAAGCGCCCATGACGCTGGGTGAGCAAATGCGCAACGGCAACCTGTTTAGCGATAAATGCCCGTCGCGGGACGTGCTGAAGCACGTGACCAGCCGCTGGGGTGTTTTAATTCTAGTGGCATTACAGGACGGCACTCATCGGTTCAGCGATTTAAGGCGCAAGATGGGCGGCGTGAGCGAGAAGATGCTGGCGCAGACGCTGCAATGGCTGGAAGCGGACGGTTTTGTAGATCGCAAATCTTACCCGGTTGTGCCGCCGCACGTGGAGTACACGCTGACGCCGATGGGGCATGAAATTGCCGATAAAGTGGCCGCGCTGGCCGACTGGATAGAAGAGAATTTGCCGCAGGTGATGGCGTCCCGCGAAAAACGGGACGCCTGAGAGACTTACTTGCTTAAATCAAGCTGGTAGATGGCAAAACCAATGTCGTCGTTAGCGACTTTTTTCATTGGGTATTGCCCTTTTTCTTTGATAAACGCGGCTGCTTTGTCGGTTGGCGAGGTTTCAAAGCGGATATCCAGCGGCTGCTTGCTGGCTATCGGCGCCAGACGCCAGTTGTTGTCTGCGGCAGGGTGAATTTCGCCCTGAGCGCCGATCCAGTTAGCCAGTACCGAGCGGTTTTCGTCCGGTGAAGCAAAAGCGATGTGGCTATCGCCGGTGCCGGCAAACTTGCCGCCGTAGGCGCGGTAGTTATTGGTCGCCACCAGGAAGACCGCGCTCGGATCGATAGGTTTGCCCTTGAAGGTCAGAACTTTGATGCGCTCTGCCTTCGGGTTCACCATTTGGCATTCGCCGTCGTAGCGGGCCGGCTGGCTAACGTCAATCTGGTAGTTCACGCCGTCGATGACGTCGAAGTTATAGGTACGGAAGCCGTCCCAGTTGATCAGTTCCTGAGGCTTAGCGCTGTTCACGTCGATCTGGTTGTACTGCCCGGCGGAACATTCCAGCCACTCTTTTACTTCTTTGCCGGTCGCTTTCACCACCACCAGCGTGTTTGGGTAAAGGTAGAGATCGGCGGCATTGCGGAAGGTCAGCTGGCCTTTTTCTACTTCAACGAAGCTGGCCGGATCGTTTTTACGTCCGCCCACTTTGAACGGTGCTGCGGCGGAGAGTACCGGCAGGTTGGCAAGATCCGGATCGCCCTGAATGTATTTCTCGACGTAGGCTTTCTGCGCATTATTCACCACCTGAACGGTAGGATCGTCCTGCACCAGCGCCAGATAGCTGTACATGTTGTCCGCTGACTTGCCGACCGGCTTGCTGACAAATTCACGAGTTGCGTTGTGATCGTGTTCCAGCACTTTCACCAGCTTCTCGTCTTCTGCGGCCAGCGACTTTTTAGCTACGCTGTCATAAATCGGCCGTGCTTCGGCCTTGCTGCCGGTGACTTTCCAGCTGCCGGAGTCGTTGTTCAGCACCAGATCTACCACGCCGAGATGATCGCCCCACATGCCCGGCATCACGGCAGGAATACCGTTCAGGGTGCCTTTTTCGATATCGGCCCCTTTAATATTGGCAAAGTCTTTCCCTGGGAACACGGCATGAGCATGGCCGAACATGATGGCGTCCACGCCCGGCACCTGGCTGAGGTAGTAAACCGAGTTTTCGGCCATCGCCTGATAAGGTTCGCTGGAAAGCCCCGAGTGGGCAATCACCACCACCACATCCGCGCCCTGTTTGCGCATTTCCGGCACGTATTTCCTGGCGGTTTCGGTGATGTCGTTCACCGTTACTTTGCCGGTCAGGTTCGCTTTATCCCAGGTCATGATTTGCGGTGGCACGAAGCCGATGTAGCCGATGCGCAGCGTTTGGGTTTTACCGTCTTTGTCTTTGACTTCGGTTTCTTTAATCAGGTACGGCGTGAACATCGGCTTCTGGGTTTTCACGTCGATGATATTGGCGTTAACGTACGGGAACTTCGCACCTGCGAGGGCTTTATGCAGGAAGTCGAGGCCGTAATTGAATTCGTGATTGCCAAGGTTGCCGACGGTATAGTCGAGCGTATTCAGCGCTTTATAGACCGGGTGGATTTCCCCGGCCTTAAGGCCTTTTGCCGCCGCGTAATCGCCCAGCGGACTGCCCTGAATAATGTCGCCGTTATCCACCAGTACGCTGTTGGTGACTTCGCCGCGGGCAGCGTTGATTAAACTTGCTGTGCGTACCAGACCGAACTTCTCAGTAGGCGTATCTTTGTAGTAATCGAAGTCCATCATGTTGCTGTGCAGATCGGTCGTTTCCATGATCCGCAGGTCAACGGTTGCCGCATTGACGCTGGCGGCTATCAGCGTCGCCAGAAGCGTTGCGCTAAACTTAATCATGTTTAAATGTCCTTTTTAGAGGTACGCCACAAAGGGCAATGTATATACAGACTGTTGCTTACAATTTTGTGAAGTCTGCCAGAAAATTCGCCCGTTAAACCGGAAATGCTTCACAGATAGCGCATCGGGGTGCAATGAGATATAAGTAAAACAATAAGTTATTCGCTCGGTGTAGCGCAGAGACACAACACGAGGTGGAGAATGTTAGAACAAATTTGCCAGCTGGCCCGCGAGGCCGGGGTCGCTATCATGCAGGTCTATGAGGGAGAGAAGCCGCTTGAGGCGACGCATAAGACTGATGATTCGCCGGTCACGGCCGCCGATCTTGCCGCGCACGACATTATTCTGAAAGGATTAAAGGCCTTAACGCCGGATATCCCTGTGCTGTCTGAAGAGGATCCCCAGTCGTGGGATACGCGCCAGGGCTGGCAGCGTTACTGGCTGGTGGATCCGTTAGACGGCACCAAAGAGTTTCTTAAACGTAACGGCGAGTTCACCGTGAATATCGCACTTATCGACGGTGGGAAAGCTGTGATGGGCGTTGTGTATGCCCCGGTGCTGAAGATCATGTACAGCGCGGCAGAAGGGAAGGCCTGGAAGGAAGAGTGTGGCGTTCGCAACCAAATTCATGTGCGTGACGCCCGCCCACCTCGCGTAGTTGTGAGCCGTTCTCACGCCGCCAGCGACAGCGAGCTGAAAGAATACCTCCAGCAGATGGGAGAGCATCAGACCACGGCCATTGGTTCATCGCTGAAGTTCTGCCTGGTGGCCGACGGCCAGGCTCAGCTTTATCCGCGTTTTGGGCCAACCAATATCTGGGATACCGCCGCGGGCCATGCCGTAGCGGTCGCCGCCGGGGCGCACGTTCATGACTGGCAGGGCAAGCCGCTGGACTATACCCCGCGCGAGTCGTTCCTTAACCCCGGCTTCCGCGTCTCTATTTACTGAGCAACCCTTGCAGCAGGCTGATAACCTGCTGCACTTCCTGCTGGGTTAACGGACCGTCTTTCGCAAACTGAACCCGCCCTTCCTTGTCCAGTACCACGATGGCGGAGCCGCCCTGTTGCAGCTGCCACGCTTTGGCCGCTACGCCGTTGCCGTCGACGATAAACTGCGACCACGGAAACTCTTTCTTATTACTTTCGATACTGCTGCGCACGAACATGCTGGTGCCGACGATAGCATCATCGGTATTCACAATCGTCGTGGTCTGGTACTTATCGTGTGGGAATTTCGCCGCTTTAATCGCCTCGACCATCGCCGCATTTTCTTCTTTAGCGCTTGAACGCCCGGCAATATGCTGCAGGACTCTCACTTTCCCAGGGAGCTGCGCGCTATTCCAGTTTTTATAACTAAACTTACTGTTATCCAGCACCAGCTCGCCCCTGTCGGTAATACCGATAGGAGAAACCCGCTGGTTGTTCTCAAAGTTATGGGCCGAGGCCATTAACGGCAGCAGCAGAGACAGCGCCAGCATTCCGCGCAAAGTCATAGGTGACTCCTTATTGTTGTTAGCAGGTGATCCGACCACTTGAGTCGATGATTTAAGCATATGTGCTGAATAAGCATCTGTCCCGCAATCAAAATGCCAGTTTGCGGGCTGACGCACATAACCCTGAAATTTGAAGGCTTACGCTGCCGTTTTTTACATTTAAAAATATTATTCTGCAACTTTGTAATCTTTTAGTAAAAAAACTTCTACACACTAGGTGACCTTCGATATCTGGACTATAGTTTTCGTGCACCAAACTTTTTCGCCTCAGCTTGTCGGGCCAAATGTGGCTCGCAGAGGCGTTAACATGCAGGAGTAAAGAACAATGAAAATTTTCCAACGTTACAACCCCCTTCAGGTGGCGAAGTACGTGAAGATCCTGTTCCGCGGACGGTTGTATATCAAGGACGTTGGCGCTTTCGAATTTGATAAGGGCAAAATCCTTGTCCCGAAGGTTAAGGATAAGCAACATTACTCGGTGATGTCCGAGGTGAACCGCCAGGTGATGCGTTTGCAGGCGGACATGGGCTAGGCCCAAACGTTGTAAAAAAAACGGCCCCCGAAGGGGCCGTTAGTGTTTATGAAGCTCGTTTACTGCTCCTGAGGCTCTTCTCCATCAGGCAGCTTTGGCGTCAGCGCGACAGGCTTATTGTCGATACGCGTCACCAGCAACTGGTCGATGCGGTAGTTATCAATATCGACCACCTCGAACTTGTAGCCGGAGAATTTCACCGCGTCGGTACGTTTTGGGATCTTACGCAGCATAAACATCATGAAGCCGCCGATGGTTTCGTAGTTACCTGACTGTGGGAACTCGTCGATATCCAGCACGCGCATCACGTCATCAATCGGCGTACCGCCTTCAACCAGCCACGAGTTCTCGTCACGGGCAACGATTTGCTCTTCCATACCCTGGCCGACCAGGTCGCCCATCAGGGTCGTCATCACGTCATTCAGGGTAATGATGCCCACCACCAGTGCGTATTCATTCATGATAACCGCGAAGTCTTCACCGGCGGTTTTAAAGCTTTCCAGCGCTTCGGACAGGGTTAACGTGTCCGGCACAATCAGGGCGTTACGCAGGTGTACGCCGCTGTTCAGCGCCATACTCTGGTTGCCCAGCACGCGGTTCAGCAGCTCTTTGGAATCAACGTAGCCGACCACGTGGTCGATATCGCCGTTACACACCAGGAACTTGGAGTGCGGGTGCTCGGCGATGGTGGACTTCAGGCTCTGTTCGTCGGCGTGCAGGTCGAACCAAATCACGTTTTCACGCGAGGTCATGGAAGATGGCACGGTACGGGATTCAAGCTCAAAGACGTTTTCGATCAGCTCGTGTTCCTGCTTACGCAGCACGCCCGCCAGCGCACCGGCTTCAAACACCGCATAAACGTCGTCGGACGTGATGTCGTCTTTACGCACCATCGGCAGCTTGAAGATGCGGAAGATAACGTTAGCCAGGCCGTTGAAGAACCACACCAGAGGTCTGAAAACAAACAGACAGAAGCGCATCGGGTTGATAATACGTAAAGCAACCGTTTCGGGAGAAATCATACCGATGCGTTTCGGGGTGAGGTCTGCGAACAGAATGAACAGGCTGGTGACGAGGGTGAAGGAGATAATGAAGCTAAGCTGGTCGGCGAGTTCCGGAGCCAGAAAGCGCTCCAGCAGCATTTTAAACGCCGGTGAGAAGGCCGCATCGCCGACGATACCGCCGAGAATGGCCACGGCGTTCAGGCCAATTTGCACCACGGTAAAGAACATGCCCGGCGTTTCCTGCATCTTCAGAACACGCTGCGCGTTGACGTTGCCTTCATCGGCCAGCAGCTTAAGTTTGATTTTGCGAGAGGCGGCAAGCGAGATCTCAGAGATTGAGAAAAAGGCACTGATAGCAATAAGGATAAGTATTATCAAAATACTGTTTAACATAATTTATCTGGCTGTTGTGGCCAGGTCCTCGGAAGGGAAAAGTTGATAAATCTAAGGGGTCAAACACAAGAAATGCTGGCCGCTTTTGTGAACGAGCCAGCAAATTCAAGGAGTAGTATAGCGTAAGGAAGGGATCTGCTACCAGAGGGCGTAATTTATCGCCACATTCTCAGCGCCCGGAAAGGTAGCGAAAATTATTGAGGCGGCAGGCAAACCCCGATGCCGCCAATGCCGCAGTAGCCGTGCGGATTTTTATACAGATACTGCTGATGATCGTCTTCTGCGTAATAGAACGGGCCCGCATTAGCGATTTCGGTGGTGACCTGGCGTTTATCACCGGCGGCATCCATGGCGGCCTGGAAGCGTTCGAGGCTGGCTCGTGCGGCGCTGTCCTGTTCTGGCGTCAGCGGGTAAATCGCTGAGCGATACTGGGTGCCAACGTCGCCCCCCTGGCGCATCCCCTGAGCCGGGTCGTGGTTTTCCCAGAACACCTGCAGAAGCTGCTCGTAGCTGACCACGTTCGGGTCATAAACCACGCGTACGGCTTCTGCATGGCCTGTTTGACCGCTGCAAACTTCGCGATAGGTTGGGTTTGGCGTGTAGCCGCCGCTGTAGCCGGCCGCCGTGCTGTAAACCCCTGGTATCTCCCAGTACAAACGTTCTACGCCCCAGAAACATCCCATCGCAAACAGAGCGATTTCCATCCCATCTGGTACATTTGTCATTGAGTGTTCGTTAACCGCGTGAAGCGTGGCTACCGGCATTGGCGTATTGCGGCCTGGCAGGGCGTCTGCCTGCGCCACAGAGTGAGTTTTTTCGAACAATGGCATGGTGTTGGATCTCCCGGAAATCGGCAAAAAAGTGAGCGGTTGTCATCAGGCGTGCAATTTCAGACAATACACACAAGTTAGAGACTACATTACATATAAGAAAGATTTAGGCTAGTGAGTTATTTTCAACCCTTAATGTTAGGGTTTTGTTAATCCGCGGAGCGGGAATGACGTTTCCTTCCAGGGGTGGGAACAAGGATATTCAGGAGAAAACGTGCCAGTAATCCGTACTTTGTGTATTACCAGCCTGTGTGTGGCGAGCGCATGGGCTAACGCCGCGAGCGTGCGTTTGCAGGTTGAGGGACTCAGCGGCGAACTGCAAAAAAACGTCCGTGCTCAGCTTTCAACCATTGAAAGCGATGAAGTGACGCCGGATCGTCGCTTCCAGGCTCGCGTTGATGACGCTATTCGCGCAGGGTTAAAGGCGCTGGGCTACTACGAGCCAACCATAGATTTCACGCTAAAGCCGCCTCCGCAGAACGGAGGCCGCCAGGTGCTGCTTGCCAAAGTCGATGCCGGTCAGCCGGTGTTAATTGGCGGCACCGACGTAATTTTGCGTGGGGGAGCGCGAACCGATAAAGACTATCTGGCGCTGCTGCCTAAACGACCAAAAATCGGCACCGTCCTTGACCATGCGGATTACGATAACTTCAAGAAAAGCCTCTCCAGCATTGCGCTGCGTAAGGGCTACTTCGACAGCGATTTCCGTAAAAGCCAGCTGGGCGTTTCTCTCGACAGGCATCAGGCTTTCTGGGATATCGACTACGACAGCGGCGAGCGTTACCGCTTTGGCGCAGTGACTTTTGAAGGTTCACAGATTCGCGAAGAGTACCTGCAAAATCTGGTGCCCTTTAAGCAGGGCGATTATTACCAGTCAAGCGATCTGGCCGAGCTGAACCGCCGCCTGTCTGCTACGGGCTGGTTTAACTCCGTGGTGGTGGCGCCCGAGTTTGAAAAATCTCGCCAGACCAAAGTACTGCCGCTGCAGGGCGTGGTGACGCCGCGCACTGAAAACACCATTGAAACCGGTGTGGGCTACTCCACTGACGTTGGCCCGCGCGTAAAGGCGAGCTGGAAAAAGCCGTGGATGAACTCCTATGGCCACAGCCTGACGACCAGCACCAGCCTCTCCGGGCCTGAGCAAACGCTCGACTTCAGCTATAAAGTGCCGCTGTTGAAAAGCCCGCTGGAGCAATATTACCTGGTGCAGGGCGGTTTTAAGCGCACCGATCTCAACGACACCAAATCAGACTCCACCACGGTGGCGCTGTCCCGCTATTGGGATATGTCGAGCGGCTGGCAGCGCGCGGTTAACCTGCGCTGGAGCCTCGACCACTTTACTCAGGCCGACGTCACGAACACGACAATGCTGCTTTATCCTGGCGTTAGCCTGAACCGCACTCGCTCACGCGGCGGCCTGATGCCCACGTGGGGCGACTCCCAGCGCTACTCGATTGATGTCTCCAACACGACCTGGGGTTCTGACGTCGATTTCGGCGTATTCCAGGCTCAAAACGTCTGGATCCGCTCGCTGTACGAAAAGCATCGTTTTGTGGTGCGAGGCAATCTCGGCTGGATAGAAACCAACAACTTTAAAAAAGTGCCGCCTGACCTGCGTTTCTTCGCCGGGGGCGACCGCAGCATTCGCGGCTATAAATACAAATCTATTTCGCCAGAAGACAGCAACGGCAAGCTGACCGGTGCCTCCAAGCTGGCGACCGGCTCGCTGGAATATCAGTACAACGTGACCGGCAAATGGTGGGGCGCCGCGTTCGTTGACTCTGGTGAAGCGGTGAACGACATCAAACGCAGCAACTTCAAAACCGGCGCGGGCGTTGGCGTGCGCTGGCAGTCCCCGGTTGGGCCTATCAAGCTCGACTTTGCGGTACCGGTGGGTGACAAGGAAGAGCACGGTTTACAGTTTTACATCGGTTTGGGGCCTGAACTATGAGTCGCTGGAAGAAAATAAGCCTCGCGGTGTTGGCGGTTATTGTGTTGCTGATCGCCGCAGTAGGTTTCCTGGTAGGTACGACGTCAGGCCTGCATTTGTTGTTTAAAGGCGCTAATCGCTGGGTGCCGGGGCTGAATATCGCCCAGGTTGACGGCGGGTGGCGCAATCTGACGCTGAAAAACCTGAGCTACGAGCAGCCGGGCGTAGCCGTTCGTGCGGGCGAGGTTCATCTCGCCGTTGAGCTTAAGTGCCTGTGGCACAGCAGCCTGTGCGTGAATGATTTCTCGCTGAAAGATGTGGATGTCGCGGTCGACACGAAAAAAATGCCGCCGTCTGCTCCTGTCCAGGAGGAAGACAGCGGCCCGCTGAACCTCTCCACGCCGTATCCGATTACTCTCAGCCGCGTGGCGCTGAATAACGTCAATGTGAAAATCGACGACACCACCGTTTCGGTGATGGATTTCACCAGTGGCCTGAACTGGGAGCAGCGCAACCTGACGCTGACGCCAACCAGCCTGGAAGGCCTGCTGATTGCCCTGCCGAAGGCGGCGCAGGTGGCAAAAGAAGAAATTGTTGAGCCGAAGATCCAGAACCCTCAGCCGGAAGAAGCGCCGCTGGGTGAAACGCTGACAAAGCTGTTTGAAAAGCCGCTGCTGCCGGAAATGACCGACGTTAATTTGCCGGTGAATCTGAATATTCAGGAATTCCGCGGAGCGCGCCTGCGCCTGACCGGCGACACCGACCTGATGGTCAACTCGCTGCTGCTGAAAGTGAGCAGCATCGACGGCAACCTTAAGCTGGATGTGCTGGATGTGGACTCCTCTCAGGGGCTGGTGAACGCCACCGGTAGCGCCCAGCTGCGCGACAACTGGCCGGTTGACCTGACGCTTAACAGCACGCTGAACATCGACCCGCTGAAAGGCGAAAAGGTGAAGATGACTGTCGGTGGTGCATTGCGCGACGAGCTGAAAGTGGGCGTCAATCTTTCCGGCCCGGTGGGGATGCAGTTGAATGCCCAAACCCGCCTTGCGGAAGCCGGATTGCCGCTGAATATCGAGCTGGACAGCAAGCAGCTTTACTGGCCGCTGACCGGCGCGAAGCAATATCAGGCCGACGACCTTAAGCTTCGCCTGACCGGCAAAATGACCGACTACAAGCTTGCCTTTAGCACCGCCGTGAAGGGTGACCAGCTGCCGCCTGCTACCATCACGCTGGACGGCAAAGGAAACGAACAGCAGTTTAGCCTCGATAAGCTGCGCGTGGCCGCGCTGCAGGGCAACACTGACCTGAAAGCGCTGGTGGACTGGAGCAAAGCGATCAGCTGGCGCGGGGAATTAACGCTTGCCGGAATCAACACCGCGAAGCAGTTCCCGGACTGGCCTGCAAAGCTTGATGGCAAAATTAAAACGCGCGGTAGCCTGTATGGCGGCAGCTGGCAGCTGGATATTCCTGAGCTGAAGCTTGCGGGTAACGTGAAGCAGAATAAGGTCAACGTTCAGGGCACGCTGCAGGGCAACAACTACATGCAGTGGAAGGTGCCGGGCCTGCATCTGGAGCTGGGCCGCAATACCGTGGACGTCAAAGGGGAGCTGGGTGAGAAAGAGCTGAACCTCGACGCCAACATTAATGCCCCGAACCTGGACAACGCCCTGCCGGGGCTGGGCGGCACGGCGAAAGGTATCGTGAAGGTTCGCGGTGATGTGAAAGCCCCGCAGCTGCTGGCTGACCTGACCGCAAACGGCCTGCGCTGGCAGGAGCTGACGATTGCCAGGGTTCTGCTGAAAGGCGATGTGAAATCGAGCGACCAAATCGCCGGTAACCTCAACCTGCGCGTAGAGCGAGTGGCTCAGCCGGGCGTGAAGGTTGACCTGGTCACGCTGGAAGCGAAGGGCGATGAGAAACAGCATCAGCTTCAGCTGCGCGTTCAGGGAGAGCCGGTTTCCGGACGCCTTAACCTGAGCGGTAGCTTCGATCGCAACGAAGAGCGCTGGCGCGGCAAGCTCAGTGATACCCGCTTTGAGACGCCGGTGGGGCCGTGGGCGCTAAACCGCGAGCTGACGCTGGACTTCCGCAACAAAGAACAGAAAATCGCCATTGGCCCGCACTGCTGGGTAAACCCGAATGCCGAGCTTTGTGTGCCGCAAACTATCGACGCCGGGGCGAAAGGCCGGGCGCTGGTTAACCTCAACCGCTTCGATCTTGCCATGCTCAAACCGGTGATGCCGGCGGATACTCAGGCCAGCGGCGTATTTACCGGTAAGGCTGACGTGAGCTGGGACAGCGAAGCCGGTGGCCTGCCGCAGGGCCAGGTCACGCTCAGCGGGCGTGGCGTGAAGGTGGCGCAGGTGGTGAACGGCAATACCTTGCCGGTTGCCTTCGACACGCTGAATCTCAACGCCGAACTGAAAAATAACCGCGCTCAGCTTGGCTGGCTGGTGAAGGTGGCGAATAACGGGCAGTTTGACGGCCAGGTGCAAATCACCGATCCACAGGGGCGGCGTAACCTTGGCGGCAACGTCAATATTCGCAACTTCTCCCTGGCTATTGCCAACGCCATCTTCTCGAAAGGTGAAAAAGCTGACGGGACGCTAAATGCGAACCTGCGTCTTGGCGGGAACCTTGAACGGCCGCAGATGTTCGGGCAAATGCAGCTTAATGGCGTAGATGTTGAAGGCAACTTCATGCCGTTCGACATGCAGCCGAGCCAGATTGCCATGAACTTCAACGGCATGAACTCCACGCTGCAGGGCGTGGTGCGTACCAAGCAGGGGCAGATTGTGTTGAGCGGCGATGCCGACTGGACGCAAATCGACAACTGGCGGGCACGCATTGCCGCGAAGGGCAGCAAAGTGCGTATCACCGTTCCGCCGATGGTGCGGCTGGACGTTTCCCCGGACATTGAGTTTGTGGCGACGCCAAGCCTGTTCACCCTTAACGGGAACGTGGATGTGCCTTGGGCGCGTATTGTCGTGCATGACGTGCCGGAAAGCGCCGTTGGCGTCTCCAGCGACGAAGTGATGCTGGACAAAGAGCTGAAGCCGGTTAATCCGCAGTCCGCCGGGATCCCTATCAACAGCAACCTGACGATTCACGTTGGCAACAACGTGCGGTTGGATGCCTTTGGCCTGAAAGCTCGCCTGACCGGTGACCTGAAAATGGTTCAGGACAAACAGGGGCTGGGCCTGAACGGCCAGATAAATATTCCGCAGGGGCGCTTCCACGCGTACGGTCAGGATCTTATCGTCCGCAAAGGTGAACTGCTGTTCTCTGGCCCACCGGACAACCCATATCTGAATATCGAAGCTATTCGTAACCCTGACTCGACCGAAAACAGCGTTACGGCGGGCGTGCGCGTGACCGGCCCGGCAGATGAACCAAAAGCTGAAATATTCTCTGACCCGGCAATGTCGCAGCAGGAAGCCTTGTCCTACCTGCTTCGCGGCCAGGGTTTGGACACTTCCGGCAACGACGGCGACGCCATGACGTCAATGCTTGTGGGCCTGGGGGTTGCACAAAGTGGTCAGGTTGTGGGTAAAATCGGCGAGACGTTTGGCGTAAGCAATCTGGCGCTCGATACCGCAGGGGTGGGTGATTCCTCTCAGGTGGTGGTCAGCGGCTATGTACTGCCGGGTCTACAGGTTAAGTATGGCGTAGGTATTTTTGACTCTCTGGCGACGTTAACGCTGCGTTATCGTCTGATGCCTAAGCTATATCTGGAAGCGGTGTCTGGCGTAGATCAGGCACTAGATCTGCTCTATCAGTTTGAGTTTTAGCAATGCGAATATTTGTTTACGGCAGTTTACGACGCAAACAAGGCAACAGCCACTGGATGACCAACGCCCAGTGGCTGGGCGACCACACGCAGGAAAACTACGTGTTGTATAGCCTTGGGCATTATCCAGGCGCCGTGCCGGGAGATGGCGTGGTATTGGGTGAAGTTTACCGAATAGATGCCTCCACGCTTTCCGAGCTTGACGCGCTGCGCACCAAAGGGGGCGAGTACAGCCGTCAGCTGATTCAGACACCTTACGGCGGCGCGTGGATGTACGTCTACCAGCGCCCGGTGGAGGGGTTAACCCGCATCGACAGCGGTAACTGGCTGGATCGAGAAAAAAACTAAGCAAACCTAAGCGGCCACGCCAACACGTGGCCGTTTTTTTCCTGCCTCCCATCTATTTGTCTCCCCTTCTGGTTTTGCAACACATGCTGGGAAGTCGCTCCCATAATGTTAATCAGCTTCCCTTTCATGCTGGCTATTCTGCCGAGTCCCTTTTATAACTGACGATATCTTGAGCAGATTTGTTTATACTTCGTATAACTTTATCTGTCAGGAGAGAGCATGCGCATCACCATCAAAAAATGGGGGAACAGTGCTGGTATGGTCATTCCCGGTGCACTAATGGATGAGCTAGGCGTAAAAATCGGACAAAGCATGGAGGCGGAAGTGATTGATAATCAGCTGATTATGAAACCCGCAAGGAAAAAATATACCCTGGATGAGCTATTAGCTCATGGCGACCCGTCGGCGCCAAAAATTTCTGAAGAAGACATTTGGGGCAAGGATAACCCGGTCGGGAAAGAAGTATGGTGAGACGAGGGGGTTTTGAAAGGGGAGATATTGTTCTCGTGGGGTTCAATCCCGCCGTTGGCCGGGAGCAACAGGGGGAAGGCCGTCCTGCTCTTGTGCTTTCAACCCGGGCATTTAACCAGACGGGCACTGCGCTAGTGGCACCTATAACCCAGGGCGGAAATTACGCAAGGGACGCAGGTTTTGCCGTATCCCTGAGCGGATGCGGGACAGAGACCTGCGGCGTGGTATTAATTAACCAGGCCAGAATGGTAGATCTTGAATGCTGCGGGGCGCAGAAACGCGAAACAGCGCCGGCAGACGTTGTCGAGGAAGTTTTAGCCAGACTCCAGGCCATCATCGAATAAACAAAAACACCGCCCTCAGGCGGTGTTTTTTCTTCCGGGCTAACTTACTTCTTAGCGCGTTCGAAAGAGGCGATGATTTCAGCTTTAGCGGCTTCGGCGTTGTCCCAACCGTCAACTTTCACCCATTTGCCTTTCTCGAGATCTTTGTAGTGCTCGAAGAAGTGAGTGATCTGCGCTTTCAGCAGTTCTGGCAGGTCGTTCACATCTTTGATGTGATCGTACTCTTTGCTCAGTTTGGTGTGCGGTACGGCAACCAGCTTCGCGTCTTCGCCAGACTCATCGGTCATCTTCAGCACGCCAACTGGGCGGCAACGGATAACGCTACCTGGCTCCAGTGGGTATGGCGTTGGGACCAGCACGTCAACCGGATCACCGTCCAGAGACAGGGTGTGGTTGATGTAGCCGTAGTTGCACGGATAGAACATCGCGGTAGACATGAAACGGTCAACAAACAGCGCGCCGCTCTCTTTGTCTACTTCGTATTTGATTGGGTCAGCGTTAGCAGGGATTTCGATAACAACGTAGATATCTTCCGGCAGATCTTTACCCGCTGGGACGTTGAGTAAGCTCATGTCTGTTTCCTTTAACCTGGTGTATTTCAAGTGCCCGATATTATAGCCAACTGCGGTTAAATGTCTTTTGCTGTTTTTTGACCGCGCCCCTTCTCGCCGCCAAACCCGCTGCTTTAGGCTGCGGAAGCCTGGCGTCACGCCATTGTCATGATTGAGGTAAACATCACCGCAACAAGCACTTAACGAGCATAAATAACGCAAATTGATTAAACATTTTCCGAAAATTGCCGATAACACGCTCACTACTTTATTCATAAGCCATCGTTAACCGGGAATGTAGCATGTTGAGAAATTTGTCGATTCGTACGGGGCTGCTGACGCTGTTAGCGGTTATGACGTTCTTGCTGTTGGTTGTAAGCGGCATCGGCATTTATGCCCTGCAGCAAAGTTCCTCCTCTCTTGAGCGCATAAACCGCCTGCAGGGAGAGCAAATGGTGCGCCTTAGCGATGGTTATATTCTGCTGCTTCGTGCCCGCAATGAGGCAAGCCAGGCGGTGCGCCAGATGGAAATAGGCATGCTGGACGATGCGACAAAAGCCACGAAAAACATTGCCGGTGAAGTTGGCCTGGCGCAGAAAAACCTCAAGTCCGTTATCGACAGCGGCGTGAACGACGACCAGGGCAACGCGCTGCTTGCCAGCCTGGCGCAAAGCTTTGGCACCTATCAGGCGCAGGGGATTTCCCCGATGCTGGCCGCGTTACAAAAACAAAGCCCGGACGATTATTACGATCTGCTGGAAAAAAGCCTGATTCCGCTGGGGCTGAAGTTTGATAACGACGTTCAGGCATTCCAGCGCTGGGGTGAAACGCGCGGCAACAGCGAAGTAGCAGCCGTACAGCTGCACAAAAAAATCGTTCTGGGCTTTATTATTCTCGCCGCGCTGCTGACCGCCGCCATTATTGTGCTGGTCTGGCTGGCGCTGCGCCACCTGCTGCTGAAGCCTTTGGATGAGGCAATTCATCAGCTGGAGTTTGTCGCGGAAGGGGATTTAACCCAGCCGCTTCCGCAAACCGGCAATAACGAATTTGGCCGTCTTGCCGGCGCGATTGTGGCGATGAGAACCTCGCTGGTGGAATCCGTCAGCCGCGTGCGTGACGCCTCTTCGCAGATTGATACCGGCAGCCGCGAGCTGGCGGCAGGCAACCTCAATCTCTCCCAGCGTACGGAATCTACCGCGACATCTCTGGAAGAAACCGCGGCCAGCATGGAGCAAATTACCGCGACGGTAAAACAAAACGCCGACAACGCGGAGCAGGCGCACAAGCTGGCTAAAGTGGTTTCCGACACCGCCGACCGCGGCAGCGAAATGGTTTGCTACGTGATTGAAAAAATGCGCGACATCTCAGGCAGCGCAGGCCGTATTGCCGATATTCTGAGCGTTATCGACGGCATCGCTTTCCAGACCAATATTCTGGCGCTTAACGCCTCGGTTGAAGCGGCCCGGGCGGGTGAGCAAGGCCGTGGTTTTGCCGTGGTGGCCGGTGAAGTTCGTACTCTGGCAAGCCGCAGCGCGGAAGCTGCAAAAGAGATCCGCACCCTGATCTCTAACTCTCAGACCCACGTGGGTGAGGGCAGCGATTTGGCGCAGCAGGCTGGGGAAACTATGGACGAAATCGCCGAAGAAATTATGCGGATGACCAAACTGGTTCGCGAAATTGCCAATGCCTCTAACGAACAGAGCCACGGTATTGAGCAGGTGAATATTGCGGTAAGCCAGATGGATGAGGCGGCGCAGCAGAACGCGGCATTGGTCGAGCAGTCCACCGCCGCCACACATTCGCTGGAAGAGCAGTCGCAACAGCTGGTCGCCGCGATGGCCTCGTTCCGTTATTAATCGATTAATGCCTCTTCCCTGGGGAAGAGGCATATGGTGCAGAGTAAATCAGGCGTCCGGGTATTCGCGAATAAAGCGCTCTACGTCCTCGACCATATGCTGAGTGCCGACGAAGAACGGACGGCGCTGGTGTAGCGTGGTTGGGATGATATCCAGAATTCTCTCTTTACCGTCGCTGGCTTTACCGCCGGCCTGTTCCGCAAGGAACGCCATCGGGTTACCTTCATACAGTAAACGCAGCTTGCCTTCCGGGTGGCTGGCGGTGCTTGGATAGAGATAAATCCCGCCTTTCAGCAGGTTACGGTGGAAGTCCGCCACCAGGGAGCCAATGTAGCGCGAGGTGTACGGGCGCTTGCTGGCGGTATCTTCTTCCTGGCAGAACTTGATGTACTTCTTCACGCCGTTCGGGAATTTAATGTAGTTGCCTTCGTTAATGGAGTAGGTGTTGCCTCTCTCCGGGAAGCGCATACGTTCCTGGCTCAGGCAGAACACGCCAAGGGAAGGATCGTAGGTGAAGGCGTGTACGCCGCAGCCGGTGGTGTAAACCAGCATGGTCGACGAGCCATACACTACGTAGCCAGCGGCGACCTGCTGGTTGCCCGGCTGAAGGAAATCTTCTTCGGTGACCGGCGTACCGACCGGCGTAATGCGGCGGTAGATAGAGAAGATGGTGCCAACAGAAACGTTGACGTCGATGTTAGAAGAGCCGTCAAGCGGGTCCATCAGCACGACGTATTTTGCCTGCTCGGCGCCTTCAAAGACGACGATATCGTCTTCTTCTTCAGAGGCGATACCGGCCACAATGCCGCGTGCTTTCAGCGCTGCCTTGAGTTTTTCGTTTGCGAACAGGTCGAGTTTTTGCTGCTCTTCGCCCTGCACGTTTTCGGCACCGCTCGCCCCCAGGATATCAACCAGACCGGCCTTATTGATATCGCGGTGGATGATTTTAGCGCCCAGCTTTATTGCCGACAGTAAAGCCGTGAGCTCACCGGTTGCATGCGAAAACTCATGCTGTTTTTCGACAATAAATTCACCTAACGTTTTCATAACACTTTCCCTGCATCATTATGTTGGATAAAGCGATCGCAACAATCTTAACAAATTTTCAAATTGTCGCGCACAGGTGAATCGCGCCAGCAAGATAAGGAATATCCTGAAATGCGTTTCGCCTCCTGAGCCATGCGGTTAGAATGTGCGCCAAACAAAAAAAGGAAAGTTTCGTATGCGCATTCACATTCTAGGGATCTGTGGCACCTTTATGGGCGGCCTGGCGATGCTGGCACGCTCTTTAGGGCATGAAGTGACGGGCTCGGACGCCAATGTTTACCCACCGATGAGTACGCTGCTTGAAGAGCAGGGGATCTCGTTAATCGAAGGTTATGACGCCAGCCAGCTCGACCCACATCCTGATCTGGTTATCATCGGGAACGCGATGACGCGCGGGAATCCGTGTGTGGAAGCCGTTCTGGAACAGGGCATTCCTTATATGTCTGGCCCGCAGTGGCTGCATGACTTTGTGCTGCGTGACCGCTGGGTGATTGCGGTTGCGGGGACGCACGGGAAAACCACGACGGCCGGTATGGCCACCTGGATTCTGGAAGCCTGCGGCTACAAGCCTGGTTTTGTCATTGGCGGCGTGCCGGGCAACTTTGAAGTGTCCGCTCGCCTGGGTGACAGCCCATTCTTCGTGATTGAAGCCGATGAATATGACTGCGCGTTCTTCGACAAGCGTTCCAAATTTGTGCATTACTGCCCGCGCACGCTGATCCTCAACAACCTTGAGTTCGATCACGCCGATATCTTTGACGACCTGAAAGCTATCCAGAAGCAGTTCCACCACCTGGTGCGCATCGTGCCGGGTCAGGGAAAAATCATCTGGCCGGAAAATGACGCTAATCTGAAGCAAACCCTCGCCATGGGCTGCTGGAGCGAGCAGGAACTGGTGGGCGAGCAAGGCCACTGGCAGGCGAAGAAACTGACCACCGATGCTTCTCAGTGGGAAGTGTATCTGGACGGGGAATGCGTGGGCAACGTGAACTGGCAGCTAGTCGGCGAGCACAACATGCATAACGGGCTGATGGCTATTGCCGCCGCTCGCCACGTTGGCGTGACCCCGGCCGATGCCGCTCAGGCGTTGGATGGTTTTGTTAACGCACGCCGCCGCCTTGAACTGCGCGGCGAAGCGCATGGCGTCACGGTTTATGACGATTTTGCTCACCACCCAACGGCTATTCTGGCGACGCTGGCAGCCCTGCGTGGGAAAGTGGGCGGCACCGCACGTATTCTGGCCGTGCTGGAGCCTCGTTCAAACACCATGAAGATGGGCGTCTGCAAAGATGACCTGGCGCCGTCGCTGGGGCGCGCAGACGAAGTCTTCCTGCTTCAGCCGCAGCATATTCCGTGGCAGGTGGCTGAAGTCGCCGAAGCCTGCGTGCAGCCGGCACACTGGAGCGCAGATGTGGACACGCTGGCGGAAATGGTGGTGAAAACGGCACAGCCGGGCGACCACATTCTGGTCATGAGCAACGGCGGTTTCGGCGGTATTCACCAGAAACTGCTGGATGGCCTGGCGAAGAAAGCGGAACAGCAGAACGAACAGGCTTTTTAAGCGCGTCGGTCTGATAAGAAAAGGGCGCACCGAAAGGTACGCCCTTTTTGTTTAGTAGAGGTTCGGGGCTTTAGGATCTGGCCCGAAGCGGTTGGTTGCCGGGGTGCCGTCCTGGCAGTTGAATGCCAGAATGATCAACCAACCGACAATCGGAATTAACAGCAACAGCAGCCACCAGGCAGAGCGATCGGTGTCGTGCAGGCGACGGAACTGTACTGCCCAAAGCGGCAGGAAAACCAGGACGCTGTAAATCGTGGTGAGCGCACCTTCGTCTTTATAAATGTGTAGCCCAAGCATCTTATCCAGCACGCTTAGCACCGCCGCCAGAACGAAGTTCACCAGATGAAACATCCAGTATTCTTTGCGGCGCGCACGGCCGCCAAACCCAATGTAATTTGTTAGTGCTTTGAAATACCAATCCATTTAAGGCCTGCCTTAATTATCCGACAATCACCTGAACGATAAGCGATCGACTCAAGGATAGTCGTGAATACATTGGCCGTAAATCGTTGTTGTACTGAATATTCCTAACGCTTCCTAAACCGCTCATCGCGCCCGTGCGGCTCGTCTAAATCTTGAGCAGGGCCGATGGAAATAATGCCCGTTGGGTTGATGGTTTTGTGGCTGCAATAATAGTGAGTGCGGATATGCGGGAAGCTTACCGTTTCACGCACGCCGGGTATCTGATAGATATCGCGCAGGAAGCCGTAAAGATTTGGGTAATCACTGATGCGGTACTTATCGCACTTAAAGTGGGTGACGTACACCGGGTCAAAGCGCACCAGAGTGGTCCACAGGCGAATATCCGCTTCGGTCAACTGCTGGCCGGTTAAGTAGCGATGCTGACCGAGGATTTGCTCAAGGCGTGCCAGGGAAGTAAAGACTTTCTCCACGGCTTCGTCATAGGCTTCCTGAGAGGTGGCAAAACCTGATTTGTACACGCCGTTATTTACCGTGTCATAAATCCAGCCGTTCAGCTCATCAATATCGCTTTTTAAAGCGTCAGGGTAATAATCCCCTGCACGGGCACCGAGAGCATCAAAGGCCGTATTAAACATACGAATGATTTCTGCGGACTCATTGCTGACTATTGTCTGGTTTTTCTTGTCCCAAAGCACGGGCACCGTCACGCGGCCGGTGTAGTGAGGATCGGCCTGCAGGTAGAGCTGATAGAGAAAATCGTGGTGATAAAGCGTGTCGCCGGTTGACTCCGGAAAATCCTCGGCAAACGTCCAGCCGTTTTGCAGCATCAGCGGGTTGACGACGGAAACGGAGATAAACGGTTCAAGCCCTTTCAGCTTACGCACAATCAGCGTGCGGTGTGCCCAGGGGCAGGCAAGAGAAACATAAAGATGATAGCGGTCTTTCTCCGCGGCAAATCCCTCTTTTCCCGTTGGGCCGGGTGCGCCGTCGGCGGTTAGCCAGTTGCGGAAGGCGGATTCCGAACGTTTAAAGCGGCCGCCGGTCGATTTGGTGTCGTACCAGACGTCATGCCAGACGCCGTCGATGAGTTGTCCCATTTTTTCTCCTCCTCAATAGCAAAAAAGCGAAGACGGTGTCTTCGCTTTCTCAGTGTTCATCAGTATAGAACGCTTACCATTTTTTATTCAGTACGCGGTCAAGGCTGATGGCGCCCGGGCCGAAGACCGCCAGCAGCAGGTAGCCACCCGCGATGGTGAAGTTCTTCATAAACATAATGGAGTTCACGCCTTCTGCGAAGTTGCTGTGGAACAGGAACGCCGTCAGTACGGTAAACAGCGCGGTAATCAGCGCGGTAGTACGGGTCAGGAAGCCGAACAGAATGGCCAGACCGCCGCCGAACTCAAGCAGGATGGTCAGCGGCAGCAGTGCGCCCGGCACGCCCATCGCTTCCATGTACTGTTGGGTGCCGGCATAACCGGTGATTTTGCCCCAGCCAGCGGTAATAAACAGGATTGGCATCAGAATACGAGCAACCAGTACGCCAACATCTTCTAATTTTTTCATTTTACTCTCCAGCGGTTCTTTTTTTCCGGCTTACTCGGCCAGGGCTTAAAAGGGGTGCAAACTCCAGTAATTACCGGCGCTTGCTGTCGATGGAGAGGATAATAGACGGGGTGAAAAAGGATTGTTAGCAAGGAAAACTGTCTAAGTCCTTCAAATATACTGAGGAAACTAAGCCGGGAAAGTAAAAACATGAGGTAAAGGGCGTGAAGGAGGCAAATAAAAACACCGCCAGAGGCGGTGTTTTAAGCTTAGCGCGAGGGCGGATTGAGCGTATTGCGGATAAGTCGCCAGGTGCTCCAGGCGCCAAATCCTCGTTTTGCCCAGCGCATAAATCTGCCCGGGTGCTTCACCGTCCAGATAGCCAGTACGCTACTGGCTATCATGGCGTATCCACGCAGGCTGAGTAACGTGTTCCAGCCACGATCGTACGGGCCGGTGACCTGCAGCCAGTCGCGTCTTGCCGCGCTGAGATCAAGCCGCTGCTGTTGAACCTGGCTGAGCAGATACGCTTTTCGCTTTGCACGTTCTGCATCGCTCATTACTTATCCTCTTCCAGCAAGGCCCTGTCGTTTTCCAGCTCGCGGCGGGTATGGCGCAGCAGGGTGGATTGACGGGATTTTCGCAGCGTCCAGATACCGCCAATCAGCGCCAGCGACAGCAGTACAACCGTCGTTGCAATCATGGCGTTGAGGCGATACTGCGGGTCGACGGCCCAGATAATCAGGACCATCAAGCTCATTAAGCCAAACGCGGCGAACAGCATGGTCAGGCCGAGCATCAGCAGCAGCTGAACGAGGTGTGATTTCTCCTCTTCCAGCTCAACCACGGCAAGACGAACGCGCGTTTCGACCATGCCGACCAGAATGGTGACCAGCCGTTGGCCAATGCCGAGTACGCTTTTGCCCGGCCCCTGGCTTTGGTGAGAATCCGCCATCTTAACGACGCGCCAGCAGCACACCCAGCACGACGCCTACCGCCGCGCCAATGCCAACGCCGGTCCACGGGTTCTCGCGGACGTAATCATCCGCTTTGGCTGCGGCTTCGCGGGTTTGTTTGGCGATGGCTTCGCTGGTTTCACCGAGGCGGTCACGGCTCTCTTTGAGCGTTTTTTCCGCTTTGGTACGCAGTTTATCCAGTTCGGTTTTTGACTTGTCCGTGGAAGCACTCAGGACTTCTTCAAGCGTATCTGCCAGGGATTTCAACTCAGCGCGTAAATGTTCTGACGTAGTATCTTTTGACATAGTTCTCTCCGAGTGTTTGAGGTGGATCCTTAAAGTCTGCGACTACACAATCAGTAATCACGCTTCTCTAAAGCTTTGAGGCTATCTTCTGCTTCTGCAAGTTTCTTTTCGCGTTTGGTGATTTTGTCCGGGTCACCCTTCTGACGGGCTTCAACGAGATCGGCTTTACGCTCTTCGATTTCAGCTTTCTGCTTAGCAATCTTCTTTTGATGCTCGGCGCGCAGGCCGGCGTCGCTGCAGTTTTCGCGTACTTCGCTCAGGGCTTTTTTCAGACCATCAATACGGTGCTGATTGTTGTGTTTTTCCGCATAGCCAATCTCGCGTTGAATATCCTGCTCTTTCTCGCTGCAAAGGGTATTTGCCTGGGCGGCAGAGGTCAGGGTGAGTAAAGCAAGTGCCAGTACGGTGCGGTAATTCATGGTTAAACCTTCCATTGTAAGATGACTCATAAAAGTATCAGGCGATCATACTCCATGCGTCGTTCCAGAGTGTCGAAAAAGCGCTGATGAATAGCGGTAAAAACAGCTAAAGCATAGTCATGAATTGGCTAAAAACCCAGAAGATGATAGCAAATTCAGACAGAGAGAAAGGAGATTAGCCGAGATGATTGTGGTCAGGGCGCAGAATAGAGAGCCATGCGAGCGCGTCTTTATCGCTGTCCTGCTGGGCAATTACGTACCCTTGCGGCAGCGTGCGGTTCAGCACTTCTTTCGCGGCTTCGCTCTGGGCGCTGGAGTCAAACGTTACCAGCAGCGTGTTGTTGAGCGGCGTAATGCTTTTGAAACGAATGCCGTTGGCATCAAGGTGGTGCCAGACATAAAAACCGTCGGGAATGCTTCCACCCTGCCGTGAGGCACGAATTTCGAGGGTTGAATCCTGATTCTGCATGCTGGACCACACCATCAGCGAAGCAATCGCCAGGGCTCCAACAAGCAGCGCCGCCCTCAGGCGGCGTGTGAACGCTAATTTCATCGAATCCCTCTAGCTACTTTGGCCGCGTTTTTTACGCCAAAGCACGATTAACGAACCGACCAGACCGATGACCAGAAGCACCACCGGGATCAGCATCAGGCACGACATTAAGGCGTCTTCGTACTTCAGGAAGACCGGCGTTTTGCCCAGCAAATAGCCCAGGGTAGTCAGAATCAATATCCACAGCAGGCCGCTCATCCAGTTGAAGAACTGGAAGCGGGTGCTGCTAAGACCCGATAATCCGGCAATAGTTGGCAACAGAGTGCGAACAAAAGCGATAAAGCGGCCAACCAGCAGCGCAGACAGCCCGTGTTTATGGAAGAGCTGGTGTGAACGCTGGTGATAATGGGCCGGCAGGTGCGAAAGCCAGTTTTGCACGAGGCGCGTATTCCCGAGCCAGCGCCCCTGGATGTAGCCAAGCCAGCTGCCGAGGCTCGCGGCAATGGTGAGCAGCGCGATCGTTTCCGGGAAACCCATTGTTCCTTTGGCAATCAGAACGCCGACCAGCACCAACAGGCTATCGCCGGGTAAAAACGCCGCCGGAAGCAGGCCGTTCTCAAGAAATAAAATCATGAACAGCACAAAATAGAGCATGCCAATCATTGACGGATTGGAGAGCGTTTCAAAATCCTGGCTCCAGAGAGCGGAGAGCAGTTGAGTCAGTAGTTCCATTCAGGGTTCCTGGCACTTCGTTTAGGTCGCCGGTGTAAACGGATGAGCAGAATGCAGCATGGTTTTTATTATCATTTGCTGGCTACAACCCACTGCCCGCGCCGCTGAGTCGAAATAACATGACCTGAAACGACAGCGAGAGGGCGCGAAACCCACACAGACGGTGAAATTGCATCTAATTGTAACAAAACTACGCGTTACACGTCACAGTATTTGCAGTTCGTTGAGCAATGATTTTGCTTACTGGGGAAGAGGCTGGCGAGGGTATTTACAAACGCTGACACTATTTATGGTTTGCTTACCCTCGGCGGGAAAAATGACTATTTTTGACCGTTTGCGGCCGTATCCAGATGAACCACCGGATTTTCAGCAAATAAATAGCGGTCGGCGTTGAATTCAAAATCGTCGCTGGTGGCGTTAAACAGCATCTGGCGGGTATTTTCGAGGTGCTGCCACATGGCCAGCTTCGCAGCATGAGAATCTTTCCTAATCAGTGCTTTAAGAATCTGATCGTGGTCGTCGCACCAGTTATCCACCGGGCGCATATCGATGTGTTCGTGCAGTTTCTTCCAGTATGGATTGTGAACGCGATGGCTCCACATTTTTTCTACGATGGTGGCCAGCGCGCCGTTTTGCGTTGCCAGCGCAACCTGTACATGAAACTGGAGATCCCACTCAGAATCACGGAACGTTTGCTCGTTTCGCGCCTTTTCCTGGATCTCCATCAGCTTCACAATATCCTGCTTGGTGACCTGGGTGGCGGCAAACTCGGCAATATTGCTCTCAATAAGCTGCCTCGCCTGCAAAAGTTCGAAAGGGCCATAATTGGCAAATTCAAAGCGCTCGTCCGGCACGGTCATGTACTTCGCCTGGCTGGACATGACGTGAATGCCTGAGCCTTTACGCACTTCAACGTATCCTTCAACTTCCAGCATGATAATCGCTTCACGGACAACGGTGCGGCTGACGTTTTTTTCTTCCGCAATGTAACGCTCCGCAGGCAGTTTTTCTCCGACCCGGTAAACACCTGTTTCAATACGTTGCTTAAGTTCGGCGGCGAGCTGCTGGTAAAGGCGGCGGGGTTCAATGGCGTCCATAAGTTGCTCCGGAAGAGGGCTGCGCGTGAATGAATTTGTTATACCACTTTTTCCGATAGCGCTCTAGCAACGAGGGTGAGAAATGCCGCCCGTAGGCGGCATCAGAGATCAGGATTGTGTCACGGCGTTTGGCACGACGCTCTCGGCCGCAAGTTCGCTGGCAGACTGGTTTTTCAGCACCGTCCAGATAACAATCGCGCCGAGAAGATCGAACACGGCAAGCGCCGCGAAGAGCGGGCTGAAGCCCATTGTGTCGGCCAGGGCACCTACAACCAGAGCAAACAGCGTGCTGGCAGTCCAGGCCGCCATTCCCGTCAGTCCGTTAGCCGTCGCCACCTCGTTACGCCCGAAAACGTCGGAAGACAGGGTGATTAACGCGCCGGACAGCGCCTGGTGTGCAAACCCGCCCACGCAGAGCAAAGCAATCGCCACGTAAGGGCTGGTAAACAGGCCAATGGTGCCAGGGCCAATCATCAATACCGCGCCCATCGTCACGACAAGCTTGCGGGAAACAATCAGGTTGACGCCAAACCAGCGCTGGAACAGCGGCGGCAAATAACCCCCAAGAATGCAGCCAAAGTCGGCGAAAAGCATCGGCATCCACGCGAACATCGCAATCTCTTTCAGATTAAAGCCGTAGGCTTTAAACATGAACAGAGGGATCCAGGCGTTGAATGTGCCCCACGCGGGTTCTGCCAGGAAGCGCGGCAGAGCGATGCCCCAGAACTGGCGGTTGCGCAGGATTTTCCAGGCCGACATCTTTTTCGTGTTATCAGTCTGGTGATGGGCTTCCTGGCCGCTAATGATGTATTCGCGTTCTTCGCTGGAGAGCTTTTTCTGATCACGCGGATTTTTATAGAACCACAGCCAGACCATTGCCCAGATAAAACTCAGCACGCCGGTTATCATAAATGCCATCTGCCAGCTGTGCATCACAATGGCCCAGACCACCAGCGGCGGGGCAATCATTGCCCCAATGGAAGAGCCCACGTTGAAGTAGCCCACCGCAATAGAGCGCTCTTTGGCGGGGAACCACTCGCTGCTGGCCTTTAATCCGGCGGGGATCATCGCCGCTTCAGCGGCACCGACCGCGCCACGGGCTAGCGCCAGGCCGCCCCAGCTACCCGCGAGAGCGGTTGCGCCACAGAATATCGCCCAGGCCACGGCAAACACCGCGTAGCCAACTTTGGTGCCGAGCACGTCCAGCAGGTAGCCAGCAACCGGCTGCATAATGGTATAACAAGCTGAATAAGCTGCAATGATCCACGAATACTGCTGCGTGGTGATATTCAGCTCGCTCATCAGCGTGGGGGCCGCAACGGCCACCGTGTTACGGGTCAGATAGCCCAGCACGGTGCCCAGCGTCACCAGCGCTATCATGTACCAGCGTAAGCCTTTAATTTTTCGCATTTATAACCCCATCCCGTCTTTATTGTGAACGTTGTTCCAGGTAAACCGGCTGCCGTTCCTGCTCTTGTCACCTATGGGCCGCGGCAAGCGTTGCCCGGCAAGAGGTACTGCGACGGCTTGAAAGATAACTTGTCATACATCTTTATAAGTTGAGTGATATCACAAAAGCATTTTCAGGTAATACCATGCTGGATAGCGGCTTGAAGCCAGAAATGGTGCGGGATTTAGCCCTGTTTTGCCGTGAGAAGGCGGGATTAATGTGTCTGTTTTGTGAGCTTTAACGCAAAATTGAGGTCGTTGCCTAAAAATTGGTGTGATAACTTTGTTCCATCATGCACAAGCACAGAAACGCTCTTTGCTGAGGACGCTCCACTATGGCCCCGTTTATGACCGAAGATTTTCTTCTTGATACCGAATTCGCCCGCCGCCTGTATCACGACTACGCGAAATCACAGCCCATTTTTGACTACCACTGCCATCTGCCGCCGCAGCAAATAGCCGACAACTATCGCTTTAAAAACCTGTATGACATCTGGCTGAAAGGGGATCACTACAAGTGGCGTGCGATGCGCACTAACGGCGTGGCCGAGCGGCTTTGTACCGGCGATGCCAGCGATCGCGAAAAGTTTGACGCCTGGGCGGCAACGGTGCCGCACACCCTTGGCAATCCGCTGTATCACTGGACGCATCTGGAGCTGCGCCGCCCGTTTGGCATCACCGGCAAGCTGTTTTCCCCGGCAACGGCGGATGAAATCTGGCATCAGTGCAACGCGCTGCTGGAGCAGGACGCATTCACCGCCCGCGGCATCATGCAGCAGATGAACGTGAAAATGGTGGGGACAACTGACGATCCGGTGGACTCTCTGGAGCACCACGCCGCCGTAGCTAAAGACGGCAGCTTCGACGTCAAAGTGCTGCCGAGCTGGCGCCCGGACAAGGCCTTTAATATCGAGCAGGCAACGTTCAGCGACTACATTTCGACGCTGTCAGCGGTTTCTGATACCGACATCCGCCGCTTCGGCGATCTTCAGGCGGCGTTAGGTAAAAGACTCGATCATTTTGCCGCCCACGGCTGCAAGGTTGCCGACCATGCGCTGGACGTGGTGGTCTTTGCCGAAGCGGATGAAGCCACGCTGGACGCTATTCTTGCCCGTCGTCTGGCGGGCAACTCGGTCAATGAAACCGAAGCCGCGCAGTTTAAAACGGCGGTGCTGGCGTGGCTGGGAACCGAATACGCCCGTCGCGGCTGGGTGCAGCAGTACCACATCGGCGCGCTGCGCAATAATAACCAGCGACAGTTCCGCCTGCTGGGGCCGGACGTAGGCTTTGATTCCATCAACGATCGCCCGCTGGCCGAGCCGCTGTCGAAGCTGCTGAGCAAACAGAATGAGGAAAATCTGCTGCCTAAAACCATTCTCTACTGCCTCAATCCACGGGACAACGAAGTGATTGGCACGATGGTCGGTAACTTCCAGGGCGAGGGCATGCCGGGAAAAATGCAGTTCGGATCCGGCTGGTGGTTTAACGATCAGAAAGACGGTATGGAACGGCAAATGACCCAGCTTGCACAGCTCGGCCTGCTGAGCCGTTTTGTCGGTATGCTGACCGACAGCCGCAGCTTCCTCTCCTACACCCGTCACGAATACTTCCGCCGCATTTTGTGCCGCATGCTTGGCCATTGGGTGCAGGCGGGCGAAGTGCCTGAAGATTTGCCGCTGTTAGGGGAGATGGTGCAAAACATCTGCTTCAACAACGCCCGCGACTACTTTGCCATTGAGCTGAACTGAGGCTGAGATGCGATATATCAGGATCCATGCGCTGGATAACGTTGCGGTTGCGTTGGTGGACCTGGCGGAGGGCGAAGAGGTGGGCGCTGCGGCGGAAACTTTCAGGCTTCGACAGCCGATCGCCCGTGGCCACAAGTTCGCGCTCCAGCCGATTGCCGAAGGGGCAAACGTCGTGAAGTACGGCCTGCCGATAGGCCACGCGCTTTGCGATGTCGCCGCCGGGGAGCATCTTCATTCCCATAACCTGCGCACTAACCTTAATGATGTCGATGAATATCGCTACCAGCCGGAAATAGTGCCGGCGGTGGAACCTTTCGGCGACCGTGAGGTAAGCATCTATCGCCGTAGCAACGGCGCGGTTGGCATCCGCAATGAGCTATGGGTCCTGCCCACCGTCGGCTGCGTGAACGGCATTGCGCGGCAAATGCTGAGCCGTTTTCTGCAGCAGACGGGCAATGCGCCGGATATCGACGGGGCCTGGCTGTTCAGCCACCAGTTTGGCTGCTCTCAGCTGGGGGATGACCATCTCAACACCCGCACCATGCTGCAAAACATGGTGCATCACCCGAACGCAGGTGCGGTGCTGGTGGTCGGCCTGGGCTGCGAAAACAACCAAATTAGCGCGTTCCGCGAAACCTTAGGTGAATACGACCCTGAGCGCGTCCATTTCATGGCACTTCAGCAGCAGGACGATGAGGTTGAAGCCGGGCTGGAGCATCTGCACGCTTTGTATGAGGCAATGCGCCACGACAGGCGCGAACCGGGCAAACTGAGCGAGCTGAAATTCGGGCTCGAATGCGGCGGCTCGGACGGCCTCTCCGGCATTACCGCGAACCCGATGCTGGGCCGTTTTTCTGACTATGTCGTAGCGAACGGCGGCACGACGGTGCTGACGGAAGTACCGGAAATGTTTGGCGCGGAGAGGCTGCTGATGAGCCACTGTCGTGACGAAGCCACGTTCGAGAAAACGGTGGCGATGATCAACGACTTCAAACGCTATTTTATCGAGCACCGGCAGCCTATTTATGAGAATCCCTCCCCGGGCAACAAAGCGGGCGGGATCACCACGCTCGAAGAGAAATCGCTCGGCTGTACGCAGAAGGCCGGTGAAAGCCAAATCGTTGACGTCCTTCGCTATGGCGAAAGGTTAAAACAGGCTGGATTAAACCTGCTGAGCGCGCCCGGCAACGATGCTGTTGCTACCAGCGCTTTAGCGGGGGCAGGCTGCCACATGGTGTTGTTCAGCACCGGGCGCGGAACGCCCTACGGCGGGTTTGTGCCAACGGTGAAAATTGCCACTAACAGCGAGCTGGCCGCGAAGAAACCGCACTGGATCGATTTTGACGCCGGGAAGCTGCTGCACGGCAGCACCCTGCCGGATCTGCTGGAGAAGTTTATCGGGACGATCGTTGAGAAAGTTAACGGCGCGCCAACCTGCAACGAGAAAAATGATTTCCGCGAGCTGGCGCTGTTTAAGAGTGGTGTCACGCTTTGATTTCCCGGCTCCTATCCCCAAGGGGCGAGGGAGAAAGCAAGCTGCGGGATACAGGGTTTATCCCCTCTCCCTTTTAGGGAGAGGGTCAGGGTGAGGGTAAAAACCAGAAGCGACGCTGGAAGTGAACGTAATTTGCGCCGCCCCTTCATAATCGTAAATATTTTGACTAATAGACCTATGCCGGGCGATGTGAAAGCATTAACCGCGTAGCGGATCGGCCTTCGCCAGACGGGCATCCTCGGCCTGACAAACGGCAGCGGTAAAGATAACGTCGGTAGAAGAGTTCAGCGCGGTTTCACAGGAATCCTGCAATACGCCGATGATGAAGCCTACCGCCACCACCTGCATGGCAATCTCATTCGGGATGCCAAACATGCCGCAGGCCAGCGGGATCAGCAACAGCGAACCGCCCGCCACGCCAGAAGCCCCACAGGCGCAAAGTGAAGCCACCACGCTCAGCAGCAGCGCGGTGGGCAGATCCACCGGTACGCCCAGCGTGTGCACCGCAGCCAGCGTCAGCACCGTAATCGTTATTGCGGCCCCGGCCATATTGATGGTTGCCCCCAGCGGAATCGACACTGAATAAGTATCACGATCCAGGTTCATCTTCTGGCACATGCTCATGTTGACCGGAATGTTCGCCGCCGAGCTGCGGGTAAAGAACGCGGTCACGCCGCTCTCGCGCAGGCAGGCCAGCACCAGCGGATACGGGTTACGGCGAGTGGTGATAAACACCAGCAGCGGGTTGATGATCAGCGCCACGCCGAACATGCAGCCCAGCAGCACCAGCAGCAGCTGGGCGTAGCTCCAGAGCGTGGAGAAACCGGTCGTGGCGAGCGTAGAGGCGACCAGGCCGAAGATCCCGATTGGCGCAAAGCGGATAACCACCTTCACGATAAAGGTCACCGCGTCAGACAAATCGTTCACCAGGCTTTTGGTGGTTTCGCTGCCGTGGCGCAGGGCAAAGCCCAGGCCAACGGCCCATACCAGAATGCCGATGTAGTTGGCGTTCAGCACGGCGTCTATCGGGTTGGCAATCGTGCTCATCAGCAGGCCGTGTATCACTTCGACGATCCCTGACGGCGGCGAAATATCCGTGGCGCTGCTGGTCAGGTGAAGCGTGGAAGGGAACATAAAGCTAACGACGACCGCCGTCAGCGCGGCGGAGAACGTGCCCAGCAGGTACAGCACCAGAATTGGGCGGATATTGGTTTTTTGGCCGTGCTGGTGGTTAGCGATAGAAGCCATCACCAGCGTAAGGACCAGCACCGGCGCCACGGCTTTGAGCGCGCCGACGAACAGCGTCCCGAGCAGGCCGGTTGCCACGGCGGCGGGTTTGGAGACCAGCGCGAGCACAATGCCCAGCACCAGGCCAACGAGAATTTGTTTTACGAGGCTGCCGCGGGCAAAGCGCTGCAGTAATCCAGAAGCTTGCGAACTCATGAATACCTTCCTGTGTGTCAGTGATGTCGTTCCGTTCCGCGTGCGCAGTGGGCTGCGTCTGGGCGGTTGTAAGAAAATGTGTTTGCCCGCTGAGTATAAGGAAAAGCGGTAAAGGAAAAAGCATTTCAAGCTGGAATTGCGTTCAGCGTTAGATTTCGCAACTGATCATTAACATTCATGTGACATATTCAGCAATTTGGGACGATGGCGGTTTGCCAGAATGAAAAAGGGGCATTACGCCCCTTTTTTACGGTGAGATGTTGGCTTACTCCGCCGGCTTCTTCTGGTCGTTACGGTGGTTTACCCAGGCGTTGATAATCAGCGTACCCGCCAGAATACCGCCCACCACGCCCAGCGAAACGGCGATTGGGATATGGTAGAAATCGACGATCAGCATCTTGATGCCGATAAACACCAGGATAACCGACAGGCCATACTTCAGCATTGAGAAGCGTTCTGCCACGCCGGCCAGCAGGAAGTACATGGCGCGCAGGCCGAGGATGGCGAACAGGTTAGACGTCAGCACGATGAACGGATCGGTGGTCACCGCGAAGATTGCCGGAATGCTGTCTACCGCGAAAATCACGTCGCTCAGCTCCACCAGAATCAGCACCAGCAACAGCGGCGTAGCGTACAGCAGGCCGTTCTGGCGGACGAAGAAACGTTCGTTCTCGATCTTATCGGTCATGCGCAGGTGGCCGCGCAGCCAGCGCACCAGCGGCTTGTCGCCGATACCGGTGTCATCTTCCTTCGCCAGCGCCATCTTAATCCCGGTAAACAGCAGGAAGGCGCCAAACACATACAGCAGCCATTCGAACTGGGTAATCAGCCAGCTGCCGCCGAAGATCATGATGGTTCTCAGCACGATAGCGCCAAGCACGCCGTAGACCAGCACTCGCCGCTGCAGCGCGGCAGGCACGGCAAAATAGCTGAACAGCATCAGCCAGACGAAGACGTTATCGACCGCAAGGGCTTTTTCAATCAGATAACCGGTGAGGAAGGCCAGCGCCTGAGTGTCCGCCACTTCGCGGCCAGCGGTGCCGCTGAGATACCACCAGAAGGCGAGGTTAAACAGCAGGGAAAGTGAAACCCAGACCAGCGACCAGACGGCCGCCTGTTTCATTGACATGGTTTGCGAGCCACGGCGGCCCTGAACCAGGAGATCGATCGCCAGCATGATGGCGACCACGACGGCGAAGCTGCCCCAGAGCAGCGGAGTACCGACAGTATGCATAATGAGATTCCTTGAAAACAAAAACGGCTAACATCAGAAGACGCCAGCCGCTTTCGCTTGCAACAGGGATCTCGCCTTCCGGCAAGGTCTCACTTACGACGTTTTAACGTCGCCCGGCAACCGGATGCTTTCGCATCGTAATGACGATTAACCGGCAATGAAGTTACTCCCCTTTGCAGGTAACAAAATATGACAAGCAACGGCTTTGGTCAATATTTTGTTACCTGGTTTTCTGCAAAATTCATTATGCCGTGGCCTGCTGGCTCACATCGTCTGCCGGGAACTTAACCCCTGTCTGGCGGCGAATTTCGGTCGCCAGCGCCGACGTGATGCGCGATGTCACCAGCCCGGCGTGATTGACCTCATTCTCTTCCACCAGGCGGGCAAACGTCTCCGCTTCGTACAGCATAGTATTGATATGCTGCGGCAGCGTCAGATCCTGCGGTTTGCCGCCGCGCGGAATAAATGTGACGCGCTGGCATTCGGAAATTTTTTCAATCACCAGCGAACCGGCTTCGCCCTGAATTTCGCTTGGGATCGTCGAGTCGCTCACTTTGGAGTGCATCAGGGTGACGTCGAAATCGCCGTAGTTCAGCTGAACGGTGCCGTGAGCGTCCACGCCGCTGTCCAGCAGGGAAGCCGTGGCGTGAACGGAGTGCGGTTCACCCCACAATGCAGCCGCCGAGGCCAGCACGTAGAAGCCGATGTCCATGATGGAGCCGTTGGAAAACGCCGGATTAAAGGTGTTTGGGTTTTCACCGTCCAGGTAGCGCTGGTAGCGCGAAGAATACTGGCAGTAGTTGAGCAGCACCTTACGGATTTTCCCCACCTTCGGCAGCGCCTGCTGCAGCGCGATAAAGTTTGGCAGGCTGGCGGTTTTAAACGCCTCGAACAGCACCACCTGGTTTTCACGGGCGCAGGCGATAGCCGCTTCGACTTCCGCAAGATTAGACGCCAGCGGCTTCTCGCAGATAACGTGTTTTTTGTGGCTGAGGAACAGCAGGCTCTGCGGGCCGTGCAGCGAGTTCGGGCTGGCGATGTACACCGCGTCGATGACATCGCTCTTCACCAGCTCGTCCAGCGAAGTAAACAGGTGCTCGACCGGGTAATCGTTGGCGAAGGCCTGCGCCTGCTCCAGGCTACGGGAATACACCGCGGTCAGCTTATATTTGCCGCTCTCATGGGCGGCATCCACGAACTGGCGGGTTATCCAGTTGGTTCCAATCACAGCGAAACGTATCATAAACGAGTGCATTCTCCGGAAGTCGATAATCAATAAGTCAGGGAGCTAATCAGGCCGCGCCGCTAAGCGCCAGCTGCGTAAGCCAAAGTCGTGTATCGAATTCTAACTGGTGATACTGCGGTTCCATATGACAGCACAAGGAGTAAAACGCTTTGTTGTGATCCTTCTCCTTAAGATGCGCCAGCTCGTGGACCACAATCATACGTAGAAAGGCTTCGGGCGCAGTGCGAAACACCGTCGCCACGCGAATTTCCGCCTTGGCTTTCAGCTTATTGCCCTGCACGCGTGAAATGGCGGTATGCAGCCCGAGCGCGTTGTTCAGCACGTGAATTTTGCTGTCATAAGCGACTTTATTTATCGGCGGTGCGTTGCGCAGAAACTGGCTTTTCAACTCCTGAGTGTAGGCATAAAGCGCTTTATCGGTCGCGATGTTGTGCCCCTGCGGGTAGCGCTTTTCCAGCACTTCGCCGAGGCGCTGCTCGCGAATCAGGGTGCGCACCTGCGAGAGCAAATGCTCCGGATAACCGCTTAAATAAATCAGTTCGCTCATGCTTGTCTCAGGTTGAGGGAAAAAAAGGTATACTCTCGCCCCCGCTATGGGGATATCACCAAACTTTACCATCCAGGAGGGCCGATGAGCCAATTAGACAACGGTTTTCGTTCACTGACGCTGAAGCGTTTTCCGGAAACGGACGACGTTAACCCGCTGCAGGCGTGGGAAGCGGCAGATGACTACCTGTTGCAGCAGGTAGACGAACTTGAGCCAGTCGGCCCCGTTCTCGTTCTTAACGACACGTTCGGTACGCTGGCCTGCGTGCTGGCCGAGCACAAGCCATACAGCATTGGCGACTCGTACCTAAGCGAGCTGGCAACGCGTGAAAACCTGCGCGAGAACGACATTCCGGAAAACAGCGTCACCTTCCTCGACAGCACCGCGGCTTACCCGCAGGCGCCGGGGCTGGTGCTGATTAAAATTCCTAAAACGCTGGCATTGCTTGAGCAGCAGCTGCGCGCGCTACGTAAAGTGGTGACGCCGGAAACCCGCATTATCGCGGGCGCGAAAGCGCGTGACATTCACAACTCTACGCTTGAGCTGTTTGAAAAGATTTTAGGGCCAACCACCACCACGCTTGCATGGAAAAAAGCGCGCCTGGTTAACCCGACCGTCACTAAGCCGGCGCTGGCCGACGCGCCGGAGACGCTGAGCTGGAAGCTGGAAGGGACAGAGTGGACCATTCACAACCACGCGAACGTCTTCTCCCGTACCGGGCTGGATATCGGCGCACGTTTCTTCCTTGAGCATTTACCCTCCGATCTGGAAGGTGAGATTGTCGATCTCGGCTGTGGCAACGGGGTGATTGGCCTGACGCTGCTGGAGAAAAACCCGCTGGCGCAGGTGGTATTTGTGGACGAATCGCCGATGGCCGTCGCGTCCAGCCGCCTGAACGTTGAAACCAACCTGCCGGGCGATATCGACCGCTGCGAGTTTATGATCAATAACGGGCTGTCCGGCGTGGAGCCGTTCCGCTTCAATGCGGTACTGTGCAACCCGCCGTTCCACCAGCAGCACGCGCTTACCGATCAGATTGCGTGGGAGATGTTCCACCACGCTCGCCGCTGCCTGAAAATCAACGGCGAGCTGTACATCGTGGCCAACCGTCACCTTGACTACTTCCGCAAGCTGAAGAAGATCTTCGGTAACTGCACCACGGTTGCGACGAACAGCAAGTTCGTGGTGCTCAAAGCGGTGAAGTTAGGCCGTCGGAGCTAAATCTCCAGCGCTAAACGGGTGCCCTGCGCGATAGCGCGTCGGGCATCCAGCTCCATTGCCACATCGGCCCCGCCAATCAAATGCACGGTTTTGCCCATGGCCTGTAGCGGCTCCTGCAGCTCGCGGCGCGGGTTCTGCCCGGCACAAATAATCACGTTATCCACTTCCAGCAGCTGCGGCTCTCCGCCTATGGTGATGTGCAGCCCGGCATCGTCAATGCGTTCGTAGCTTACGCCCGCCAGCATTTTCACGCCGCGAGCCAGCAACGTAGCGCGGTGGATCCAGCCGGTAGTTTTGCCCAGGCCTTCGCCCGGCTTGCTGGTTTTACGCTGCAGCAGGAAAATACTGCGCGGGCTTTTATGCAGATTCGGCCCTTCCGGGCGCAGGCCGCCAGAGGTTTGCAGGCTGGTATCAATCCCCCATTCCACGCAGAACTCGGCGATGCTCTGGCTGGTGGACGCCCCTTCCTGGCTCAGGTACATCGAGGTATCAAAGCCAATGCCGCCCGCCCCAATCACCGCCACGCGCTTGCCCACCGGCGCTTTGTCGCGCAATACGTCGATATAGCTCAGCACCTTCGGATGCCCGATGCCCTCAATCTCCGGCAGGCGCGGCTCAATGCCGCAGGCCAGTACCACCTCGTCGTAGCCGCTCAGCTTCTCGGGCTCAATGTATTGATTAAGGCGAACGTCCACGCCGGTGATGTCCAGCATCCGGCGGTAGTAGCGCAGCGTTTCGAAAAACTCCTCTTTGCCGGGGATCTGTTTGGCGATATTAAACTGGCCACCAATCTCCGCTCCGGCGTCGAACAGCGTGACGCTATGGCCGCGCGCGGCGGCGTTAACCGCAAAGGCCAGCCCGGCAGGGCCTGCGCCAACAACCGCGATGCGCTTAGTTTGCGTCGAGGGCACAACGGGCATTTTGGTTTCATGGCAGGCGCGCGGGTTGACCAGGCAGGAGGTCACTTTCCCGGCGAAAATCTGATCCAGGCAGGCCTGGTTGCAGCCGATGCAGGTATTGATTTCATCTGCCCGGTTTGCGGCGGCCTTGGAGACAAATTCAGGGTCGGCGAGGAAAGGGCGTGCCATCGACACCATATCCGCATCGCCGTCGGCCAGAATTTGCTCGGCGGTTTCCGGGGTGTTGATTCGGTTGGTCGTCACCAGCGGCAGCGCAACGTGGCCCTTCAGCTTTTTGGTTACCCAGCTAAACGCGCCGCGCGGCACGGATGTAGCAATGGTAGGAATACGGGCTTCATGCCAGCCGATGCCGGTATTAATTAGCGTCGCGCCCGCTTTTTCTATCGCTTTGGCGAGCGTCACGGCCTGGTCAAAGTTGCCGCCGCCTTCCACCAGGTCGAGCAGCGACAGGCGATAGATAATAATAAATTCTTTGCCAACCCGTTCCCGCACGGCACGGACGACCTCAACGGCAAAGCGCATTCTGCGCTCGTAGTCACCGCCCCATTCGTCGTCGCGCTGGTTAGTCCGCACCGCTAAAAACTGGTTAATCAGATAGCCTTCCGAACCCATGACCTCCACGCCGTCATACCCGGCTTCCCGCGCAAGGCTCGCGCAGTGGGCGAAGTCCTCAATCAGCGTTAAGACTTCTTCGTGGCTCAGCTCGTGAGGTTTAAACGGGTTGATCGGCGCCTGAATGGCCGAAGGCGCGACCAGCTTAGGCTGATAGCTGTAGCGGCCGGTATGCAGGATCTGCAGGGCAATTTTGCCGCCTTCACGGTGAACCGCATCGGTCACAAGCTGGTGATGCGCCAGCTGGCATTTATCGTTCAGCACCGCACCGTGGGCGATGGTCACGCCGGAGGCCGAAGGGGCAATCCCGCCGGTGACAATCAGCGCCACGCCGTGGCGGGCACGCTCGGCATAGAAAGCCGCGAGGCGCTCAGCGCCGTCCGGCAGCTCTTCCAGCCCGGTGTGCATCGAGCCCATCAGCACGCGGTTTTTCAAAGTGGTGAAGCCAAGATCCAGCGGGGCAAGCAGCGACGAGTAGCTCATAATCGGTTCCAAAATGTATACCCGTCATACTTCAAGCTGCAGGGGTGTTGGCTGCACTCCTGAACCCCAGTCACTTACTTTATGTAAGCTCCTGGGGATTCACTCACTTGCCGCCTACCTGCAACTCGAATTATCCAGGGTAACGAATTATTTTTATGTGGTCGGATGAGTTCTAATTTAGCCGTCGCGGAGCAAAAGGGAAAAGGGGAGTGCGGCGAATGTGATGAGAGTCATATTCCCGCCTCCCCGAAGGCAAAATCAGGCGCGAGCCTCCTTCAGCAGCTTCTGAATAATCTGCTCTTGCTGTTCGTAGTTGCCCTCGCCGAAGGAGGCATTGCGCAGCTGTCCGCGAGCGTCGAAATAATAATGGGCTGGCCAGTACTGGTTACCGAAGGCGTTCCAGATCTGATAGTTGTTGTCGGTGACGACCGGGTAAGGCAGTTGCCATTTGCCCACCGCCTTTTTCACCGAATCGAGATCTTTCTCCCAAGGGTACTCCGGCGTATGCACACCAATCACCACCAGGCCCTGATCTTTATACTTGTTGGCCCATTCGCGGACGTGCGGCAGCGCGTGCTGGCAGTTAATGCAGTCGAAGGTCCAAAAATCGATAAGCACGACTTTGCCTTTTAGCGCCTCTGGCGTCAGCGGCGGGCTGTTAATCCAGGCTGTTCCTCCGGAAAGCGGCGGCATCGCGCTGGTAGGTGCGGTATCCGCGATGGGCTGCAGCTTCGGTGCTGACGCAGCGGTTGGGGAAAGCGCCAGCAGGTGCTGCTCCAGCTTCGCGCCGAAGCCGTTGGCATTTTGCAGCACCGCCGTGGTGCCGGAGGCGATAAACGCCACGGTGGCCAGCATCGCTACGCCCGCCACACGCCGAAGCTGCGCCATCAGCGCCATTTTCTCACGCAGGCGAGCCAGCAGCCGGTGACCGCAGAACCACAGCAGCGCCAGCATCAGCGCGCAGCCGCTGCCGTAGGCCGCCAGCAGCAGGCCGGTGGTTACCGCCGAAGAGCCGGACAGGCCGATGCCGAGAATGGCCCCCAAAATCGGTCCGGCGCAGGGAGACCAGAGCAGCCCCACCGCCAGCCCCGCCAAAAAAGCGGACAGCATGCCGCGAGCGCGGTTGCTTTGGTTATTGATAGCGTTCCCCAATTGCACCGCAGGCCGCATCAGGCGTTCGGCAAGCACGGGGAAGATGAGCGTCAACGCGGCAAGCGCCAGCATCGCCAGCGCAATCCAGCGGCCAACCAACGTGGCCTGCACGATCCACTCCCCGGCAGCGCCGACCAGCAAAGCGACGGCGGTAAACATGGCCACCATGCCGGCAAGCAGGGCGATGATTTGGCGTTTTTGACCGCGAAATGCGGCGAAAAGCAGGGGAATGACGGGCAGCGTACAGGGGCTTAATAAACTGAGCATTCCGCCAAGAAAGGCAATCAGAACGGGCATAACACACCTCACGGTTACAGGATGATTTCTGGGTATTTAACCCGCCTGATGTGTTCGTGATGTGTGGGAAAACCGTCCTGATTGTCAGTTTGTTTGTCGGCCGCTTAGCCGCATACAGAGCGATACAATCAGAAGACAGGCAGCGTGATGCCGGCCTTCAGCCCGCCCTGCGGCTGGTTGGTGAGCGTTAACTTTCCACCAAGCTGACCGACAAGCTGGGCGGCAATCGCCAGACCAAGCCCGGTGCCGCCGGTGTCGCGGTTTCTGGAGCTTTCCACGCGGTAAAAAGGCTGTAACACGGCGCCCAGCTCCTCTTCGGGGATCCCAGGGCCGTTATCGGTAACCGTCAGCGTGACCTGGTTTGCTTCTTTGCTCAGGCTGACGTCAGCGGCGGTGCCAAACTTCAGCGCATTATCCAGCAGATTGGTCAGGATGCGGCGCAGCGCCTGGGGGCGAGTTGAAAGAGGAAGCGCCGCCTCCGGGGCAGTAAACGCCACCGCTTTGCCGACGTCCTGATAGTCGCAGGCAATGCTGTCCACAAAAGCCCGAAGCTCAAGGCGCTGCGGCGTTTCTTCCAGGCTTTCTGACGACCGCGCATAGGCGATTCCCTCGCGGACCAGATGCGTCATGTTATCCAAATCCTGCATCAGTTTGTCGCGCAGCTCCGGCTCATCGCTCATCTCAAGGCGAAGCTTCATGCGGGTAATCGGCGTCTGCAGGTCATGTGAAATAGACGCCAGGATCTGAGTGCGCTCTTTCAGGTGCCCTTGGATCCTGGCCTGCATCGCGTTAAACGCTTTTGCCGCGTGTTCAACCTCAATCGGGCCGCTTTCCTGCATCGCCGTCGGACTTGTGCTGGCCGGCTCCAGCGCTTCAACGGCGCGGGTAAAGCGGGTAAACGGCAGTACCACCTGGCGCACGGCAAACCAGGCACAAAGCGCCAGTAGCACCAGCTGAATAGCAATCACCACCGGCAGCCAGCTTTCAATCGGCGGCATACGCGGCGTAAGGTCGATGGTCAGCGGCGAGCCGTCGGCCAGCGTCAAATGGGCCTGAATATGGGAACGCATGCCGGGAATGGCGGTGAAAGTCAGCCTGTAGCGCTCGCCCAGCGCCTCTTTCAGCGAAGCAATGGCATCTTTCGAACGTTCGTCGGCAGGCGGCTTTCCTGGCGTACCAGGGCCAAGAATATAGTGATAATTTTCCCGGGCGAGCCTGTCCAGCCAGGCGGGGCGCTCATTGGCCGGTAGCTTGTCGAGGATCGCCACGCTGGTGGAAACGTTGTTTTGCAGGTTATCCAGCATCACGCTGCGGGCGCTGTTCATTCGCTCAAGAGTGGTCAGCGCCAGGGTCAGGCCGTTAGCCAGCAGCAGGCCGACGAGAACGATGAGAAACAGCCGGGACAGCAGGGAGCGGGGCCACAGCCTCATTCTCGCGCCTCAACGATGGTGACGGGCATGGAAAGTACATAGCCTTCGCTACGCACGGTTTTGATGTAGGCAGGAGTCCGCGCATCCTCGTTTAAGCGCTGGCGCACGCGGCTGACCAGCAAATCGATCGAGCGCTCGAACAGCTCGGCATCGCGGCCCTGAGTCAGATTTAGCAGCTGATCGCGCGTCAGCACGCGCTGCGGGTGATCCAAAAACACGCGCAGCAGGCGGTATTCCGCGCCGCTCAGCGCAACGATCGTGCCCTGTAAATCAATCAAGTGGCGAGCGGAAGTATCCAGCTTCCACTCGCCGAAAGCGATGATCCTGCCCGCTTCGGTCACCTGCAAATTGGGCGGCAACGCGCGGAAGCGGCGGAGGATCGCTTTGATCCGCGCCAGCAGCTCGCGAGCGACAAAAGGCTTAACCACGTAGTCATCTGCACCCATCTCCAGGCCGAGGATCCTGTCGGTATCTTCGTTTCTGGCGGTCAGCATCAGGATCGGCAAGTCTTTATGTTTATCGCTGCGCAGCTGGCGGCAGAGCGTCAGCCCGTCGTCGCCGGGCATCATCACGTCCAGCACCACTAAGTCGACGTGCTGCTTGTCCAGCACGGCACGCATCTCCTTGCCGTTTGCCGCGCCGCTTGCCCGGTAGCCTGATTTTTCCAGATAGCTGACGATAAGCTCGCGAATATCGCGGTCGTCGTCCACCACGAGAATATGATCGATGTGTTCCACCTGGGGCTCCCGGCGCTAAAAGTGAAGGCTAAAACTAGCATAGCTTTTTTACTACAGCTTACCGGCATCTACTACTGCCTTCACAAACGCTTCCGGCGCTTCCTGCGGTGGGTTGTGGCCTATATTGCCGCTGAAGGTGCGGTGTTCATACTTGCCGGTAAATTTCGCGGCATACGCTGCCGGTGCAGGATGTGGTGCCCCGTTATTGGCGCCTTCAATCGTGATGCTCGGTACGGTGATGTTCGGCAGTGCGGCCAGCTTTTTCTCATCCGCCGCGTATTTCTGCTCGCCGTTTTCCAGCCCCTGACGCCAGCGATAGTTGCTTAGCGTAATGGCGACGTGATCCGGGTTATCCAGCGATTTGGCGCTGGTATTGAAGGTTTCGTCGCTGAACTTCCAGCCCGGCGAAGCCTGCTGCCAGATCAATCTGGCGAACTCATGGGTATTCTTCTCGTAGCCTGCCGCGCCGCGTGGGGTCGCGAAATAGAACTGATACCACCATTGCAGCTCGGCCTGCGGCGGCAGCGGTTTTTTCCCCGCTTCCTGGCTGCTAATCAGATAGCCGCTGACCGACACCAGCGCTTTGACGCGCTCCGGGTGCAGTGCCGCCACGATATCCGCCGTGCGTGCGCCCCAGTCATACCCGCCGAAAATGGCCTGTTTGATATGTAATGCGTCCAACAGCGCAACCGTATCCTGAGCCAGCGCGGCAGGCTCGCCGTTGCGCGGCGTGGAAGGGGAAAGGAAGCGAGTGCTGCCGAAGCCGCGCAGGTTAGGCACGATAACCCGGTAGCCCTGCTTTGCCAGCTCCGGTGCTACCGTATCAAAACTGTTGATGTCATAGGGCCAGCCGTGCAGCAGCACAACCGGCTGCCCGTCTTTTGGGCCGAGATCGACATAGCCGACGTTAAGCACGCCTGCGTTAATCTGTTTTATCTGATTAGCATCGAAACCCGCCGCTTCCGCCTGGCAGGCGAAAACCACCGAGAGGGAAAGTGGAGCAATCAGCGCAGACAGGGTGAATTTGTTGAACATGATGTTTTCTCCGAAGCCGTTATAAAGTGTTCGGCTATCACATCATGGGAATGTAGGTGGCGTGTTTCCCAATCAGCTCTTTTTGCATGACGGCGTATCTGGCGGAGTCGTAGATACAGTGTGATACAAAGCGGTTTTACCCTCACCCTGGCCCTCTCCCTGAAAGGGAGAGGGGATAAAAAATGTTCTCAGTCCCCTGGTACAATCCCCGGCGCCTGCCACATCGATGTCGTCAGGCCGCTGTCCACCAGCGTTAACTGGTCGGCATACACCTTTTGCCACTTGCGCTTCATCTCGTCGTAAAGCTCGCGGTGCGCCGGGTTCGGCGTGAACTCCCGCTGCCATTGCACAAGGCGCTCGCCGGTATTGGCCAGCGAATCGAAAATCCCGGCACCAACGCCTGCGGCAATGGCACAGCCCAACGCCGTTGCCTCTTTCACTACCGGAACACGTACCGGCAGGCCGGTGACATCGCTGAGGATCTGGCTCCACAGCGCGCCTTTTGAACCTCCCCCGGCGAAGACGAGCGAGTCGAACTTCACGCCAGAAAAGCCGGAAATCTGCTCCAGGTTACAGGCGGAGACAATCGCCGCGTTTTCCTCTAAGGCGCGAAATAGCGTGGCTTTGTTGCACTTCTCAGGGTCAATGGAAAGGTTAATGAATGACGGTGCGGCGTGGTACCACTGCTTGAAATGCATGGCGTCGGAGAAAATTGGCATCACGCCGTGGGAGCCCGCGGGCACGCGGCCTGCCATCTCTTCCATCAGCGCGTAGGTATCCACGCCGAGGCGCCCGGCAAGCAGCTTTTCTTCCGCGCAAAAGGCGTCCCGGAACCAGCGCATCGTCAGGCCGGTAAAGAAGCTGATCGACTCCGCCTGCACCATGTTGTGAATTACGTGCGGGTTAATGCGGATGTTCATATCTGGATCGGTTTTGATTGCCGGCAGGTTGACTACCTGCTGCCAGAACGTGCCGCCCAGCACCGCCGTTTGCCCGGCCCTGACGATGCCCAGCCCCAGGCAGCCCAGCTGAACGTCGCCGCCGCCCATCACCACCGGCGTGCCTTTCTGCAGCCCACTTTCTTCGGCAGCCTGCTGCGTTACGCTGCCCAATAAGGTGCCGGTTTCTTTCACCGGAGAAAGTATGTCGGCACGTAGCCCTGCCATATCGAGCAGAGCAGGGCGCCAGTCGCGGGTCGCCAGGTCCAGCATGCCGGTGGTGCCGGCGTTAGAAGGGTCAACCGCCAGCTCGCCGGAAAGTTTGGCGGCCAGCCAGTCGCTAATCATCGTGATGGTGGCCGCTTTGCGATAGATGTCCGGGCGATGGTGCGCCAGCCATAGCAGGCGCGGCATGGCGCTTAACGCCAGCGTCTGGCCTGAAACGTGGTACACCTCAGACTCGAACTGAAAGTCATGGATCTCCTTAAGCTCGCTGACCTCGCGGCTGGCGCGGGCGTCCACGTTAGCACAGGCCCAGACGGGCTCGCCGCTGCGATCGTAAAGGACGATCCCTTCCCGCATCGAGCAGCAGGAGACGGCGCTTATTGCCGAAGACGAGAGATTTGCCTTGTGCAAGGCCTCGTGGATGCAGCGGCAGGCGAGCTGCCAGTTGACGGTGAGATCGAATTCCATCGATCCCGGTACGTCGGTCACGCTGAGATGCTTCCATTCGGCCTGGCCAACGGCGATTTGCTGGCCCGATGTATCGAAGATAACGGCGCGGATACTGCCCGTTCCGGCGTCCAGTGCAAGTAAATAACTCATTCGCAGACCTCTTCCGTCGCCAGTTCAATAAATAAACTCTTATCTATTGCGAGCGATCTGGCCGATCTATTTGGATGTTTTGTGATCGCTGCACGGTTGCAATCGCCGATCCCTGACTAAGTTTTTGAACACTATCTCTTATTCACACACGGATCCGGGAGAGGACGTCATGGCAGATCTGGATGATATTAAGGACGGAAAAGACTTCGGTATTGGCCAACCGCAGGAGAACCGGGCTTTTTACCTGAAGGGAAGCGGGGCACTGGACTGGGGCATGCAGTCGCGGCTGGCGAGGATCTTTAACCCGAATACCGGGCGCACCGTAATGCTGGCCTTCGATCACGGCTATTTTCAGGGGCCAACCACCGGGCTTGAACGGATCGATCTCTCGATTGCGCCGCTGTTCCCTGAAACGGATGTGCTGATGTGTACCCGCGGCATTCTGCGCAGCGTAGTGCCTCCGGCAACCAACAAGCCCGTTGTGCTGCGCGCCTCAGGCGGCAACTCCATTCTTAGCGAACTCTCGCGCGAAAGCGTCGCGGTGACGATGGAGGATGCTTTACGCCTCAACGCCTGCGCGGTGGCCGCACAGATTTATATCGGCAGCGAGTATGAGCACCAGTCGATCAACAACATCATCAAGCTGGTGGATGAAGGCACGCGCTACGGCATTCCTACGCTGGCGGTGACCGGCGTCGGCAAAGAGATGGCGCGTGATGCTCGTTATTTCTCGCTGGCGAGCCGCATTGCCGCCGAACTTGGGGCGCAGTTTGTGAAAACCTACTTCGTCGAGGAAGGTTTTGAGAAAGTCGCCGCCAGCTGCCCGGTGCCGATCGTCATCGCCGGAGGCAAAAAACTGCCCGAACAGGAAGCGCTGGAGATGTGCTTTAAGGCGATAGACCAGGGCGCGTCCGGCGTGGATATGGGGCGCAACATCTTCCAGTCTGAAGCCCCGCTGGCGATGCTGCAGGCGGTGAAAAAAGTCGTGCACGAGAATATGTCGGCCCGCGAAGCTTATCAGTTCTGGCTTGAAGCGAAACATCAGGGAGATAAGGCATGAACGTAACGCTGGTAGAAATTAACATTAAGCCCGAGCGCGTCGACGAGTTTCTGGCGGTGTTTCAGGCGAATCACGAAGGGGCTATCAAAGAGCCCGGCAATTTGCGCTTCGACGTGCTGCAGGACCCGGATGTCGCGACGCGATTTTTTATCTACGAGGCTTACCTGGATGAGGCTGCAGTGCTGGCGCACAAGAAGACGCCGCACTACCTTGCCTGCGTTGAAAAGCTGGATGAGATGATGTCTGAGCCGCGTAAGAAGCGGAGTTTTATCGGGCTGCTGCCGTAGAGATTGCCCCTCACCCTGTCCCTCTCCCCAGAGGGGAGAGGGGATAAAAAAACGGTCAGCAGGCACGGAAAACTCCCTCTCCCTTTCAGGGAGAGGGTTGGGGTGAGGGTCAATCAGCTTTCCTGCGCCTCTGCCGTCTCATCCTGCGTCACTCTCAGCCGGTAAAGCGCGCGTTTAGCGCACTCCAGCACGTGCTCACATTGCTCAATCGTCAGGGTCAGCGGCGGCTCAACGCGAATGGTTTTTGAATTATTCAGCGTACCGGCCACCAGCACCTGCTGGCGGAACATCTGGCTGGCAAAGTTATAACCGATGTCGTTGTCGCGGAACTCAATCGCCATTAACAGCCCCTGGCCGCGCGCCTCAACGATGAGGTCCGGGAACTCACGGGCCAGGGCCCGGAAGCCATCCAGCAGCAGCTGCCCTTTCTGGGCCGCCTGAGCGGGCAGATTTTCTTCCAGCAGATAGTGGATGGTTGCCAGCGCCGCCGCACAGGCCAGCGGGTTGCCGCCAAAGGTGGTGGTGTGCAGGAACGGGTTATCGAACAGCACGGAAAACACCTCTTCCGTCGCGACCGTGGCGCCTATCGGCATTACGCCGCCGCCCAGCGCTTTTGCCAGGCACAGAATGTCCGGCTGCACGTTTTCGTGCTCGCAGGCAAACATCTTGCCGGTGCGTCCCATCCCGGTTTGCACTTCATCCAGAATCAGCAGTACGCCGAACTCGTCACAAAGCTGACGCACCGCAGGCAGGTAGCCCGGCGGAGGCAGGATCACGCCGCCTTCTCCCTGGATTGGTTCAAGGATCAGCGCCGCCACGTCATCGCCGGTTTTGCGGCATTCGCTGAACTGGCTGCGCAGCGCGTCGATATTGCCAAACGGTACATGGCGGAAGCCCGGCAGCAGCGGCATAAACGGTTTGCGGAACGTGGATTTCGCCGTGGCCGAAAGCGCACCCAGTGATTTTCCGTGGAACGCGCCGCTGGTGGCAATAAAGGTAAATTTACCCCGAGGCGACTGGTATGCCTTCGCCAGCTTTATGGCCGCTTCAACGGATTCGGTGCCGCTGTTGCTGAAGAAACTGTATTTGAGTTTACCCGGAGTGAGCGTGGCCAGCGTTTTAGCGAGCATCGCCCTTAGAGGGTCGAGCAGTTCCTGGCTGTGCAGGGGCTGTTTTTCCAGCTGATGCTGGACGGCGGAAACTACGACTGGATTACGGTGCCCCACGTTAAAAATGCCGAACCCACCCAGGCAGTCGATGTACTCTTTGCCCTGAGTGTCGACAAGCGTATTCAGGCTGCTCGCTTGCCACTCTACGGCTCCGTAATCCCCGCCGGCGGTAACGGACTTGCGGTACTCAAGAAATCCCGGGTTAACATGCTGCTGGAAGCTGTCGATAACCTCCCGGTTTAGCGCCTTCATCTCCTCATGGGTAAGTGACTTCTTTTCGATTATGTTCAGTGCGTGCGCCGTACAGGCAAGTGCCGAGGCGCTGGAAGGTAACCTGTTCAAAATGTGCTCCTGGGTGTGGCGTATCACGCGATACACAAAATAAGTATTGCAGGGATTGCGCCAGGTAACGTTCCGTAAGTGAAATCGGGATAAACGCCCGCAGGACTGCATCTGTGCAATAATTAATCACAATGGATTACATTTTGCGTGTTTTAATGCTGGCGGCGGCGACGTGATTTAGAGGGAAATAGGGGGTTTTGATGTATAAAAAGGACGTTTGCCCTGAAAGGGTGCAAAAGAGCGATTCATTAGCGATGGCCTGCCCCGGATCAGGCCAGAGGCCGACCCTGTACAGCGCCATTGGGCGCGCAGACAAAGCCATGTATTACGGCCAAAACACCGGCCGCAATCGCTGCATTCTGGCTTTGTCTGACGAGGAAATGGTGACGCTGGAATAATGCGTTACGCGTGCGCCATTCTGTGTTCACCGTTAACCAGCGCGGTGCGATCGAAGCTGCGCTCAATCACGCCATTCGCCATAAATGCCGCGCGGTCCGACATATGGGCAATCACGTCGGCATCGTGGCTGACCAGCAGGTAGGTCATACCGTGCTGCTGCTTCAGGCGGTTCAACAGGTTAAGGATTTCAGCCTGTACCGACATATCCAGCGCGGAAGTTGGTTCATCAAGCAGCAGGATTTTCGGGCGCAGCAGCAGCGCCCGAGCGATAGCCACGCGCTGGCGCTGGCCGCCGGAAAGCTGGTGCGGGTAGCGTTTCGCCGCATCGGCCGGCAGCCCAACCTGGCTTAACGCTTCTTCCACGCGTGCTTCGATATTGCTTTCACCGTGGATTTTTAGCGGTTCAGCCAGCGTGCGCCAAATCGTGTGGTTGGGGTGCAGTGAGGCGTAAGGGTCCTGAAATACCATCTGCACTTCGCGGCGCAGGGCTCCCTGAAAACGCCTCCCGGCAACAATGTTATTGCCCAGCAGTTCCACGCTGCCTTTCCACTCACGCTGTAGCCCGGCAAGCACGCGCAGAATGGTCGATTTCCCGCAGCCTGAAGCGCCAATCAGGCTAAAGGTTTCGCCCTGCTCAATCGCAAAACTGGCCCCGGCGACGGCGGTTTTGATGCCGCCTTTTGCGGCAAACTCGACGCCCAGATTATCAATCTTAACGATCGCCATGACTCTCTCCTGGCTGGAATTCGCTGCGGTTCAGCGTCGGCAGCATCTGCCCATAGGTGTCGGCATTTGGACGGCAGGTCCAGAGCGTGCGCGTGTAGGGATGCGTGGCCTGCGGCAGAGCGCTCGCCGCCATTTCATCCACTTTTTGCCCCTGATACATCACCAGCACGCGGTGGCAGTGTTCCGCCACCAGCGGCAGGTCGTGGCTAATCAGCAGCAGCGCCATTTGCCGCTGTTCGCACTGGGCTACCAGCAGCTCAAGGATTTGGTTGCGCAAGCGAGCATCCAGCGCCGAGGTTGGTTCGTCGGCAATCAGTACTTTCGGGTTATTAGCGAGCGCAATGGCGATCATCACGCGCTGGCCCATGCCGCCGGACAGCTCGCCGGGGTAACGCTGCAGCACCGCGTCCGGCAAACCCACGGACTGCACCAGCTCGCGGCAGCGATCGCGGCGTTCGGCGGAGGACAGCTTTTGGTGCAGGCGGAGCGCCTCGTCAATTTGCTGCAGCACGTTTTTCACCGGGTTTAGCGCATAGCGCGGGTCCTGCAGCACCATGGCGATATCGCTGCCGCGCAGCTGGTTCCAGCTACGGGCGTTCATATCGAGCAGGTCGTGCCCCATCACGCTAAGCTGCTCCGCGCTCACTTTGCCTGGCTTACGCACCAGCCCCATCAGGGCTCGCGCCGTCATGGATTTTCCTGAACCGGATTCCCCGACCAGCGCCAGGCGTTCATTGCCGAGGGTGAAGGAAAGGTTGCTGACAACCCGGCTGCCGGGGTAGTCGATATTCAGCCCGGAAACGGTAATTCTGTTAGTCATGTTGCGGCTCCAGCACGTCGCGCAGGCCATCGCCCAGCAGGTTAAAGGCCAGGCTGCTCAGCAGAATGGCGGTGCCAGGAATAGCGGCAATCCACCATTGATCGAAAATCACCTGCATCCCGTCGGCAATCATTGAGCCCCACTCGGACATCGGCGGACGGGCGCCGAGGCCCAGGAACCCGAGTCCGGCGGCGGCAAGAATAATCCCGGCAAGATCCAGCGCCAGGCGCACGATGGCGGAAGGCAGACACAGAGGCAGGATGTGGCCGCCCAGCAGCCGAATGCCTTTAATTCCCATCATTTCTGCGGCGGCAAGATAATCACTGTGGCGCAGCCGCTGTATTTCGCTTCTTGCCTGGCGCGCATAGGCAGGCCAGGTTGTCAAAGCGAGCGCCAGCGCGCCGTTAACCAACCCTGGGCCAAGCATCGCCACAAAAGCGAAGGCCAGGATCAGGCGCGGCATCGACATCACTACGTCGGTAAAGCGCATCAGAATACGCTCCAGCCAGCCGCCGTAATAGCCGGAAAGAATGCCAATCAGCAGCCCAACCGGCAGGGTAATGACCGTAACCAGCAGCACCAGGCCCAGCGCCGGGCGGGTGCCGTAAAGCAGGCGTGAAAGCAGGTCGCGACCGTAGCTGTCGGTACCCAGCAGATGGTGAGCGTTGGGTGCCTGCAGGCGCGCGGCGGCGTCCTGCCAGTTAGGATCGAACGGGGCCAGCAGCGGGGCAAACAGCGCAATAAGCACCAGCCCGGCAATGATAATCAGCCCGCTGAGGGCGGCCGGAGAGCGCAGCATGCGTCGCAGGAAAAGAGAAGACGGCATTAGCGGATCCTCGGATCGGTGGCACGCACCAGTATGTCGGTCAGGTTATTGATCAGCACAAACGACACGCCGATCAGCAGCGTGCCGCCCATAATCGCGGTGGTATCACCGGCAAACAGCGCGGTGGTGAGATAGCGGCCAATGCCCGGCCAGGAGAAGACGGTTTCCGTCAGCACGGCACCTTCCAGCATGCTGGTGTAAGCCAGCGCGATCACGGTGAACAGCGTGCCGCGAATGTTCGGCAGAACGTGGCGCAGCAGAATCGTCATGTCACCTGCGCCTTTCGCGCGAGCCAGCGTAATGTACTCTTTATTCATTTCGCTGAGGCAGGCCGTGCGCGTCAGGCGGGTGATGCTGGCGAGAGAATAATAGGCCAGCAGCAGCACCGGCAGAATCAGGTGGTTAACGGCGTTGAGGAACGCGCCTTTATCGCCGGAAAGCCAGGTATCAATCAGCACGAAGCCCGTTTTGGCCTCGACGCTGTACTGGTAAATATCATCGAGCCTTCCCGGCCCGGCGCTCCACTGCAGGCGGGCATAAAACAGCGCCAGCATCAGCAGGCCGAGCCAGAAAATAGGCACCGAGTTACCGAGCAGGGTAAACGTGCGCACCGCGAGATCCCACGGCGAACCGGCAAAGCGGGCGCAAAGCACGCCAAAAAGCACGCCCAGCACGCTGCCGATGATGAGCGCGAGGGTGGCAAGCTCAAGCGTGGCGGGGAAAGCCGAGAGTAAATCATGCAGCACCGGCTGGCCGGTTGAGCTGGCTATGCCCAAATCGCCGTGGGCAAGATTGACGAGGTAATGCCAGAACTGCACGGGCAGCGACCGATCCAGCCCTAGCTGGTGGCGAACCTGATCGTAAGTGGACTGGCTGGCGTGATCGCCGACGATTTGCAGCACTCTGTCCACCGGGGAAAGCGCGGACAAAGCAAAGGTAATCAGCAGCAGGCCAATAAGGGTGAGAGCAAGGGTAAATATTCCCTGAAGCAGGGTAAGCAGCGGGCGCCGCAGGCGCTGCGACGAGGGAGAAACTTCGGGCATGGGTAACTCTTTTTATGCGCTGATGGTGATTAACCTCTCGCCCCGTTTCTTTGATGGTGAAAAGGGCAGGGCGAGAGGCCGTTCAGTTATTTAGTGACGTTATCGTAATACACCATATCCGCATTCAGGCCTTGCTGATAGCCCTTGATGTTATCGCGCACCACAACCTGGGTTTTACCCTGGTCGACAAACACGTACGGGGAGCTACGCTGCAGCTCCTCCTGCAGTTTGGTATAGAGATCTTTGCGTTTGGCCGGATCGGCTTCCGCCACGGCGGCCAGCGTTTGTTTGTTCAGTTCCGGAATCTGCCAACCGTTCAGCCCGGCCACGGTGCTCGCTTTGCCGTCGTTATAGGCAAAGGCGCTGGCGTTGGAGTGGGCGTCGAAATAGTCCGGGATCCACAGGCGGATAGCGGCCTGGTGCTGCTTCGCACGAACGCGGGCGTAAACCTGGCTACCTGCCGCAGGCAGCAGATCCACCTTCACGCCGCCCTGGGCAAAGCTCGCCTGCATCGACTGCGCGATGGTGATAAACGGCGGTTTGTTTTCCACGTCCAGCGAGAAATGGGCGTCTTTGATGCCCGCTTTCGCCAGGATCTCTTTCGCTTTCGCCGGGTCGAATTTAAACGGCGTGTTTTCCAGTGCGCCAGGGAAACCGACCGGCAGGAAGCTCTGGTGCACGAAGTACTGGCCTTTCAGCAGATCTTTGGTGATGCCCTGATAATCAACCAGGTAGCGGGCCGCTTCCCACAGCGCAGGGTTTTTCAGCAGCGGGTTGGCATTGTTGCCGACGTTAAACACCAGGTAGTTTTGCTCGGCGGAAGGAATGCTCAGCACCTTCACGCCCGGTTTGCCCTCGAGCGCGCTGGTTTGGTCAGAGCCTAAATCACGGGCGATATCGGCGTCACCTTGCTGAATCAGCAGGCGGCGAGCGGCCGGATCGGGCACGTTTTTAATGATGATGTTTTTCACTTTTGGCGCGTCGCCAGGGGATGTCGGATTGGCATCCAGGACGATAGCCTGATGCGGCTGGTAGACGCGCATTTTGAACGGGCCGCTGCCGGCAGAGTGCATTTTCAGCCACTCGTTGCCGAAGTCGCCCGCTTTCACGTTGGGTTCAACCGCTTTTTCATCGACGATGGAGGCGATTGGCGTGGAAAGAATATTCAGGGCTACCGCCGGGCTTACGTCCGCGGTCCAGTGCACTTCCAGCGTGTGGTCATCCACTTTCTTCAGCTGGCTGGCGATGTTATCCGGCTGCCAGCCCAGCACGTTAAGAATAAAGGCCGGGGATTTGTTCAGCGTCACCGCGCGGGTGTAGGAGAAGATTACGTCTTCCGGGCGCAGCGGGTTGCCGGAGGCGAATTTAGCGTCCGGGCGCAGCTTGATGGTTAGCTTCTTATTCGCCGCATCGCCCTGCCAGCTTGCCGCCAGAATCGGCACAACTTTGGCCGGATCGGTACGGTCTGCCTGCACCAGGCGCTGGTACAGGCTTGGCACGGTCTGGATGCTTGAGAGTTCGTTGGCTTCGGCCGGATCAAGGCTGACGATGTCATCCAGGCCTTGAGCAACCACCAGGGTATCCGGTGGCGTGGCAGCGTGAGAAGCTGCAGACAGCGCAGCCAGCAGCAGTAATGGCAGGACTTTCTTTTGCATGTGTGTACCCTGTAATGGTGTTTTTTATCGGTTTTTCTCTGTGTATTTACGTTAGGTGAGTTATCTCAATTCACAAAGTCAAAATTGCGCTTTGCATATAAATATACGATATATCCAATGCGATAAAGTGATGAAAACTTGAGGCGGGGTCGCCGTCAGGGAGGATTACTCCGTCTCTAGAAATGGTCTCGATTATGCAGGGTCGGCTAAGGTTCCGTTCACCCGCAGATCTATTTTTCCCTGTACGTTCAGAGCACGGTGAACGTGTTCGGGGGATAACGCCATCCCCCGAACAGCCCCGGCGCCCGGCGAGCTCATCGCCGCTAAAGCGGTAAACCCACCGGCTATCACCCAAACATTCGGGGTCGTTCGCGATTCGTTCCCGACGATCGCTCTCTTTCGCTGCTCCCGGCAGCTCAACCCCGCCTGAGTTGGGTCATAACCGGGGACGATGAGAGCCGGGAACAAGGGCATGGCTTTAGGACTTGTAGCAACTTTTATGTTCAGTGTGGCTATGAGCCTGAAGCGAGGCACGGTTCCGGCTTAAATCGCCTCCGTTTTCTCTCCGACTGGCCAGGGTCCGGACGTCGGGAACGGCCGGAGGCTGAGAGCGTCGGGAACGCATCTCAGCCAACCCAGGACTGGGAGATAAAACGGAGGTCTGCCGCTTTAGCGGTCGATTTATTTGGCCGGGAGTCCGGGGTCTCGGGGGAATGACGGTGATTCTCCCGAGACGTTCACCGGTATAATGGTGACATGTGAAGCAGCTCTGGAAGTGAACGGAACCCTATCTGGCTCTGCATTATCGTGGATATTTGCCACGAAGAGGCAGAGCTGGAAAAAGAGCAAAAAAAAGCCCCCACGCGCAGGTGAGAGCTCTCTATTCATCCCCTCTCCCCCACGGGGAGAGGGTTAGGGTGAGGGGAAAACTACTCGTTAATCCTCGGGTGCTGATCCACCAGCAGTGAACGCTTCGCCTGCAGATCTTCGATTTCCTTATCCAGGTCCTCAATTTTCTGCTCGATATTGTCGTGGTGCTCCTGAACAATTTCACGCGCTTCCGCAATGTCCGATGCCGCCGGCGTCGCGCCTTTCAGCGGTTTATTGGCGGTTTCTTTCATGGTGACAGCGGTGATACAGCCGATAACCGCCACCACCATCAGGTAGTAAGCCGGCATCATCAGGTTCTGGGTGGTTTCCACCAGCCATGCGGCAACCGTTGGCGTCACGCCCGCAATCAGCACCGAAATATTAAAGGCGCTGGCCAGGGCGCTGTAGCGGATATGGGTCGGGAACATCGCCGGCAGCGTGGAGGCCATCACGCCGATAAAGAAGTTCAGCACCACCGCCAGGGTCAGCAATCCGGCAAAGATCAGACCAATCACGCCGCTGTTAATCAGCATAAAGGCCGGAATCGACAGCAGGAACAGGCCGAGACTGCCCAGCAGGATAAACGGCCGACGGCCAAAGCGGTCGCTCAGCAGGCCAATCATCGGCTGAACGAACAGCATCCCCACCATAATGGCGATGATGATCAGCACCCCGTGCTCTTCCGAATAATGCAGGTTATGCGAAAGATAACTCGGCATGTAGGTCAGCAGCATGTAGTAGGTGACGTTGGTCGAGATAACAATGCCAATACAGACCAGCAGGCTGCGCCAGTGCTTGGTGGCAATCTCTTTGAACGAAACTTTTGGACCGTCTGCCAGACCTTCGCGATCGCCCTGCTCCATTTTCTCAACGTGCTGCTGGAACGCCGGAGTTTCTTCCAGCGCGTGGCGCAGGTAGAGGCCGATGATGCCTAACGGCAGCGCGAGGAAGAACGGAATACGCCAGCCCCAGTCGAGGAAGTTCTCTTCGCCGACGATAGCGGTGATAAGCACCACCACGCCCGCGCCGCAGACGAACCCGGCAATCGAACCGAAGTCCAGCCAGCTGCCCATAAAGCCGCGCTTACGGTCAGGCGAGTACTCCGCCACGAAGATAGAGGCCCCGGTGTATTCGCCGCCTACCGAGAAGCCCTGAGCCATTTTTGCCAGCAGCAGCAGGATAGGTGCCCAGATGCCGATGGTGGCATAGGACGGAATCAGCCCGATAGCAAACGTACTGAGCGACATGATGACGATGGTGATAGCCAGGATTTTCTGACGACCGTATTTATCCCCTAGCATCCCGAAGAACAGGCCGCCCAGTGGACGAATCAGGAAAGGAACAGAGAAGGTCCCCAGCGCGGCGATCATCTGAACGCTCGGACTGGCATCCGGGAAGAAGACTTTACCTAGTGCGTAAGCAACAAAACCGTAAACACCAAAATCAAACCATTCCATCGCGTTGCCGAGTGAAGCGGCAGTGATGGCTTTTTTCAGACGCGCATCGTCAATGATAGTGACGTCACTGACCTTGATCGGTCTGACTTTCTTTTTCCTTTTTAGCATCTTTTATCCTCGTGTTTTCCTTGCGGGGGTAAAAATTCCCTCTGTAAGTGTAGTGCGCCGCGCAAGAAGCGCTGGCGAAAACTGCAGCACTCAGATGAGGCGGCAATAAAACGAAGTGAAAAGTAATAACCAATTGAAACTATGTGAAATGTAATGCTTAAGCTAGTCTCATAAATTATGTGGCTAATACTTAGAACTGTGATCAATATCAAATTTTTAAACTAAAGTAAAATTTCATCCCGCCGAAATAACATGCATACCACCAAAGCATTAACATCTGGATAACCTCTCAAAGGGAGTTGCTATGTCCGCCCATGTGCCGGTCACCCAGCGTGAATACACGCTTGATGACGATACGACCCTGATGTCCACCACCGATCTGAAAAGTTACATCACGCATGCGAACGATACCTTCGTGCAGGTCAGTGGCTTCCCGCTACATGAACTAAGCGGCGCCGCGCACAATCTCGTGCGGCATCCCGATATGCCAAAGGCGGCCTTTGCCGATATGTGGTTTACCCTCCAGCAGGGCGAACCGTGGACCGGCATCGTGAAGAACCGCCGTAAAAACGGTGACCATTACTGGGTACGTGCCAATGCGGTACCGGTGGTGCGTCACGGCAAAACTACCGGCTATATGTCTATTCGCACCAAGGCCTCGCCGGAAGAAATTGCTGGGGCAGAACCGCTCTACAAGGCGCTGAATGAAGGCCGCAGCAATAAGACCATTTATAAAGGGCTGGTGCTGCGTAAGGGGCTGTTCGGCAAACTGCCCACGCTATCTTTGCGCTGGCGCATCCGTGGGCTAATGAGCGGTTTGTTTATTCTGCTGATGGCCTCGGCGTTCGTGCTGGGACAAAGCCCGCTGCAAATGCTCGCCATCGCGGCGTTTACCGCCTTAGCTTGCGTATTGCTGGAATGGCAAATTGCTCGCCCGCTGGAAAACGTTGCCCGCCAGGCGCTGGAAGTGGCGACCGGCAACAGCCACCGCGTGAAGCACCTTCAGCGCAGCGATGAAATCGGCATTATCCTGCGCTCCATCGGCCAGCTTGGGCTGATGTGCCGCTGGCTGATAAACGACGTCAGCAGCCAGGTGGCGAACGTGCGCAGCGGCAGCGAGGCGATGGCGAAAGGAAACGACGATCTGAATGAGCGTACCCGTCAGACGGTGGTCAACGTGCAGCAGACGGTCGCCACCATGAACCAGATGGCGGCGTCGGTACAAACCAACTCGGAAACCGCGTCGGCGGCGGACAAACTCTCCAGCTCCGCCAGTGATGCGGCGGCGCAGGGCGGCCAGGCTATGGAAACCGTGGTGACCACCATGGATGACATTGCCGACAGCACCCAGCGCATCGGTTCTATCACCAGCCTGATCAACGATATCGCTTTCCAGACCAATATTCTGGCGCTTAATGCCGCTGTAGAAGCCGCCCGTGCCGGTGAGCAGGGCAAAGGGTTTGCCGTGGTGGCCGGGGAAGTACGTAACCTGGCGCAGCGTAGCGCCAGCGCGGCCAACGACATCCGCAAGCTGATTGACGCCAGCGCCAGCAAGGTGCAGTCCGGCACGGTGCAGGTTCACGAGGCGGGGCGCACCATGCAGGACATCGTGGCGCAGGTGCAGAACGTCACCCGGCTTCTCGGGCAGATAAGCCACGCCACGTCTGAGCAGGCGGATGGCCTGGCGGACATTACCCGCGCGGTGGCTGAACTGAACGCCATCACGCAGAAAAATGCCGAGCTGGTGGAAGAGGGGGCCCAGGTGTCGGCGATGGTTAAACACCGCGCGACTCGCCTGCAGGATGCGGTCACGGTTCTGGGCTAAGGCGTTCAAAGCGGATAGTTTGCGCTATTCGCTTAGCTCCGTTTATACAGGCGGCGAGGATGACCAATCTTGCCGTACAGCATTTCGACGCTGAGAAAGCCTTTCTCAACGCAGTGTTCCAGGTAGCGGCGGGCGGTGGTTTTGCTTAGCCGTGTTTCGCTGACCACGTCGTCAACCGAGAAGCAGCGCTGGGCCTCGCCTTCGCGGAACAGGCGCTGCACCAGCTCCAGCGTATTTTCCTCGATACCCTTGCTGCCCGCGTCCAGCGGGGCATTTCGTGCCTGAAGCTCGTAAAGCTTATCGACGTTCTGCTGATCGACCACCTTCCATTCGCGCTGCTGCTGGCTGAACTGGACAAAGCGCTCCAGCGAGTGGCTGAGGCGCTTCCACGATACCGGCTTGAGGATGTAGTCAAACGCCCCGCTGCGAATGGCCTGGCTGCAGGTGTCCATATCGCTGGCGGCGGTGATAAAAATCACCGAGCAGGCGTGCTGCTTGAGCAGGTCGCTGCCAAACAGCGTGATGCCTTTGCCGTCCGGCAGGTAGTTATCCAGCAGGATCAGCTGCGGCTGCTTTTCCAGCATCAGGCGCTGCGCGCTCGCCAGGCTGTTGGCTATCCCGACCAGGTGGAGGTGAGGGTGCTTATCAATCAGCTCGGCGTGGAGTGCGGCAAGTTCGCTTTCATCCTCCACGATAAGCACGTTAATCATTTCATTTTGCATACTCAAAGCCTTACGTTGGGTTGAGGTCGCTCCCCGGAACGACAACGTCTGGAATAAATACCGAGAACACGGTGCCGCTCGGCAGGTTGTCTGAAACCTCCACGGTGCCCTTCGCCAGCGCCACGTAGCTGGCGATAAGGTGCAGGCCGAGCCCGTGGTCGCCGTGGGTTTTGGTGGTGACGCCCGGCGTGAAAATGTGGTCGCGCAGCTCAGGCGCAATGCCGACGCCGTGGTCGGCCACTTCGATAACCAGCTCCCGGTCGTTCATCACGATATAAACTTCCACCGGCTGGTGCTCGCCTTCGGCGCGCTGGGTGGCTTCGATGGCGTTATCCAGCAGGTTACCAATAATCGAAATCAGCTCGGATTCCGGCACGTTAGACGGCATTCTCGTCATGCTGCAGGCCGGGTCGAACGCCAGCGACACGCCTTTTTCTCGTGCTCTGGCATATTTCCCCAGCAGCAGGCCGCACAGCGTGGCGGAACAGAAGCGTGCGGAGACAAAATCCAGCACTTCCTGCGCGTGCTCGGACTGCGCCTTGATATAGCGTTTGGCGTCGTCGTAGCGGGCCATATGCAGCAGCCCGGCAAGCGTTGCCATGCGATTAAGCTGCTCGTGCCGCATGATGCGCAGGTTGTCCACGTAACGCTTAACCTGGCTGAGCTGGAAGCTCAGGCTATCAATGTCTTTACGGTCGCGGAAGGTGATAACCCAGCCCTGCAAAACGCCCTCAAGTTCGATGCGGACCCGGCTGGCGAGCACGCTAAGATCGTTAAAGGCGCAGATTTCATCGTGGGTATCCCGCGCCAGCATTACCTGCGGATCAAAAAACGTTACCGGCTCGATCACCTCGGAGATTTGCTTGCCGCGGATCTCGCGCGAAGGCTGTTCCAGGCCAAGCAGTTTCTTCGCCGCTTTGTTGATCACCTCGATCTGCGAGCGGCTGTCAATGGCGATCACGCCCTCATAAATCGACTCCATCATCGCTTTTTGCTGGCGCACCAGCAGGCTGATCTGCCGTGGCTCCAGCGAGAACATCTGCTTTTTGATGCTGCGCGTGAAGTACCAGGAGAAAACAAACAGCGCCAGCAGCAGGATCACCGCCGCCAGCAGGATGTTGATCACCTTGCCGGACGTGACGTCATCCAGGTAGCTCTTCAGATAGCCCACCGACACGATGCCAATCACTTTGCCGTGCTGGTCGAATATCGGCGCTTTGCTGCGCAGCGACAGGCCAAGACCCCCCTGGCGCAGCGTGGTGATGCTTTTGCCCCGCAGCACCTCTTCGTTATCGCCGCCAACCAGGGTTTTGCCCACCCGGTCGGCATGCGCGGAATGGTAGAGGTGGATGCCGTGTTCGTCGCCGATGACGATAAAGCTGGCATCGCTATGGATGACCAGCTTTTGCATAAAGTCGTGTATCGCCGGAATATCTTTTTTTTCTACCGATTCCCGCAACGAAGGAATTAAAGCAATATCCTCTGCCTGCATTCTCGCCCGGGTACTCATTTCCTGGTAAAGCTGGCGGCCAACGTCGAAATAGTAATAGGTCCCGAGCATGGCAAATAGCACGGAAAAGAAAGCAACCAGATAGATAAATAAGCGTATTTGAAAGGAGACTTTCATAGGCCAGCGTGTATTCAGTGAGGCAAAACGGCAGCTTAACACCTATAAACCGCTGGCTTCGCGGCTTTGAGCGAAAGTTTGAACAACCTCACGCAACGGCACTTTTCGGCAATTTCAGCCGATTTTTTCCTTCTCTTAAGGTTTATCTAAGCCTGGGAATAAAAACCATAAAAACCACGGCGGGAATTAAAACCATTAACGTCATAGATGCCTTTAAATTAACGGTTTTAATCTGCTATCCCTCACATTACATAGGTATTTAATCTTTTAGTCTGCCCCGACAAATTAAAAAAGGGGCTTGAATATGAGCACGACCGATGATTCCTACAACATCATTCCTGAATCTATTGATATTAATAAGCCGACGCTCAAGGAGCGCTGGTGGCATATTCTCGACAGCTGGAAGGTGGGCATCATCCCGCTGCCGCTGTTTGTGCTGGCCGGGGCGCTGATCGCCATCGACTGCCTCGGCGGTAAGCTGCCGAGCGATATCGTGGTGATGGTGGCGACGCTGGCCTTCTTTGGCTTTGCCTGCGGCGAGTTTGGCAAGCGCCTGCCGGTGATTGGCAAGATGGGCGCCGCCGCCATCTGTGCCACCTTCATCCCTTCCGCGCTGGTGTATTACGGCCTGCTGCCGGATGCGGTGGTGGAGTCCACCACCAAATTCTATAAATCCACCAACATTCTTTACCTCTACATCTGCTGCATCATCGTCGGCAGCATCATGAGCATGAACCGCACCACGCTGATTCAGGGTTTCCTGCGCATCTTCTTCCCGATGCTGTGCGGCGAAGTGGTGGGCATGGTAGTCGGCATGGGCGTTGGTCTGGCTTTAGGCCTTGAGCCGTTCCAAATCTTCTTCTTCCTGATCCTGCCGATCATGGCCGGAGGCGTGGGGGAAGGGGCGATCCCGCTGTCTATCGGCTACGCCACGTTGCTGCATATGGACCAGGGCGTAGCGCTGGGGCGCATTCTGCCTATCGTGATGCTGGGCAGCCTGACGGCTATCGTTATCTCCGGCTGCCTGAATCAACTGGGTAAACGCTTCCCGCACCTGACCGGTGAAGGTGAGCTGATGCCGGGCAAAACCAACGGCGGCGAAAAAGAACAAACCGCTGCCCTGTTTAGCGGCAAAGCGGACGTTACCACTATCGCTTCCGGCGCGCTGCTGGCAGTGCTGCTCTACATGGTAGGCATGCTGCTGCATAAACTGATTGGCCTGCCTGCGCCGGTCGGCATGCTGTTTGTCGCGGTGCTGATCAAGCTCTGTCACGGCGTTTCCCCACGTATGCTGGCGGGTTCTCAGGTGGTTTATAAATTCTTCCAGACCGCCGTGACCTACCCGATTCTGTTTGCCGTCGGCGTGGCGATCACCCCGTGGAACGAGCTGGTTGACGCTTTCACCCTTACCAACCTGCTGGTGATCGTCAGCACCGTCAGCGCGCTGGTGGCGACCGGCTTCTTCGTCGGGAAAAAGATCGGCATGCACCCAATCGATGTAGCCATCGTCTCCTGCTGCCAGAGCGGGCAGGGCGGCACCGGCGACGTCGCGATTCTTACCGCCGGCAACCGTATGTCGCTGATGCCGTTCGCCCAGATTGCTACCCGCATCGGTGGGGCGATCAACGTTTCGGTGGCGCTGCTGGTGCTTGGCAACTTTCTTGTCTGATTTTTGATTAACCAGGAACTGTTATGAAACTCGCAAGTTATTTACTTCAGGGTCAGCGGAGCTACGGCGTGGTTACACCGGAAGGCATCATCGACCTGGGCCGCCGTTTAGGCTCGCGTTTTGCGGACCTGAAAGCGCTACTGGCGGCGGACGCCGTGCATGAAGCGCTGGCGTTTGCCGGGCTGAAGGCCGATGTTGCGGCCGCAGACGTTCGCTGGCTGCCGGTCATCGAACGCCCGGAGAAAATCCTCTGCGTTGGCATGAACTACGCCGACAAGCGCAAAGAGTTCGACCAGCACAACCCCGCCCCGACGCTGTTTGTGCGCTTCGCGGACTCCCAGACCGGGCATGATTCCCCGGTGGTGAAACCTCATCATTCCAGCGAATTCGACTACGAAGGCGAGCTGGCGGTGATCATCGGCAAAGGCGGCGTGGACATTGCCGCGGCGGATGCGCTGAGCCACGTGGCCGGCTACAGCTGCTATATGGACGGTTCGGCGCGCGACTGGCAGCACACGTGGTTTACCGCCGGGAAAAACTGGCCGCAGACCGGCGCTTTTGGCCCGTGGATGACCACGGCGGATGAAATTCGTGACCCGCACGATCTGGCGATCCGCACCTGGCTGAACGGCCGCATGGTGCAGGAAGACAACACCAGCAGCATGATCCACAAGGTGGCCGAGCTTATCGAATACATCTCAACCTTCACCTCGCTCAGCGCGGGCGACGTGATTATTACCGGCTCTCCCGGCGGCGTTGGCAAGAAGCGCACGCCACCGCTGTTTATGAAGCCGGGCGACCGCATCGAGGTTGAGATTGAGCGTATCGGCCATCTCAGCAACGTGATCGTTGAGTCCCGCGTGGCGCAGGTTTCAGGGGCGGTGGCCCACTAACGCTATGTTCCAGTCCAACCCTATCGAGTTCAGCACCGTCGATCCGCAGCGCCAGCCGCAGGCGCTGGCGGCCATACGGGATCTGCTGGGGCGTAACCAGCTCGGGCTGGACGGCGACATTCAGCTGTTCGTCGTCGCCCTTGCCGGGGCAAAGATCGTCGGCTGTGCGGGGCTGGCGTGGCGCACCATCAAGTGCGTGGCGGTGGATGAAGCCTGGCGCGGGGATAACCTCAGCGTGCGGCTGCTGGGGGAAATTCAGCATATCGCGATGGAACGCGGGCAGGCGCATCTGTTCCTGTTTACCCGCCCGTACAACCTTGACCGGTTTCGCCAGAGCGGTTTCTGGCCGCTGGTGCAGGTCGACGAGGCTGCGGTGCTGATGGAAAACACGCCTGTCGGCATCAGCCGCTACTGCGCCGGGTTGGAAAAATTGCGCAAACCGGGAAATCGGATCGGCTCCATCGTGATGAACGCCAACCCGTTCACCCTCGGCCACCGCTACCTGGCCGAACAGGCGGCGGCGCGCTGCGACTGGCTGCATCTGTTTGTGGTCCGTGAGGACGCTTCATTTTTTCCGTTCGAGGAGCGGTGGGAGATGGTTCGCCAGGGAGTGGCTCACTTACCCAACGTGATTGTGCATCCCGGCTCTGACTACCTGATCTCCCGCGCCACCTTTCCGGGTTATTTCCTGAAAGAAAGCGGGCTTATCGACAAAACCTGGAGCGCAATGGACCTGATGATTTTCCGTGACTACGTCGCTCCGGCGCTGGGCGTGACCCACCGGTTTGTCGGCAACGAGCCGTTCTGCGCCGTCACCCGCGAGTACAACCAGGCCATGCGCTACTGGCTGGAGGTGCATCGCCACCACAGCGCGGCGTCGATTCAGGTGGTCGAGCTGCCGCGTAAATGCCATGCCGCCGGACGAGAGATTTCCGCCTCTGAAGTCCGTGCCTTACTCAAGAGCCAGCAAATGGCCCGCATCCGGGAAATTGTCCCGGACAGTACCTTTAGCCATCTTCAGCGGCACTACGCGCTGGATATGGCCTGATTTCTTTAACCAGGACAAAGCCTTATGAGAATCGTAAAGCAAGCCTTAGCCGGGACGTTGGAGTCCAGCGATCTGCTGGTGAGAGTGGCCCCCGCCGAAGGCGAGTTCAGCCTGATGATCCACAGCGAAGTACAAAAGCAGTTTGGCGACCAGATTCGCCGGGTGGCGGAGCAAACCCTTGCCCAGCTCGGCGTGAAAGAAGGGATTTTTATTCTGGAAGACAAAGGCGCGCTGGACTGCGTGATCCGCGCCCGTTTGCAAAGCGCGGTGCTGCGCGCCGCCGATGCCGAAAAAATTGACTGGGAAAAACTACAATGAAAAAACTCCGTCGCAGCATGCTGTTCCTCCCCGGCGCCAACGCCGCCATGCTTTCCACCGCCTTTATCTACCGCCCGGATTCGATCATGTTCGACCTGGAAGATGCCGTGGCGCTACGTGAGAAAGATACCGCCCGCGTGCTGGTGTTCCACGCCCTGCAACACCCGATGTACCGGGACATTGAAACCGTGGTTCGCATTAATCCGCTGAATACGCCGTTTGGCCTGGACGATCTTGAGGCCGTGGTGCGCGCAGGTGTGGACGTGGTGCGCTTGCCTAAAACCGACACGCCGGAAGACATCTTCCTGCTGGAGTCTCACCTCGAACGCATTGAGAAAGCGTGCGGGCGCGAGCCTGGCTCCACCAAACTCGTGGCAGCGATTGAATCCGCCGTGGGCGTGATCAACGCCGTTGCCATCGCGCGTTCTTCCCCGCGCCTTATCGGCATTGCGCTGGCGGCCTTTGATTACGTGATGGATATGCAAACCGAACGAGGCGATGGCACGGAGCTGTTCTATGCCCGCTGTGCGGTACTCCATGCCGCACGCGCCGCCGGGATTGACGCATTCGATGTGGTTTGGTCTGACGTGAATAACGAAGCCGGGTTCCTGCGGGAAGTCGAGCTGATCCGCAAAATGGGCTTCAACGGCAAATCGTTGATCAACCCCCGGCAGATCGAGCTGCTGCATAACGCGTACGCGCCAACGCAGGACGAAGTCGACTATGCCCGCCGGGTCATTGCCGCCGCCGATGAAGGGGAGCGCAACGGCCTGGGCGTGGTGTCGCTCAACGGCAAGATGATCGACGCGCCAATCATTAACCATGCGCAGGTGGTGCTTGAGCGCGCCACGGCTTCCGGCGTGCGTCGCTAAGGATAAAAACAATGAGCAATATGACCGAACTTTTACACCTTGAGTACCCGCACCTTTCTCACCTGCGAAGCTTTGACGGGGCACATCAAACCACCCCGTGGCTGGCGGATGCCGAAGCGAAGAAAACTCGCAAGCTTTGCGACACGCTGGAGCAGGCGATTGCCCAAAGCGGGCTGAAAGACGGCATGACTATCTCCTTCCATCATGCTTTCCGGGAAGGCGATCGGGTGATTAATCACGTGGTTGCCACGCTGGCCCGCCTCGGCTTTAAAAATCTGACGCTGGCTTCAAGTTCGCTAATGACCTGCAACGAGGCGCTGATCGAACCCATTCGCGACGGCGTGATTAGCCGTATTTACACCTCCGGCATGCGCGGCAAACTGGCTGAAGCTATTTCTCACGGCCTGATGGCCGAACCGGTACAGATTCACTCCCACGGCGGGCGCGTGAAGCTGCTGCAGGACGGCGAGCTGAAAATCGACGTGGCGTTTCTCGGCGTGCCGTGCAGCGATGAATACGGCAACGCCAACGGTACCCACGGTAAATCCTGCTGTGGATCGCTGGGCTACGCCAAAGTGGACGCCCATTTTGCCCGCAAGGTCGTGCTGTTAACCGAAGAACTGGTGCCGTTCCCCAACATGCCCGCCAGCCTGATGCAGGACGAGGTGGACTACATCGTTCAGGTCGATACCGTGGGTGACCCGGCAAAAATCAGCGTCGGGGCGGCGCGCGTCACCAGCAACCCGCGTGAGCTGATGATTGCCCGTACCGCAGCCGAAGTCATTGAACATTCGGGTTACTTCCGCCACGGCTTTTCCATGCAGACCGGCTCCGGGGCGGCGGCCACCGCCTGCACGCGCTTTATGGAGGAAAAAATGGAGCGCAACGGCGTGGTGGCACGCTTTGCCCTCGGCGGGATCACCGGCAGCCTGGTGGATCTCCACGAAAAAGGGCTGATCGAAAAACTGCTTGATACCCAGTGTTTTGACGGTCAGGCGGCGGCCTCGCTGTCGCGCAATCCTAACCACATTGAGATCTCCACCAACGTCTACGCCAACCCCGGAGCGAAGGCCACGAGCTGCGACCAGCTTGACGTGGTGATCCTCAGCGCGCTGGAGATCGACATCGACTTTAACGTCAATGTGATAACCGGATCGGACGGCGTGATGCGTGGCGCATCCGGCGGGCACTGCGACGTGGCGAGCGCGGCAAACCTGACGATTGTGGTTGCTCCGCTGCTGCGGACCCGAATTCCGACCGTCGTCAAACGGGTGACCACGCAAGTCACGCCGGGTGAAAGCATTGACGTGCTGGTGACTGATCACGGCGTGGCGGTTAACCCGGCCCGCCCGGAGATCCGCGCGCGGCTTGAAAGCGCGGGGATGAAGATCGTCAACATCGAAGATCTTTATCAGCGCGCCATTTCCCTGACCGGCGAACCGAAGCCGATCGAATTTACGCCGCGCATCGTCGGTGTGATCCGCTACCGCGACGGCAGCGTGATCGACGTGGTGCGCCAGGTAAAAGAGGAGTAAGCCAAATGAGTGAAACGCTTCTGGAGGTGCAGGGCGTTACCCTTGCCGCCCTGCTTGAGGCCAAAGAGCGACGGGCGAACCGGCAGCACGAGTGGCTGCTTAAGCATAGCCAGCCGGTGCTTTCCCTGACGCTGGTAACGCCGGGCCCGCTGAAAGACAGCATTCGCTATCGTAACTGCATGGCGGTGGCGCTGCAGGCCTGTGACCAGCTGCTGTGGCGCTATCGCTGGCCGGTTCTCGAGCGGCGGGTGCTGTGGCTGCCGACCGGCGCCGAAGCGATGTGGAGCGTGGCGCACTCCGCCAGCGAGCTTAAAGCGGCCACGGTCGAGCTGGAGCAAACCCATCCGCTCGGCAGGCTGTGGGATGCGGACGTGATTTGCCCGCAAAACGGCCCGGTGGGGCGAACCTCGCTGGACCTGTCGGGGCGGCGCTGCCTGGTGTGCAACGAGCCCGCGCATGCCTGCGCGCGTTCTCGCCGCCACCCCATGGATGAAGTCACCGCGCGCGTTGAGAGGCTGATAGATGGCTGGTTTGCCAGGGATTAACCCAGCTTCTGCCGCCGCACCGGATGTGCCAGGTCTGGTGCGGCAGGCGCTGCTGGACGAAGTTTGGTTGACGCCAAAGCCGGGGCTGGTGGACGGCGCCAACAGCGGCTCGCACCGCGATATGGATCTGCCGATGTTTCTCGACAGCATCGCCGCCATTGGCCCCTGGTTCAGCACGTTCCACGCTCTGGGGCGTGAACATGCGGGGCGCGGAGCCTGCGAGATGCTGCGGCTGATCCGTCCGGCGGGCATCGCCTGCGAGCAGGCAATGTACCAGGCCACCCAAGGGGTGAATACGCACAAAGGCGGCGTGTTTTCGCTGGGGCTGCTTTCAACCGCCGCCGGCCGCCTGCAGGGGCAAGGCAAAGCGCTCAGCGCATCGGCTTTATGTGCCAGCGTGAGTGAGATATGCAGCGGACTCGTGGAAAGAGAGCTGGTCGCGGCCCGTAAGGCTTCGTCGGTTGGTGAAAGGCTCTATCAGCAGTTTGGCCTGACCGGCGCACGCGGCGAGGCGGAAAGCGGATTCCTGACGGTGCGCCAGCACGTGCTGCCTTACTGGCAGACTGAGAGTTGCCCGAAACGTCGCCGGCTTAATGCGATGCTGCGCCTGATGGCCGCTAACCCGGACACTAACCTGGTTTCACGCGGCGGGCTGGCCGGGCTGCGCTATGTGCAACGCTATGCCGCGCGCTTGCTGCAACAGGGCTGGCACGAGGACGATCTCCGGCAAATGGACGCCGACCTTATCGGCCGTAATCTTAGCCCCGGCGGAAGCGCGGATCTGCTGGCGGTCAGCGCTGTTTTAGCGGAAATTGCGGCGTAACGGCTATCCAGCACGAATTTCATGCTAATGCCGCGGTTTTTTGTCTAGTCTGAGGTTTTCACTCTGGAAAATAAAAGGAGTACCTCATGGCTCAGACCGCAGATAAAAACCGCCGCTTTGTGCTGGCTAAGCGCCCGCAGGGAATGCCGACCCGCGAAGATCTCCATCTGGAAGAAGTGACTGTTCCAACCCCCGGTAAAGGCGAGGTGCTGCTGCGCACGCTTTTCCTGTCCCTCGACCCGTATATGCGCGGGCGCATGAGCGACGCTAAATCCTACTCGGCGCCGATTGGCATCGGTGAAGTCATCGTCGGCGGCACCGTTAGCAGGGTGGAAAGCTCGCAGCATCCTGATTATCAGCCGGGTGACCTGGTGCTGGCTGATTCTGGCTGGCAGGACTATTCGATTTCAAATGGAGAAGGCCTGCGGAAGCTGGATAAAAACATGTCTCACCCTTCCTGGGCGCTGGGGCTGCTCGGCATGCCGGGCTTTACCGGCTACATGGGGCTGACCGATATCGGCAACCCGCAGCCGGGTGAAACCGTAGTTGTAGCTGCCGCCAGCGGCGCAGTGGGCTCCATCGTGGGGCAAACGGCTCGCCTGCGCGGCGCTAAGATCATCGGCATTGCGGGTGGTGAAGATAAATGTCGCTATGTAAAAGAGACCCTGAAGTTTGATGAGTGCCTCGATCACCGCGCCAGCGATTTTGCTGCACAGCTGGCCAAAGCCTGCCCGAACGGCATCGACGTCTATTTTGAAAACGTCGGCGGCGCGGTGTTTGACGCGGTCTTCCCGCTGCTGAATACCAAAGCGCGTATCCCGGTTTGCGGCATGATCAGCCAGTACAACGGCGGCAGCAGCGCGTTTGAGCACGATCGTCTGCCTGAGCTGATGGCAACCATTCTGAAAAAACGCATGCGCGTGGAAGGGTTTATCATCAGCCAGGATTACAGCCACCGCTACGAGGAGTTCTTTAAGCAGATGAGCGCGTGGATCGCCGCCGGAGAGATTGAGTTCCGTGAAGATATCGTGGACGGCCTGGAGAATACCGTGGAGGCGTTCCAGGGGCTGCTGTCCGGGAAGAACTTTGGCAAGTTGATCGTGAAGATAGCGGAATAGGGTTTAGGCTCATCGTCAGTATATTGAGTGTCGGGATATATCTTTAGCCCCGTAACAGCCCCGGCGCCCGGCGAGCTCATCGCCGCTAAAGCGGTAAACCCACCGGCTATCACCCAAACAGTCGGGGTCGTAACCGGGGGCGATGAGAGCCGGGAACAAATCTTCCCCTCACCCCAGCCCTCTCCCCAAAGGGGCGAGGGAGAAAACAAAAGTTACGGGAAACAATATTTATTCCCTCTCCCTTCCAGGGAGAGGGTGAGGGTAAAAATAAGAAGCGAGGCACGGTTCCGGCTTAAATCGTCTCCTTAAATGAGAATTTTTTTTATTTATTCTTAACCCTTGCTAAATCACTTCGGACGTGAGAGATTAGCACCCGGTTTGGAACACAGACCTTATGAAAGCAGTTTTAGTAAAGCAGTCCTCAGTTCAAGCGCTATCTTAGATATCCCTTCTTCTCGAGTCTCCTCCTAAGTGCCCGAATAAGTCCAACTCTGCTGAACAGACCATGTTCGCCGCGTTTAGTGGCTCAAGAAAACGAAAAGGTAATATCTATGTCTAACAAAATGACTGGTTTGGTAAAATGGTTCAACGCTGAGAAAGGTTTCGGCTTCATCTCTCCTACCGATGGCAGCAAAGATGTATTCGTACACTTCTCTGCAATCCAGAGCGATAACTTCAAAACCCTCGACGAAGGTCAGAAAGTTGAGTTCTCTATCGAGAACGGCGCTAAAGGCCCAGCTGCTGCTAACGTTGTTGCGCTGTAATTCAGCCTGACGTTTCAGAAGTGAAAAAAACCCGCTACGGCGGGTTTTTTTGTGCCTGCAGTTTAGAGATGTCCTATAGCTTTTGCCCATACCCTCGCAATGCTGTGTGTTAAATTGTGATTTTGGTTAACCAATTGTCGCGTGTAGATTGACACACCACTCAAATTGGCTGAACTTAGATGCCATCTGGCGCATAAATAACGGCGCTTAATCAAAAATATTTATTGGTCAACCAATTTGAGCTGTAAGGGGATATCATGAAGCAAACCTGGCGCTGGTATGGTCCAAACGATCCGGTCACTCTGGCCGATGCCCGGCAGGCGGGGGCGACGGGCATCGTCACCGCGCTGCACCACATTCCCAACGGTGAAGTCTGGCCGGTCGAAGAGATACAGAAACGTAAAGCCGTGGTGGAGGCTGCCGGGCTGGTCTGGTCGGTGGTGGAAAGCGTACCTATCCATGAAGAGATCAAAACCCACCGTGGGCAATATGATTTATGGATAGAGAATTACCGCCAAAGCCTGCGCAATCTGGCTGAATGCGGCATCTACACCGTGTGTTACAACTTTATGCCGGTGCTGGACTGGACGCGAACCGACCTTGAATACCCGCTACCGGATGGTTCTAAAGCGCTGCGCTTTGACCAAATCGAGTTCGCCGCTTTTGAGCTGCATATTCTGAAGCGCAAAGGGGCAGAGGCCGATTACAGCGCGGAAGAAATCGAGCAGGCAAACCGTCGCTTCGCGGAAATGCGTGATGACGAGAAGGCGCGGCTGACCCGCAACATCATCGCTGGCCTGCCCGGGGCGGAAGAAGGCTACACGCTCGACCAGTTCCGCGCCCAGTTGGACACCTACAAACACATCGACAAAGCGAAGCTGCGCGAAAACTTTGCGTACTTCCTTGAGGCCATCATCCCTGTCGCCGAGCAGATGGGAATTAAAATGGCGGTGCACCCGGACGATCCTCCGCGCCCAATCCTTGGCCTGCCGCGCATTGTTTCTACCGTGGAGGATATGCAGTGGATGGTGGATGCGGTCAACAGCCCGGCAAACGGCTTTACGATGTGCACCGGCTCCTACGGCGTGCGGGAAGATAACGATCTGGTCGGGATGATTAAACGCTTTGGGCCTCGAATCTACTTCACGCACCTGCGCTCGACGCTGCGGGAAGATAATCCGAAGACGTTCCATGAAGCCGCGCACCTCTATGGCGATGTGGATATGTATGAAGTGGTGAAAGCGATCGTCGAGGAAGAGCAGCGTCGCGAGGCGAACGGGCAGCGCGAGCTGATTCCTATGCGCCCGGATCACGGCCATCAAATGCTGGATGACCTGAATAAAAAGGTGAATCCAGGCTATTCCGCGATTGGTCGCCTGAAAGGGCTGGCGGAAGTGCGCGGCGTTGAGATGGCGATTCAGCGCGCGTTCTTTGGTAAATAGCACTCGCCGGGCCAGGGAATGGGTCAACCAGTTATGCTATAGTCCGGCTCATTCCCTACCTGCCGTGAGTAAAGATGAAACAGCAAATCCAGGACAAACCTTCCGCGCAGCCGCAGCGGCCTTATCAGGAAGTTGGCGTGATGCTGCGAGACATGATTGCGCGGCAGCAGTATGCCCTGGGGGACCGTCTTCCGCCGGAGCGTGAAATCGCGGCGTTGCTGGCGGTTAGCCGCACCGTAGTGCGCGAAGCGCTGATCATGCTGGAGATTGAAGGGTTGGTGGAAGTGCGTCGCGGCGCTGGCATATTTGTCGTTGCTATGCCCCATCAGACGGTTAACGCGCCGGTGAGCCAGTGCAACGATGCCGGGCCGTTCGAGCTACTGCAGGCGCGCCAGCTGCTGGAAAGCAATATCGCCGAGTTCGCCGCTCAGCAGGCGACCCGGGAAGATATCCTGAAAATGCGCCAGGCATTGCAGATACAAGAGCAGGAGCTGGTTTCCGGCGGGAACGAAAGCGGCGACAGGCAGTTCCACCTTGCCGTGGCCGAGGCCACCCACAACAGCATGCTGGTGGAATTGTTCAAACAATCCTGGCAGTGGCGTGAAAATAACCCGATGTGGATCCAGCTGCACAGCCATCTGGAGAACAACCACTATCGGCAGGAGTGGCTTGCCGACCATAAACAAATCCTTGCGGCGCTGATCAAGAAAGACGCCAAAGCCGCGAAACATGCGATGTGGCAGCATCTGGAAAACGTCAAAAATCGGCTGCTGGAGCTGTCCGATATCGACGATATTAATTTTGACGGCTACCTTTTTGAATCCTGGCCGCTGAACGAGCCTGGGCGTTAACCCCGCCAGCTTCACACGAGCCGCTGTTGCAGCAGCTTCCCGCTTTGCTGTAAATCCTGCTGCGGATTACGGCCTGTCAGCACATATTCATACCCCTTGCTGCGCCACCAGACCAGGTTTAGCCCGCGGCGGACTTCATGCTTCAGCGCTGTACTGTCGCTCGTTTTGCTGCGGGAAATGCACAGCGCCATCGGCCCAAAGCTGGCGTGCAGATAAGCCATCTGCGCGATGGAGGTGCTGTCGTAACGCAGCATTCTCACGCTTTTTAGCTCTGCTTCAGGGATCTCAACGGCCGCCTGAGTGAGCGTCAGGCCGATATCCTGCTGCATACGGTTCAGGCCGCTTTGCAGACCTTGGGGCGTGACGTTGATGTCGGCCAGCGTTTCGGCGCTGTAGAGCGACATGTACTGCGCAATGAGGTCGCGAATTTCCGGCTCGCCGCTGAGCTTTTGTTCACCAGGGCGAATAAAGCGCCCGGCCAGCACTCCGACGGCGAGAAAACTCAGCGAAGCGGCTATCAGGCTGCGGCGGCTGACGCCTTTCGCCTGCGGCTTCACGTTCACCGGCTGATGAAGCAGGACATTCAACTTTTGCTCCATGCGGCTGACCGGCGCTTCCTCCAGCAGAGGCGCAAAAGCCTGTTCCCAGGGCTGGTTACTTTGCATTAATCGTTCAACACGAGCGGCCAGATCGGCATCGTCATTAAGCTGTTGGTCAAAGGCGCGGCGTTCGTCATCGCGCATCTCACCGTCCAGCCAGGCCACGATAGCCTCATCGCTCCACGGAGCGGAGAAGGATTGACGCGTCATTTGAGCTCCTTCTTCATCGTCGGCATCAGGTGTTTGGCGAGCGTCAGGCGTGCGGCGGCCAGGCGGCTCATCACGGTGCCAATGGGAATGGCCAGCGTGTCGGCCGCTTCCTGATAGGTGAAACCTTCGACATAAACCAAAAACACGGTGTTGCGCTGCGCTTCGGGAAGCTCGCTGACCTGCAGCAGCAGCGCGTGGTACTGATGTTTGTCTTCGGTGCTTTCGCTGTCCGCAAGCTGACTCAGTTCGTCGCTGTCGACAAAGCCCTGGCCCTGGCGAACACGCAGGGCGCGAATTTCATTGATCCAGATAGAGTACAAAATCGCAAACAGCCAGCGGTCGATGCGGGTGCCGGACTGAAATTGACTGCAGCGCTCCAGAGCGCGCACGCAGGTGGACTGAACCAAATCTTCAGCCACATCGCGATTGCGGGACAGCACCATGCCGTAGCGCCAGAGGCGGGCAAGGTGCTGTCCCAGCTGTAAACGAACTTCGTTGACGGTGATTTTTACGTCCTCAAACTTAGGACTCCGGGTGCCCGTCAATGGCGGCTTTCAAATCGCGATACTCCTCGCAGCCGGTTCCGCAGAGCGTTTTAATGGTGGCCAGTTGGGCCTTCGCCAGGTCCGGGCGCCCTTTAATCATCCAGGCTTCGCCGAGGTACTCACGCACTTTGGCGTAGTGCGGATCCAGGGCGATAGAACGCTGATAATAGCCGATCCCTTCGTCGGTGCGCCCCAGTTTTCTTGTGGCGTAGCCGCGGTAGTTCCAGGCTTCACGCGTGTTGGGCTGCTGCAGGGTATCCAGCAGGTTTAACGCATCCTGATAACGGCCAGATTTTGCCAGATGATAAGCGTACTGCGTCTTATCGCCGTCGCTTAACATACTGCTCTTTTCCACGGTACAAGTTTTGTTTTTGCTGTCATACACCTGGCCTTTCGGGCAGTCCGGCGTTTTGGAATCATCGTCGCCCATGGCGCTGGCGGCGGCGGAGTAGAAAAGCCCGCTGGCAACCAGGCACAGCAAAGGCAGCAGTTTACGGCTTGAAGGCATGTTCATGGTGTCGTCCTGTAGGTTAACGAGAGTTGCCTTTGCAGGCGGGAAGCATGCGGCGCAGCGTGCCGTCACGCAAAACATAGTGGTGGAGCAGGGCGGCGGCGGCGTGCGCACCCGCCAGCAGGATCAGCGCCCAGGCCACGTTGTTGTGCAGCATTGCCAGGGTATGGCGCAGCGTCGGATCGACGTTAAACACGTCCGGGACTTCAAAGAGGTTGAAGAACCAGAAAGGCTCGCCCTGCGCCCAGCGGAACAGGAAGCCAAGCGTGGCCTGTGTCAGCAGCAGGATGTAGAGCACGCCGTGCGTGGCGTGGGCGGCGATGCGAAACGCACCCGGCATCGGTACTTTTTCCAGCTTTCTGGAGGGGGAGAAAGCGGCGCTGATGCGCCAGACCAGCCGGACTAAAATCACCGCACCCAGCAGGATGCCAAATGAAATGTGTAGCGATTGCAGACCTTTGCGCAGCGGCGTGCCTCGCTCAAGGACTTCCCATATGTGAGCGCTGGCGAACAGGAATATCACGCAGAAAGCGGTGACCCAGTGCAGGGACATGCTAAAGGCGTCGTAGCGCTTGCGGGGCAGCCGGGTTTCGGTGGGCAGGTAGCTCATGATTGTCTCTTCTTCAGGGTCTGGTAAGGAGTAAACAATCGGGGCGGAGATTTTATTCGGCGAGGATGAAAAAAAAGTCAGGCCCCCGAAAGAGGCCTGACTTGATAAGGGTTGGAGGGCAGCTTACAGCGCTTTTTCCCACACGGACTGAGGCAGCAGATACACCGCTTTTTCAGCGTGCTGGCCGTCGGTCACAATATGTTTGATGCCGCTCGCCATCACGGCCAGCGTCACGTCGAAGGCGTTCAGGCTGTCACCGAAGCCGGCGGTCAGGTTGAGCATTGAACCGTTCGCCATCAGGTAAAGCGTCTTGCCGTTCAGCTGGTAGGCGTTGATAAACGGCATCACTTCTTCGGTCGGGTATTGCTGCAGGTAGCCGCAGTCGATCTCTTCCGCAACATGGCCGACGTTTAGCACGAACACGCCGTCTTTGGCGTTATCCAGTACCGCTGCGCTGACGACTTTTTTCGCGCCGGTTGCGGTGGCGACCACGTCGGTGGTGGCAATCACGTCATGAATATCAACCACGTGCCAGCCGTCGTAGGCGGCCTGCAGGCGGCGAGCCGGGTCTAATTCGGCAACCATTACCTGGCCTCCGTAGGCTTTGGCGGCGGCGGCAACGCCCTGGCCCACCAGGCCATAGCCAATCACCAGCACTTTCTTTTCGTGCAGGGTAAGGTGAGTGGTCTGGAAGAAGGTCTGCCACGCGGTGAGGCCGACCATATGGCGGTTGTGAAGCCCTTCTTTTACCGGCAGATCGTCCCAGTTAAAAATCGGGTAGCCGGGGCGAAGATCGGCGAGGCGGTTGACGCCGGAGCCGGTGGCTTCCAGGCAGGCGACCACGTCGCCAAACTCGCCGCGTTGATGCAGCAGCGTGGTGATGTCCGCGCCCATTTCGCACAGGTGGGTTGGGCGCCAGGCTATCGCTTTTTCCCACGAGTTGCGCCAGTCGGCGTCGCTCATATTGCGCCATGCGCAGGCTTCCGCTCCGGCGGCGACCAGGTAAGCGACAACGTCATCCTGCACGGTGGTTGGGTTGCAGGTGGTGAGGAAGACCTGGGCATTTTTCTTCAGCAGGCCTTCAACCAGCGGGATCATTTTCAGGTCGAGATGCATGTTGCAGGCGATACGGACGTGGCTTAAGTCTGGCAGCGACTGAACCTGCTTAAGGGTACGAACCATGTGACGGGTAGACCACGCAATCTCTTTGTTAAACATCTCGCTCTGGGTACTCACGGCTTTTCCTTATTAATTGTTTTTACTGATTTTTATAGAATATATCATCGTGTTAAGGGGCATCAGAATAGCAAAATGGCGGGCGGTTGTTAACCGATGAAGCTGGCGGGGCAAGTGTGATTTCTGCTTACCAATGTTTTGTTTTTTCCCTCGATTTCTTCTCTATAGTAGAAGCTTCATCCCCTGATAAAAACGAGAAAAACATGATCAAAAAAGCGCTTGTTGTGTTGCTGAGCAGTGCCTTGTTGACCCCGATGATAGCGAAGGCCGACAGCACCATAGTGTTCCTGCGCCACGGCGAGAAACCGGCTAACAATAGCGGACAGCTGACCTGCAAAGGGTTGAACCGCGCATTACAGCTGCCTTCGGTTCTGTTAAGCCAGTACGGCAAGCCGGATGCTATTTACGCCTCCGCGCCGAAAGAGAACAAAACCGGCAGCTCGCTGCGCCCGTTAACGACCATCACGCCGACCGCCATCCGAGTTTCTCAGGCTATCGACCTGCGCTACCACGCCGGGCAGACGGACGAACTGGCGGATGATTTATTGAAAACCCAAAGCAGCGGTCGCCTGACTTTTGTCTCCTGGGAGCACAAAAACCTGGTGGTGGCGGCGCAGAAGCTGGTGAAGGAAACCGGCGGCGATCCTGCCGTGGTGCCGAAGTGGCCGGGCAGCGATTTTGATTCGCTGTACATCATCAAACTGGACGATCAAAAGCGATTTAAATCTTTCACCCACGGCGCGGAAGGGCTGAACAACGTGCCGGATAGCTGCGCGGGCGCAAGCTGAATAAAAAAGAAAACCCGTCTTCGCAGACGGGTTTTTTATGCGTTTAGCGCAAGTGGATTACCACCACACTTCGGCCTGAACGCCTGCCATAAACTCGTTTTTGCTGTTCTCGTTAAAGCGGAAGTCAGACAGCTCGTTATCCAGGATATTCAGGTATGTGCCGTAGAAACGAATCTCAGGACGCGAGCCGAGCAGGCTTGGGCCAACCTTCAGAGCGTGATAGAGCGTGGTTTTGTAGCCAGACTCTTTCAGGTTCACGCCCTGCTCGGTTTTGTTTTTCTGGGTAAACCAGCTCAGCTCCAGGCCGGTCTGGTTCCAGGTATCCCAAATCCACGCCGGGCGAATAACGGCCCGAATGCTGCTGAAGTCGCTGTGGGCGCCGCTCTCATAGCTGTAGACATCGCTACCCTGGGAGTAAACCAGCGCGTTCGCCATGATGATTCTGTCCGCGAGGTACATTTCGCCCTGCGAAATCAAACGCCACGCTACGCCGTCAGTCTGGTCGCCATAGTAATAACGGCCCGGTGCCATTGAGTTGCTGGCCCCCGAGAAGTTCGCGAAGCTGCTGGCATAAGAGTTATTGGCCACCTGCAGGGTGAACTCGTTGAAGGTGTCACGCGGCAGATCCTGACGCACAATGGCCGTCGCCATCCAGGTATCCTTCAGCTTAAAGAAGGAGCCGTTATTTTCGTTGTCTTTCTGGTCGTCGGTTTTATTGGCAAAGGCGTATTTGCCCATCAGAGACAGCGAGCCTTTTTCCCACAGCGGAATGTTGCGGTAGCGCAGGTCAACCGAGTTGGTGTTCATCTGCGTGGTGTGGCTGAAGTCGCGGGAATAAACGTCGACGTCATTACGGCTGAGAGAGGCGTCAAGCTGGCCCACGCCAAGGTTCCAGTTCTGGATCCCCACGGCGGCGGCCACCTGGGTCGTTAATGACTTCCAGTCGAGCATCTGGATTTCGTATTCTGGCAGCTTGTGTTTACCCACCCAGAAGTCAGCTTCCGGCGCAAACGGCAGGAAACCTCTGGTGGTCAGGAAAATATCGCTGAACTGCATGATATTTTCGTTGCCGTTGTTATCGCCAAACCAGGCGTCGTTATACTGCTCGCCGACGTTACCATCGTAGGTCACGATGGCGTTGGCAGTTTTGCCGTCCTGGTTGTAGACGCGTTGGTTCAGCGTTAAGTCGAACCAGCCGCTCATCTCGTTCCCGAAACGCCCGAGTGACCCGGCGGCGTAGGTTTGCGCTGACCCGTGGTTTGCCGCCGCCCAGCCGGAGCGGAAGTAGCCTTCGTAGCTAAAGCCAATATCGTCCTTAATGTATTTGCTGATGTCTTTCAGGGTGACGTTTTGTACGCTGGTTTTGCCACCTTCATTATTTACAACGGCCACTTTCTGAGTGCCTTTAACCGGCGTTGGCGGCGATTTGGTGTCGAGATGATTATTTTCATTCTCGATGTTGTCGGCTACCGGAGAATAGACCGTCGGGTTAACCTGCGCCGTCGTGGACTGAACGTTGTTGCCGGTTGGCTGCAGTTGAGCGACCTTATCTTTATATACGGCTAACTCTTTCTGCGTTTTATTTAATTCTGATTTGTTTTCTGATAATTGTCTTTCAAGCAATTCCAGACGCTGCTCAACCGTTAATTTTGCCGCCATTACGCTGGTTGAGGATAACGCCAGAAGGATGGATGAAGACAATAAGCTAACCTTCAATAAACTTGAATTCATAGAATGTCCCAGAAGTATAATTATTATTTGCCTCCGGCTTGAATAGCCGGAGGCGGGTGAAAATTAAATTGCTATCATCGGTTTATTTATTACTGCGCCGCCTGCGCTGCATTTACCTTATTGGCGGCAATGACGAACGGTAAATAAATTAGCGTGGAGATGGCCAGGCATAGCAGCCCGACAATCAGCGCCATCCAGTTCCCCCCGGTGCCGAAGAAGGCAATGAGCGGCCCCGGCGTCGTCCACGGTACGGCGTAGGCAATCGGCGGAATAATCTCCAGCGTGACAAAGGTGTAGCCCACCAGAGAGTTCACGAAAGGCACCATAATGAATGGAATGATCAGAATCGGGTTCAGGACGATCGGCAGGCCAAAAATCACCGGTTCGTTGATGTTAAACAGGCCGGGCACGAAGGCCATTTTTGCCAGGTCGCGGTAGTCGGCGCGGCGGGAGGCGATAAAAATAGCCAGCAGCAGGCCAAGCGTCATCCCCGAGCCGCCGTAGTTGGCGAAGGCGTCGTTGATGCTCCCCCAGGTGATAGGGTATGGCGCGCCCCACGTTGAACCGTTGGAAGCGGCGAACGAGAGGTTTTCGAGGTTAGCTTCGGAGAAAATAGTCTCGCGAATAGCCGCCGTGGTGTTCGGCCCGTGAATACCCAGCACCCACAGGAAGTTGGTGACCAGGCCAAGCACCAGCACCGCGACGATATTGGTGCCCATGTTTTTCAGCGGCGCCTGAATCAGGGTATAAATCAGCTCGTTCAGGCCGTTAGGGGAGATTTTCGTCAGGCAGTAGTTCAGCACCGAGAAGAAAATCATCACGAAGAAGATAGGAATCAGTACTTTAAAGGAGCGGGCTACCGCCGGCGGTACGGCGTCCGGCATGGTGATGGTAATTTTCGGGTTGCGCGCCAGGCGGCAGAAAATTTCCCCGGTAATCAGGGCCACAATCACCGCCACAAACAGTCCCTGAGGCCCCAGGTACTGGGTCGTCAGATACGACTGCCCACCCATCATTTGATACGGGGTATAGACCACAAAGAACGCGCCGATGGCGGTCAGGCCGCACAGCAGGTCATCCTGTTGATAGCTGATGGCGATATTACGGGCGACCAGGAAGGCTATCATGATCGACATAATATTCACCGACCCGTTCATCACCGGGGAGAATATATTTTGAGCTTCGGCTAAATTAGGAAACAGAGTTCCAAGATGAAGCAGTGAGGCAATAAAACCATCCGGAGAAAGAATGGCAAAGTTAATCAGCACGATCAGCGAACTGGCCATGACGATCGGGAACGACAAAATAAAAGCATCACGGATGGCCGAGACGTGTATCTGAGAGTTTAATTTAATCGCAATAGGAACAAGAAGTTTTTCCATACCGCGTTCAAAGGCATTCATTATACTCATGATGCGCCCTTTATAATTAGAGAGATATTGACTGGTGATTTAAATTTATCGATAAAAAACCTTCCTCTAACCAGGAGGCGTGACGATAAACCTAATCAATTAATCAGCGAGTTATTATTTCGACCAGAAAGAATTAATGGCCGCCAAGCAGAGTTAACGCAGTATCCAGAACGGACTTTCCGTCCATTTGCCCATAATGCTTCATATCAATTACCGACACAGGAATTTTTCCCTGAGCAATTTCCTCGATTTCGCTTTTTTGGAAACGAACCTGAGGGCCCAGCAGGACCACATCCGCTTCATTTTTCTTTATTCTTTCTTTCGCTTCAGCAATCGCCAGTGCGTTAATATTGACCGAAATATTTCCCGCTGCAGCGTGATCCTGCATTCTTTTAACCAGCATGCTGGTGGACATCCCTGCCGCGCAAACCAATAATATGTTCTTCATTTTTACCCTTAACTATTTTGTCGATAATCAGTCAGCGGCTAACTTAATGAATATCAATTTATTCATCTGCCATTTCGATCACAGTTAGTGACCACCGAGTGGTGCAAAAAACAGAATGAAAATGAACCTGTGTTGAACTTTCGGCATTAATGAGATAGTAATTGATTGTTTTTAAATGAATTAAGGAGGTTCAAAAGTGGTTTATAAAGATGTTGTTAACTTACTAAAAAGCCGAATCAGTAGCCCAACCTGCAATATCGGCGACAGCCTCCCGTCCGAAAAAGAGCTGGCTGAATTCTACAACGTGTCGCGCAATACGCTGCGCAAAGCTCTGAGGGTGCTGGAAGATGAATCTCTGATCGAGCGCAGGCACGGCTCCGGTACCTACGTGAGAAACAAGCACTTTCAGGCCTCGGTTACTCACCTGGATAGCTTTACGGAAATTGCTAAAAGTGAAGGTAAAAAACCCTCCAGCCAGGTGCTGAGATTTGAGCTACAGCAAGCCTCCGAGGAGATAGCCAGCCGCCTGCAGCTGGCCATCGGCGAGCCGGTGTATTACGCCAAAAGGCTGCGCCATATCGACAATGTCCCGATGCAGGTGGAGGAAACCTGGCTGTCGGTGAACCGTTTTCCAGATCTGACGGTTAATCACATGAAACGATCGAAATTTTCCTACATCGAGGATGAGTGTGGCGTAGAAATTCATGGCTGCTATGAGTCATTCCAGCCGCTGCTGCCGCCGGCCGACATTGCTAAATTACTGCATATCAGCGTGCGCGATCCGATTATTCGTATGGAAACTCAGTCGGTTGACGAGACTCACAGTCCTATTGATTACTCTATCCTCTACACCAACGTGTTTGAATTTCAGGTGAAGTATTATCTACCGCGTAAGGCGGGTCACAGTTCTGCGCAAAAAAGAGGTTCATTAATCATCTGATAAATAAACCTGTTCCCCGAGTACTGTTAAAAATGCGGTTAACTCTATGTAAATAATGCATTTAAACAGGTCCAAAAGTTGTTCAATTCGTGTTTTCTCCCTGCTTGCCTGACAGGCTTTCGATTGATTAAGCTTTGAATCATTGTCGGCAAGAAATACGCCATCGCGAGAATAGCTGGGAGAAAGTAACGTATGAATATCGCCGCATTTGATATCGGTGGTACCGCCTTAAAAATGGGGATCGTCAGCTCACAGGGCGAGATCCTGGCCAAGGGCAAAGAGACGATTAACGACAGCGACGGCGAGCAAATCTTACAGGTTATTCTGGCGTGGATTACCGCTCACCCCGGCTGCGAAGGCGTGGCGATCAGCGCGCCTGGCTATGTGAACCCGCATACCGGATTTATCGAAATGGGCGGCGCTATCCGCCGGTTTGACAATTTCGCCATCAAAGCGTGGCTGGAAGAACGTACGCAGCTGCCCGTCGCCATCGAAAACGACGCCAACTGCGTACTGCTGGCCGAACGCTGGCAGGGCAAAGCGGCAGAGATGAGCAATTTTCTTGTGCTCACCATTGGCACCGGCATCGGCGGCGCAATTTTCTGTAATAACCAGCTGGTACACGGCGCACGCTTCCGGGCGGGAGAGTTTGGCTACATGCTGACCGAGCGCCCAGGCCCGCGCGATGTTCGCCGCTACACCATGAACGATACCTGCACGCTGAGAACCTTACGCAAAGACTACGCTGAGTACGTCGGCAAGCCGCTTGAAGAAGTCAGTGGAGAAGAGATTTTCGACCGCTTTGATGCGGGCGACGTGGCCTGCCAGCGCATGGTGACCGCGTTCTTCAACGATCTCGGCACCGGCCTGTATAACCTCGTCAATCTGTTCGACCCGGAAAAAATTCTGCTCGGCGGAGGCATTGTGGAACGCCCTGGCTTCCTCGAACTACTGCGCGAACACCTGGCCTGGTTCACCATCGACGACTTTATCGACACCGTCAGCCACGGCAACGATGCCGGGCTCATTGGCGCGGTCTACCATTTTAATCAGCACTATCGGTCGCAGCATGCGATCTCTAATTAAGGGAGAGAATATGTCTGGATTTAAAGAAGGTTTTCTGTGGGGCGGCGCGGTTGCGGCGCATCAATTGGAAGGCGGCTGGAAGGAAGGCGGCAAAGGCATTAGCGTTGCCGATGTGATGACGGCCGGCGCCCACGGCGTCCCGCGTGAAATTACCGACGGCGTGCTGCAGGGTAAAAATTACCCCAACCATGAAGCGATCGATTTCTACCACCGCTATAAAGAAGACATCCAGCTGTTTGCCGAGATGGGCTTCAAATGCTTCCGCACCTCCATCGCCTGGACGCGTATTTTCCCGCTGGGTGACGAGCTGGAGCCGAACGAAGCTGGCCTGCAGTTCTACGACGACCTGTTCGACGAGTGCCTGAAGCACGGCATCGAGCCGGTGATTACGCTGTCGCACTTCGAAATGCCTTATCACCTGGTGACCGAGTACGGCGGCTGGCGCAACCGTAAGCTGATTGATTTCTTCCTGCGCTTCTCAAAAGTGGTCTTCACCCGCTACCAGCATAAAGTGAAGTACTGGATGACCTTTAACGAGATCAATAACCAGGCCAACTACCACGAAGATTTCGCGCCGTTCACCAACTCGGGCCTCAAGTATCAGCCGGGCGAAGACCGTGAGCCGGTGATGTACCAGGCCTCTCACTATGAGCTGGTTGCCAGCGCCCTGGCGGTTCGCGCCGCTCGTGAAATCAACCCAGCGCTGCAGGTAGGCTGCATGATTGCCATGTGCCCAATCTACCCGCTGACCTGTGCGCCGGGCGACATGATGATGGCGATGAACGCGATGCACCGCCGCTACTGGTTCACCGACGTGCACGTGCGCGGCAAGTATCCGCAGCACCTGCTGAACTACTTCGAGCGCCGTGGTTTTGAGCTGGATATCACCGACGAAGATCTGGCTGCGCTTGCCGAAGGCTGCGTCGATTACATCGGCTTCAGCTACTACATGTCGTTTGCCACCAAAGCCAGCGCCGATAACCCGCAGTTTGACTACGACGAGTCGAAGAGCCTGGTCTCTAACCCGTACGTGCAGAAGTCCGACTGGGGCTGGCAGATTGATCCGGTGGGCCTGCGTTACTCCCTGAACTGGTTCTGGGACCACTATCAGCTGCCGCTGTTCATCGTGGAAAACGGCTTCGGCGCGATTGACGTTGCGCAGGATGACGGATTTGTTGATGACCAGTACCGCATCGACTATTTGTCTGCTCACGTCGCGGAAATGAAAAAAGCGGTGGTTGAAGACGGCGTTGACCTGATGGGCTACACCCCGTGGGGCTGTATCGACCTGGTGTCCGCCGGAACGGGCGAGATGAAAAAACGCTACGGCTTTATCTATGTTGATAAAGACAACGAAGGCCGCGGTAGCCTGAGCCGCAGCCGCAAGAAGTCCTTCAAATGGTATAAGGACGTGATTGAGAGCAACGGCGAAAAGCTCTGATAATACTCGTGGTTAACTGAATGAACGCTGGCTTAAAAACCAGCGTTTTTTTATTTCAGCTTCGCCAGCAATTCGCCGGAGTTGACCACAAAACCGAAGCACTGCTGTACGTTATATAAGGTGGCATCCACGCAATATTCCGGCGACGTGGTGGCACTGCAATCCTCCAGCAGCAGGCAGTCATAGCCGTGGAAGTTGGCGTCCTGCAGCGTGCACAGCACGCACTGATCAACGTTCACGCCCGCAAACAGCAGCGTGGTTACGCCCAGGTTTCTCAGCACGCTGTCCAGCACGGTGTCCTGAAAGCCGGACATTCGGTATTTATCGATGCGAATATCGCTTGGGACGGGAGCAAGTTCTTCCACGATATCTGCCGCCCAGCTTCCCGCCTGAAGTACAGGCGCGCCGGACTCCGGCAGCGGGTCGCCCAGGCCCGTTTGGGTGCCGTCCGGGTTATAAACATGCAGCAGCGCGGGGCTAAGGTTGAGCCTGTCCGGGCGGTTGCCCCAGTTAAGCCAAATCACCGGCACATCGGCCGCACGTGCCGACGGCAGCAGCCTACGCAGCGGATCAATTGGTGCGCGGGCGGGCGTGACGTCCACCCCAATATGCGCCAGCCAGCCTCCCGGATGGCAAAAGTCATTTTGCATATCAATGACGATCAGTGCGCTATGTTCCAGATCGAGCGTGATCTCGCGCCCACGGCTTTCCAGAGATACCGGCCGTGAAGGGCGGCCCGCACGAACCATGTTCACGCTTTGCGGTGTCACCAGCCACTGATTGCGCGGGGCGCTGCCGAGGGGATAACCAGCCATTACTCTGCTTCTCCTTGCAGCACCAGGAGATCTTCTTCGTCCAGCGAGACCGGGCTTCCGCGGCGGATCAATTCGGCGAAGCCTTCGTTTGGCGTCATTACCGTTAACGTATACAGCTTGCCCTTGCCGGTATTGCGGATGGCGTGTTCATTGCCCGGATGCAGCAGCAGGGCATCGCCTTTGCGAATTGCCGTCTCCTCATCGTTACAGCGCGCGATACCTTCCCCCGCGAGGACATAGAAAAATTCATGCGCTTCGGCATGCACATTAGGAGGTGTGGCGCCGCCGGGGGTAAATATTTCAACCACGAACACGTTTTCGATGTCGTCCTGCTGCTTGTCGAACAGCACGGCAAAGTAGTTGCTGTCCGTTGGGCTGATGCGAAAAGCCTGGGCGCTGGACACGTCGGTAAGGCGGAAATGTTTCATCGATTATGACTCCTTGCGATAAGGCTGCGTCAGGGCGCGGGGCTGGAGGGTTCGCCCCACCACGCCGGACATCGCCAGAATAGTTAACAGGTACGGCAGCGCCAGCAGAACCTGCGGCGGCAGCGAGCTTTCGAAGACTTGTAAAGAGAGCTGCAGCGCGTCGGCGGCGCCGAAAATAAAGGCGGCCAGCAGGGCTTTTAGCGGGCTCCAGCGGCCAAAAATCACGATAGCTAAAGCAATAAACCCCTGGCCGCTGACGACGTTATCGCGGAACAGGCCGATTTGCGCGGTGACCAGATAGCCGCCGGCAAGGCCAGCCCCGAGGCAGGAAAACAGCACGCCCCAGGTGCGAAGTTTCAGCACGTTAAGCCCGGCGGCATGGGCGGCTTTAGGATTTTCCCCCACGGCACGCAGCGCCAGGCCAAAGCGGGTATGGAACAGGCCAAAGTGAGCGATAAACACCAGAGCCAGGGTGAGATAGAGTGGCCAGGGCTGGGTAAAAAGCACCGGGCCGATGAAGGGCAAGGATGACAGCAGCGGTACGGGCCAGGCGGCAAACATAGGAATTGTTGCCGCCGTCCCGGTACTGCCTATTGCCAGGGAATAAATCCATGAGGCCAGCCCCGCCGCAAGAATGTTAAAGACAATGCCGATCACAATCTGGCTGGCGTGGGCGCGTAAATAAAGCGCGGCCAGCAACACGCCAACGAGCAGCCCGCCTGCGCCGCCGGCAAAAAAGCCGAGCAGCGTCGAGCCGGTATACGCGGCCGCAAGATAGCTGCTGAGCGCGCCCAGCAAAATGGTGCCTTCCAGGCCAATATTCAGCACGCCCGCGCGTTCGGCGTAGATCTCACCGAGCGCAGCCAGCAATACCGGGCCTGCAAGACGGATGGCCGCAGCCAGCCAGCCAATGAAAAAGGCGGCATCCAGATGGGTCATTGCGCTCATGATTTTTTCTCCACTAAAGCATCCTGCACGACTGTCCGGGCTGGCAGGCGCAGGCGGTAATAACGCAGCACGTCTCCTGCCAGAATCATCATGACCACCAGGCTTTGTAATATCAGCACCACCGAAGTTGGCAGGCCGGTTTCACGCTGCATGGCACCGCCGCCAACCTGCAGCCCGCCGTACATAATCGCGGTAGGGATCACCAGCAGCGGGTTCAGCCGCGCCAGCAGCGCCACGACCACGCCGATAAAGCCGACGCCGCCGGAAAGTCCGTCCATCAGGCGGTGCTGAACGCCGAGCACGGCACACAGCCCGGCGAGAGCCGCAAAGCCGCCGCCCAGGTAAACCGCGCTCATTTGGCGGCGGGCAACATCGACTCCGCCATAGCGTGCTGCTTTCGGATTCAGCCCCGCCAGGTTGATTTCGTAGCCTGCAGGCGTGCTGCGTATCAGCCAGCAGGTGAACAGCGTGGCGATGAGCGCGAGAGCGATACCCCAGTGCGTTTTTATGCCGCTGAGAACTATCGGCAGCCAGGTTTCCTGCGGCAGGCGGGGCGTTTGCGGCAGATCTCCCGGCGCACGCATCGGCCCAGAAACCAGGTACTGAACTAAAAAGATGGCGACATAATTCGCCATCAGAGAAATCAGGACGTCGTTGCCGCCAAAGCGCACGCGCAGGGCACCCACCCAGCCAGCCCAGAGCGCGCCGGCGATAAACGTCACTAGCAGCACTATCGGCCAGTAAAGCTCGGCCGGCAGCTTCCACGGCAGGCCCTGCGGCGTGCCGGAAAGTGCTATCCAGCTTGCCGCCGTCGCGCCAACCAGGAAGCAGCCTTCAAAGCCGATGTAGCCCAGTCCCGCGCGCCAGATGACCAGCGTTGCCAGCGCGATAAGCATCAGCGGCGTGGCCTGCACCAGGCTAAGGCCAAACCCGCGAGCGGAGCCAAAAGCCTCGCTGAACAGGAAGCCATAAGCGGTTAAAGGGTTCGCGCCGAAGGGTAAAAACAGCAGCCCGCCGACGATAAATGCGGCGAGAATGCCGCCGAAGCTGGTCAGCGCCAGCGCCGAGGGCGACTGTGCCGGGGAAAGGCGTCGTTCAAGCCACTTTGTCATGCTGCTGTTCCGCGTGAGTCGGGCTGCCACCGGCCATCAGTTCAGAAAGGAGGGTCGGCGTGGCGTGTGCCGTCTCCAGCTCGCCCGCGATCTGGCCGTTGTACATCACGGCAATGCGGTCCGAGAGGTTGATAATTTCTTCGAGTTCGGCGGAGATAAGCACGATGGCGCAGCCGCTGTCTCGTGCCGCCAGCAGGCCCGCCCAAACGGCCTCAACCGCGCCCACGTCCAGCCCGCGAGTGGGTTGCTCAACGATCAGTAATTTCGGGTTCTGCGCGACTTCGCGCCCGAGGATCAGTTTTTGCAGATTGCCGCCTGAAAGCTTGCCGGCTTCGAACTGAGCGTCCGGGGCACGAACGTCAAAACGCGCCATGATTTCTTTGGCATGGCGGGCTATTTTCAGGCGATCCAGCAGCCAGCCTTTGGCTTTGGTGAAGCTGCGCTGGGAGCCGAGCATGGCGTTTTCTTCCAGCGAAAGGGTGACGAATGAGCCGACTTCCCGGCGGTCTGCGGGAATAAAACCGATGCCTTTCTGGCGACGCTGAGCGGGCGTAGCATCCGAAATATCTTCCCCTTCCAGCAGAATACGGCCGGCTTCTATCGGCATCAGGTTGAGCAGGGCGCTTGCCAGCTCCGACTGGCCGTTACCTTCCACGCCGGCGATGCCAAGGATCTCGCCCGCTGCGACCTTAAGCGAAGCACGCCAAATTTTTTGCTGGCCGGTTTCGTCGCGCAGGGCAATGCTGTCCACGTGCAGCACGTTGCGGCCAGGCCTGCACGGCGTTTTCTCGACCCGCAGCACAACATCACGGCCAACCATGCGGCGAGCCAGATCGGTTTCGGAGGTGTCAGACACCGCCACGGTTTCCACCATTTTTCCGGCCCGCATGACGGACACCCGGCGAGCAATCGCCATGATTTCATAAAGCTTATGGGTGACGATCACCACGGATCGTCCTTCGGCGCAGAGCGACTTCAGCGTGGCAAACAGGCCTTCTTTCTCTTTCGGCGTGAGCACCGCCGTGGGCTCATCCAGGATCAGAACCTGCGCGTCACGGTAGAGCAGCTTGAGGATCTCAACCCGCTGTTGAACGCCAACGGAAAGGTGCTGTACTCGCGCCCAGGGATCGATGGCCAGGCCATGTTTGTCCGACAGCGTCTGCAGCCGTGCGGCCGCGGCCTTCAGGTTGAGCGCGCCGCTGGCATTCTCTTTCAGGCCGAGCACCACGTTTTCGACGACCGTCATCGGCTGCACCAGCATAAATTCCTGATGAACCATGCCGATTCCGCAGGCGATGGCGTCGCTCGGGTCGCGAAACTTCACGCTTTTACCCGCTACCACAATATCGCCTTCATCGGCCTGATAAAGGCCGTAGAGAATTTGCATCAGGGTACTTTTTCCTGCGCCGTTTTCACCCAACAGAGCATGGATCTCACCGGCTTCAATGGTCATCGAGACGTTGTCGTTGGCGGTGACGCGGGCAAATCTTTTGGTGATGCGATTCAACGCTACACGCGGCAAAGGCGCAGCTATGCTCATCTGTTAACTCCCGGTCAGGCGGTGGCGGATAATGCGCCGGTATCAAGCTGCTGCCAGATTTTCTGGAAGGCTTGCCAGGCGCTGTCGCTCACTAAGCTGGCGTTGTGGGATGTGCTACCGTAGATAACCGACCAGGCTTTGGCGACGCTCGGCGACCACTCTTCGCCGCCCTTAAAGGCGTGACCTGCCGCCGCGCTGCCCACCTGCTCCACAACCCAGTCCAGGTTTTGCTTAAAGCTGCAGGCGATGTGGCTGGGGGAGACATCTTTCTGATCGGTGTAGCAGCCAATGGCTTTGACGTTCGCGGCAATCGCACCCTGAAGCGCCCCGAGGCCGGTGACGTCGGCGGCATGCCAGATAACGTCGGCGCCATTGGTTATCATGGCCGTGGCGGCCTCACGCCCCTTCGTCGCGTTGCCGTAGTCGCCGGTGACGACGCCAAGGCCCTTAATGCCCGAGCGCGTTTTTTCCGCCCCGAGGATAAAGGCGCGCATCATGCCCTGCTGGGTCGGGTTATCGCCGCCGCCCACAAAGCCCACGGCTTTGCCTTTGTCGGAAATCAGTGCGGCCAGCGCGCCTGCGGCATACGCGGCCTGAATGTAGGCCAGATTGATGTATTCCACGTTTTTCGGTGCCGCTTCCGCAGGCTTAAACGTGGAGGCGAAAAAGTCGGTATCCGGGTAGTCCGGCGCGATTTCGGTGAACGCCGCGCCGTACTCAAAGCTGTGGCCGATAATCAGGTTGTAGCCATCGTCCGCGTAGCCGCGAATCGACTGTTCCATCTGTGCCTGCGGCACGCTTTCGCTCCAGGCCACCTTAATGCCGGATTTTTTCAGGCTTTGCAGGCCCTGATACGCCAGCGTATTCCAGCCGCCGTCGGAAATGGTCCCCGGCAGCAGCAGCGCCACCTTGAACTCTTTCGTTGCCGCCAGAGCAGAGCGTGACATTACGGGGGCAAGCGCGGGGAGTACCACGGCGCCTGCCAGCATTTTTGCGAAGTTTCTGCGGGTGATGCCTGCCATCTTTTCTCTCCCAGGATTGTGGATGGAGGATAATTGATGACTTCAGTTATGCCGCGCTTAGCGATATCTTAAAAGCACGTATTTTCGTACTGACTGATGCCTTTTAGGCAACGCAGGAGCCCCGATGCTGAAATATCGTTTACTGGTTTATCTTGATGAGGTGGCGCGCAGCGGTTCGATTCGTAAGGCTGCGGAACGCCTGCACATTTCCGCTTCGGCTATCAACCGCCAGCTGCTGGCGCTGGAGGAAGAGCTGGGCACGCCGCTGTTCCAGCGCCTGCCGCGTAAAATGATCCTTACCGCAGCCGGTGAAACGCTGATTCACCACGTGCGCCAGAGCTTTAAAGAGCTGGAATGGGCGCAGATTAAAATTGAGGAGCTAAAAGGACTGCGGCGTGGTGAAGTGACGGTGGCAATGATGAGCGGGCTGGCGGCTAACCTGATCCCGCGTGCGGCAGCCGATTTCCGCCGTGCCAACCCACGGGTAAAGCTGCATTTGCAGCAGATGACACGCGGCGAGGATATCACCAGCGCGGTGGCTTCCGGCGATGTGGATTTGGGGATTGGTTTTGATTTTGAAATGCGCTCAGCGCTGCGCAGCATTGCCAGCGTGACGGGCAGGCTGGGCGCGGTCGTTGCGCCGGGGCATCCGCTGGCAGATAAAAGCAGCCTGCGCCTGAGCGACTGTATGCCGCATCCCATGGTTATCGCCGATGATTCCACGGTGATTCGCCCCTACCTGAACGACGTATTTGCCCGTGCGATGGTGGCGCTGCAGCCGGTTATCGAAACTAACTCTATCGAGGTGATGCGCCAGTCGGCGATGATGGACCAGGCGCTGACGTTCCTGACGCCGTTTGATATCGAAACCGACCTGAGGAGCGGGCGGCTGGTTTATATTCCGGTGCGGGAGCTGGGCCAGCAAACGCAAACGCTGATGCTGATAGGCCACGATCGCGGCACCAGCGCCATCGGCAGCGTGTTGGCCGAAACGCTTAAAGGCATGATGCTGCAAATGGAGTAACGCCCGACAGGAAGCCGGGCGAAACATTCAACGGCTAAAGGCAGTGTGCGGGGTAAACATGCTGAGGTCGGCTTTACTGACCTCTTCTATGAGTTGAAGCAGGGCGCGGGCGGCGCGTTCGACCTCAATTTCACCTCTTTCGGCATCGGCGGCCGCAGCATTCCCCGTTGTGCCTGAAGGATGGAGATCCTGAGCCATCCAGCCAAAGCTGACGCCGCCTTCCGGCGTGAGTATGCCCCCCTTGGCTTCTATGGCTACCGAGGCTGAGACAAAATTATCCGCATGCTGCATGTGCACTAACTCCGGGTGGAGGTGCAGCATCACGCTGGTTTCTGATTCGCCGCCGTGAATGCCGTGCTGACGTTCCGCTTCGCTATAAAGATCGGAAGTATCAATGGTGCGGAACCAGCTGGCGCCAACGGCCAGCATATCCAGCTCCACGCGCAGCTTGCGACACACCATTTCCATCAGCTGCGGCTGCCCGCCGTGCGAGTTCCAGAACACTATCTTGCGGATACCTGCCCGCCAGGCGCTTTTGGCCACTTCAAACCACACCTGACCGAGCACTTCGTAAGGCAGCGTGAGCGTACCCGGATAGGCGAGATGTTCGTCAGACTTACCGATAAGCAAAGCGGGCATAAACAGCACGGGTAGATTACCGGGGCGGAGCTGTACCGCGCGCTGTATAATACCGGCGTTGATGGCGGCATCGACCCGCACCGGCAGATGGGGGCCATGCTGTTCCACGGCGCCAACGGGCAGCACCGCAACAATATTGTGCATCTCCAGCTCGCTGAATTCACGAGTGGAAAGATCCCACCACCAGGGGGAAGAGGGCTGTTTCATAGGGCGTCTCCTTTTCCCTCAACCTGGCATACCTGACGGCATCGTTAAAGCAGCAAAAATGGCGCATTGCGTTGCCTTTTTGAGAACGGACTCGTTGCTGAACGAATCAGGCGAATAACGTTTATCCCTGGCCATAAGCCAAATTCTGGTTATCACTGCCTGTATTTAGTTTATTTGGTTCTCAGTCATTCTTTTTTAGCTTAACGATAAGTGAGTTTATGCTCGAATTAAATTAATTGTGACGAAGAGAATCCCTTTTTAGGGCTGAATTATTTTCTTTATTTATATTTAATTTATTAACTAAATAAACTTGTGTTGTAAGCTGTTGACGAAATTCATCGCCTCTGATGTACTAATCCGACATTTATTTCTTAACCTCGCGATCTGTTACTCAGAGTATCTCTGGGTGAAATTAACTCTGGACATTATCATGAAAAAAATAACACGACTTCTGCTGGCGACCGCAGGTTTGTTGATGGCAATGGTTGGGCATGCAGAAGAGCCTAAAAAAGGCATTAGCGAGCACCGTATTCCAGCCGTGAAACTGATTAACACCGCGAATAATCACTCTGCATTTGTAAAAGGCTCAATTCCTTCCCTGGCAAAACTTTCTTCCGAGAATCTCTACTTCAGTAATACTTTTGAAGAGTGGCAGAAAGGCGTGCATCCGGCGCCGAAAAAACAGTACGTGGTGACCCTTAAAGGCAGGCTGAAGTTTAAGGTCAGCGACGGCTCAACTTTCATCATCGAGCCAGGTACGGTGCTGCTTGCGGCCGATACGGCGGGTGAAGGGCATAGCTGGGATATCATCGACGGGAAGGAGTGGGTTCGCGTTTATATCCCGGTAGGCGATGACGACCACTTTATTGCGGATAAATAATTATTCTGCCAGGGACTCATCAATTTCAGCTCCGTTAACCATAAAGTGGGGAGGGGCTGCCACTCCTAAATATAGTAGTTTTAATTTTATCAAAAATATAAGTAGTGACCATTTATTGTCATCTTTCTGTCATTGTTTCTTGTTGTAAGTTCCTGGTGAATATTAGCTAAAGAAGTCTCATAAGTTGCCGATAAAAATCCGATAATTCAAAATATACTGTCGCAACCGTTGATGTGATTTCTACCGATTACCTCCTCTTATTGCCTGCGATATAACCATGAAAGCTCAGAGGGATTTATGAACAAACTGAAAAATATGCGGCTCAGCACTATGCTTGGGGCTGGCTTTGCGCTGGTCATCGCCATTGGATTCTTTGTCGCATTATTTGCCAGAATGCAGTTGGTTTCTGTTGGAAATAACCTGAATTACGCAGCGAATGTCCGCCTGGTAAATTTACTGCTGATCGTGAAAATTAAGGACAATATTACGGACAACGCCCACGATATTCGTGATATGGCGTTGTTCACGACGCTGCCGCATACCGAAGCAGAGAGCCGGGACTACATTACAAAAACCAACCTGGTACTGGAAAAGCGCATCACCGATAACAATACCCTTTTAAAACAGCTGGATAAGGCGCTAAAACTTAAGCGTTCCCGTGAGCTGTTCGACAATCTGAATAGCGTTCGCCCGGCCTATTCCCAGGCGCTGCGCAAGGTGATGAGCGTTAGCGCGGCAGGGCAGTACGATGCGGCTCGATCGCTGGTTATCAATGAAGTGGTTGGCCCGCAGGCCAGGGTACTGGACGCGCTGAGTGAGATGATTGGCGATCACTCCGGCACCACGGTGGCAATGTCGCGCAATTATGTCGATGAAGCGCACTTCTCGGGCAACCTGCTGCTGCTTATTACTATCATCAGCGCGGTGATTGGCTCTTTGATTGCCTGGGGCATCGGGCGAGCGGTTAAAGGCCAGCTTGGCGGTGAGCCAGCTTATGCCGTGTCCGTTGCCAAACAGGTTTCTGAGGGGCAGCTCAATACGGCCGTCGAGCTGAAGAGCGGTGATACCCGAAGCCTGCTTGCCGCCATGGACGATATGCGCAACCGCCTTTTAGGCATCGTCCGTGAAGTGCGTGATAGCAGCCATTCTATCTCTGTTGGTGCCAGCGAAATTGCGGCCGGCAGCACCGATCTTAGCCAGCGTACCGAAGAGCAGGCGGCCAGCCTGCAGGAAACGGCGGCCTCGATGGAACAAATGAGCCAGACTATTCAGCAGAATGCCGAGACGGTGCGCACCGCGACTCGCCTGGCAAACTCGGCAAGCGAAACGGCGACCCAAAGCGGCAATGCTGTGAATAACCTGGTGCTGACGATGCAGGAGATTAGCGACAGTTCGCGGAAAATTGGCGATATTATCGGCGTTATCGACGGTATTGCCTTCCAGACAAACATTCTGGCGTTAAATGCCGCCGTTGAGGCCGCCCGTGCGGGAGAGTCCGGACGCGGTTTTGCGGTCGTCGCCGGGGAAGTGCGTTCTCTGGCACAGCGTTCAGCTTCTGCGGCCAGTGAGATCAAAACCCTGATTGAGGACAGTATGCGAACAGTGACAAAAGGATCGGATATGGTTAGCTCTGCCGGTACGACGATCGATGACCTGGTACAGCAGTCCCACCGCGTGGCCGGGCTGATCTCTGAGATTGGCGTGACCACGGAAGAGCAGGGACAGGGCATCGTCCAAATCAACGTCGCTATCACTCAGTTGGATCAGGTGACGCAGCAGAACGCTGCGCTGGTGGAGGAGTCAGCCAGCGCCGCCGAGAGCCTCCGCGATCAGGCCACCAGGCTTGTGCAACTGATGAGTATTTTCAATACCGGGCAGGCTGTAGCGGCCGCTAACGCGCGGCTGGTTCAGGCTGCACCCGTTTTAGCGACGCGTAAAACCGCGCTTGCCGTGAGCGGCGGTAGCTCAGATAACTGGGAGAAGTTCTAATCTTCAGCGGCTGCCTGCCGGGTGCAGAGCAGCCGCATCCAGATACTGATAAGGCGTCAGAGGCTTTAAACGTGACTGACCCTGAAAAAATGAAGTTTGATTAATGGTACATTTGATCTCGCGTGTCACAGTCTTATTTATTAAGCGGTTGATTTTAAGGATAAATTATGACAACAGCGATTGATAAAGCATTAGACTTCATTGGCGGTATGAACACCACGGCCTCCGTGCCGGACCCTATGGATGAAAGCACCGCGAAGGGAATGTTTAGTTACCTGAAGCAGCTGGGCGTCCCGGCTAGCTCAGACGACGTAACGGCCCGAGGCGTTCAGGAGGGATGGAACGCCGATTTCACCAAAAAAGTTGCCGGTTGGGCGGACAAGGTTGAGTCCGGTAACCGCCTTATCATTAAAAACCCTGAATATTTCTCTTCCTACATGAAGGAAGAACTCCGGGCGCTGGTGTGACCTGAATACCCGTAATCGAGAAAATAAAAAGGCTGACTGAAGAGTTGGCCTTTTTTTTTAAGACGGAAAAGCTATAACATCTAATTTATTGATGTGAGGGGTATAATGTTTATATAAATGAATCAGTCAGAGCATTTTTACTCGGATAAAGGCTGAACGTCGATCTCATCATATATAAGAAAAACCAAAAAATGCATATTGCATATATTGATTTACACGAAGAACTGCGTGCGTTGAATGCACAGCAGGACGCACTGGCGGCGTTCACTATTCTGATGGCAGCACACATATTTCGGGCTTGATCACCGCGACTCAGGCTTTTAACGGACTGGTGCAGGCTGCAGAATTTAACTATCAAAACGCGTTACGCCGCGTGGCTCGGGAGCCGACCGAAGAGTCATAAAACTCTTTGCTGATGTGGGAAGGTACGTTTTTTTCAGCCTTTCGTGTGATGCAGACGATCTTATTTATCAAATGCGCCAGGTACGGCTGAACTGCCATTTAAGGTGGACAGGTTAGCGACACTTTATCGCCATCTAAAAATGAAACAACAAAAAAGCCACTCTTTCGGGTGGCTTAATTATATGATTTTAAAGCTAAAATTTGGTGGCCCCTGCTGGACTTGAACCAGCGACCAAGCGATTATGAGTCGCCTGCTCTAACCACTGAGCTAAGGGGCCATGGCGCTGGATTATAATGTAACTGTCGATGGCAATCCAGCGCTTAAATAGCATGTGCTGATTTTATAAACAATTGCTAATCAATCCCTTATACTTTCCACTCGATTCATTCAGATGGGAAATGCAATGGTCAGCGATATCCTTCAGCCGAACCTGCGGGTCGTGTTCTGCGGCATAAATCCGGGAAAATCATCCGCTCATCTCGGGTTACCTTTTGCTCATCCTGCTAATCGTTTCTGGAAGGTTCTTCACCTGGCGGGTTTTACCGACCGACAGCTCAAGCCTGAGGAAGCACAACTGCTGCTTTCCTACGGCTGTGGCGTGACGAAGCTGGTTGAGCGGCCTACGGTTCAGGCAAGCGAAGTGGCGTTGCAGGAGCTGCGTGCCGGTGGCCGAGAGCTGATTACAAAGATGCAGGACTACCAGCCGAGAACGCTGGCTATTCTGGGCAAGCAGGCCTTTGAGCAGGCTTTCAGCCAGCGTGGTGCGAAATGGGGCAAGCAGGAGATTACCATCGGTGATACCGAGGTGTGGATTTTGCCTAACCCGAGCGGCTTAAGCCGCGTGACGTTGGATAAACTGACGGAAGCCTATAAAGAGCTGGATGAATCTCTGGCGGCTCGGGGGCGGTAAGCATAGTGTTGCTGTATGCCCTCACCCCGACCCTCTCCCAGAGGGAGAGGGGGAATTGAAAGAGGCACCCAGAGGGAGAGGGGGAATTGAAAGAGGCCCCCAGAGGGAGAGGGGGAATTGAAAGAGGCACCCAGAGGGAGGGGGGAATTGAAAGAGGCACCCAGAGGGAGAGGGGGAATTGAAAGAGGCCCCCAGAGAGAGCGGGGAGAAACCGCAAATTCAGGGCAAAAAAAAGCTCCCGGGCGGGGAGCTTTTCAGTTTTCTGAACCGATTAATCGTCCAGGAAGCTACGCAGCACTTCAGAGCGGCTTGGGTGGCGCAGTTTGCGCAGCGCCTTCGCTTCGATCTGACGGATACGTTCGCGGGTCACGTCGAACTGTTTACCCACTTCTTCCAGCGTGTGGTCGGTATTCATGTCGATACCGAAGCGCATACGCAGGACTTTCGCTTCACGCGCCGTCAGGCCAGCCAGAACGTCGTGCGTTGCGGAACGCAGGCTTTCGGAGGTGGCAGAATCCAGCGGCAGCTCGAGGGTTGTATCCTCGATGAAGTCACCCAGATGCGAATCTTCATCGTCGCCGATTGGCGTTTCCATGGAGATAGGCTCTTTGGCAATTTTCAGCACTTTACGGATTTTGTCTTCCGGCATCAGCATACGCTCGGCTAGCTCTTCCGGCGTTGGCTCACGGCCCATCTCCTGCAGCATCTGGCGCGAAATACGGTTGAGCTTGTTGATAGTCTCAATCATGTGCACCGGAATACGGATGGTACGCGCCTGGTCGGCGATGGAGCGGGTGATAGCCTGACGGATCCACCAGGTCGCATAAGTCGAGAACTTATAGCCACGGCGGTATTCAAACTTATCAACGGCTTTCATCAGGCCGATGTTGCCTTCCTGAATCAGGTCGAGGAACTGCAGACCACGGTTGGTGTATTTCTTGGCGATAGAAATAACCAGACGTAAGTTGGCTTCAACCATCTCTTTCTTCGCACGGCGCGCTTTCGCTTCACCGATGGACATACGACGGTTGATGTCTTTTACCTGTTCGATGGTCAGGCCGGTTTCTTCTTCGATCTGCTGCAGCTTCTGCAGGCCGCGGTGAACGTCATCGGCAACGTCGTGCAGCTTTTCAGACCACGGCTTGTTCATCGCAATGGCCGCGTTGAACCAGGTTTCGCTGGTTTCGTTGCCGGTGAACAGCGTGATGAAGTTTTTCTTCGGCATTTTGCACTGCTCAACGCACAGCTTCATGATGATACGTTCTTGAGTACGAACGCGGTCCATCATGACGCGCATGCTGTTGACCAGGTAGTCGAACTGCTTCGGCACCAGGCGGAACTGTTTGAACACTTCAGACAGCTGCAGGATTTCGGCTGCGGCATCCGGGTGGCTGCGGCCCTTCGCTTTGATGGTGTCGCGAGCCAGTTCATACTGTTTACGCAGTTCACCGAATTTCTCACGCGCCAGTTCCGGGTCGATGCTGTTGTCATCGTCGGAGCTGTCGTCGTCAGACTCTTCGTCTTCGTCTTCATCGTCGTCCCTCTCTTCCTGAGAGAGTTCGGAACCGACGTGCGTCGCGGTTGGTGCGAGGTCTTCTTCAGCGTTCGGGTCAACAAAGCCGGTGATGAGGTCGGACAGACGCGCTTCTTCGGCTTCAACGCGATCGTACTGCTCCAGCAGATAGGTGATCGCTTCCGGATACTCGGCGACAGAGCACTGTACCTGGTTGATACCGTCTTCGATACGCTTCGCGATATCGATCTCACCCTCACGGGTTAACAGTTCAACGGTGCCCATTTCGCGCATGTACATGCGCACTGGGTCGGTGGTACGTCCAATCTCGGACTCCACGCTGGACAGTACCTGTGCGGCCGCTTCTTCCGCGTCTTCATCGGTATTGTTAGAGTTTTCAGCAAGCAAAAGATCATCGGCATCAGGGGCTTCTTCCATCACCTGAATGCCCATGTCGTTGATCATTTGGATGATGTCTTCGATCTGATCGGAGTCGACGATATCTTCCGGCAGATGGTCATTGACCTCGGCATAGGTCAGATAGCCTTGCTCTTTACCACGTTGGACAAGAAGCTTGAGCTGTGACTGCGGGTTTTGCTCCATAAGACGGTATCCACACTTCAGTATTAGGGTTGTGTCGGTAGGCGTTGCCGCCAACAATAACGTACGAGGGCTGATTTATTTTTATGCCGCAGCCCGTCCGTGCGGCGTTCGGGGGTGACCCGATCAATGTTCGGCAGTTAAGCCGCGAATCTATTTTTTGGCGCGCGATTGCGTTATCACGCGAACTTCTTCACGCTCCGCCGGGGTCAGCCCCGTCGTTCTGGAACGTGCCATTAATTCTTCAAACCTTAACTCTAGCGCCGACTCGAAAAGATGGTCCAGCGAGTCGGTGAACGTTTTTTCAGCAATGTCTCTATCTGCTATATCGTCCCACGCCGAGAGTTTTTCAAGGGTCGTGGCCTCATTTGTGCCACGATATTGCTCCAGCAACTGCCCGGTGGTCAGCCCCGGCTGCGCCATACAGGCGTCAACCAGGCTGCTGAACAGCGTTAAACCCGGCAGCTTTGTGGCATCCAGTCCGCTAAGTGGCGGGACCAGCGGGGCCAGTTCCGGGTTCTGTACCAGTAACCCTATCAGTATACGCATGGTTGTGCGTTTTAGCTGAGGCGCCGGGCGAGGTGTAGCACCTTCAGCCTGTTTGGGCATCAGCTTTTCAAGCTGGCTGTCGTCCAGGATACCGAGCTTGTTGCCCAACTCCTGGCGCAGATAGATACGCAGCGTTTCGCCGGGGACCTGGCTAATCAGCGGCAGAGCCAGGGTGCTTAACCGCGCTCTTCCGTCTGGCGTACTCAAGTCAACCTGAGGCATCAGGCTGTTAAACAGGAAAGTGGAGAGCGGCTGAGCCTGCTCCATCCGCGCTTCAAACGCGTCCTTTCCTTCTTTACGCACCAGCGTATCCGGGTCTTCGCCGTCGGGCAGGAACATAAAGCGCAGCTGACGGCCGTCCGTCATATAAGGTAGCGCAGTTTCCAGCGCACGCCATGCCGCGTCTCGTCCCGCACGATCGCCGTCATAGCAGCAGACCACGTTGTCCGTTACCCGGAACAGCAGCTGAATATGATCGGCGGTTGTGGAGGTGCCAAGGGACGCTACGGCGTAAGAAATGCCGTACTGCGCCAGCGCCACCACATCCATATATCCTTCGACTACCAGAAGACGCGCCGGTTCCGGCTGGCTCTGCTGGGCTTCATACAGGCCATACAGCTGGCGGCCTTTGTGAAAAATGTCGGTTTCCGGGGAGTTCAGGTACTTCGGCAGGGCATCGCCCAGCACGCGTCCACCAAATCCGATGACCCGGCCGCGTTTATCGCGAATCGGGAACATGACGCGCTCGCGAAAGCGGTCATAGCTGCGGCCCTGGTCGTTGGTGACCAGCATGCCGGCGTCCGTCAGAGCCTGGCGGTTTTCACTGTTGCCGCCAAAGCGTTTAAGCGCATTGTCCCAGCCTGGTGGCGCATAGCCGATGGCGAAGTGGCTAATCACCTCGTCGCTCAGGCCACGCTTGCCCAGATACTGGCGCGCCGGTTCTGCGGCGGGCTGCTTCAGCGCCTGCTGATAAAAGGCGTTCAGACCGTCCATCAGTTGGTACAGGCTTTGGCGCTGGTGTCGTTCGATCTGGCTTGGGCCGTTGCCAGCCTCGTACGGCACTTCAAGGTTGTGCATGGTCGCCAGCTCTTCAACGCTTTCGACAAACTCAAGCTTGTCGTAGTTCATCAGGAAGTCGAGGGCATTACCGTGTGCGCCACAGCCAAAGCAGTGGTAAAACTGTTTATCACCGTTCACGGTGAAAGAGGGGGTTTTCTCGTTATGGAATGGACAACATGCGTGGTAGTTCTTGCCCTGTTTTTTCAGCTTCACGCGAGCATCGATCAGGTCGACGATGTCGGTGCGAGCGATCAGGTCATTGATAAAAACACGCGGGATTCGTCCAGCCATAGGCCCCATGCTATATCCGTCATCTCTCAGGCCGGGGCCTAAAAGCTCAGGGATATGTCAGTTTATAAACGAGAATAAGCCGCGCATTCCTTTCGGAAGCACGGCCTTATAACTACTACTCAGTCTGAAGTTGAGGAGTGAATCCTCAGAAGATTAGTACAGACGAGTGCGGCGTGCGTTTTCGCGAGCCAGTTTCTTCGCGTGGCGTTTCACAGCAGAAGCTTTAGCGCGCTTACGTTCGGTCGTTGGTTTTTCATAGAACTCACGACGACGGACTTCAGCCAGAACGCCTGCTTTTTCGCATGAACGCTTGAAGCGACGCAGTGCTACGTCGAACGGCTCGTTTTCACGTACTTTAATTACCGGCATGTAACTCTCACCTTTAATAATTCGGTTTGCCGCTGGCATACAGGCCAGCTTAATTCAAAATGGTGCGGAATTTTACTGCAACTCTTGCTGCTTTGTAAAGCACCGAACGACGAGAAACCTGGCTTTTAGGGCCGGTATCTTCCAGGACCGCAGATTATACACCATCAGGCGGGGTATAGGGCAGCAAAGTTTTACAAAGGAAGCCACCGGGATTAAACTTCGCGCCGGGCCAAAGAGGTAAAACAAGCCATGCGTGTACTGGGAATCGAAACATCCTGTGATGAAACCGGCATCGCCATTTATGACGATGAGAAAGGGTTATTAGCCAACCAATTGTATAGTCAGGTGAAACTGCACGCTGACTACGGCGGCGTGGTGCCGGAGCTGGCCTCCCGCGATCACGTTCGCAAGACCGTGCCGCTTATCCAGGCCGCGCTGAAAGAAGCCGGATTAACCGCAAAAGATATCGACGGCGTAGCCTATACCGCCGGGCCGGGTCTGGTGGGCGCGCTGCTGGTTGGCGCCACGATTGGCCGCTCGCTGGCGTTTGCCTGGGATGTGCCAGCCGTGCCGGTACACCATATGGAAGGTCACCTGCTGGCCCCGATGCTGGAAGACAATCCGCCCGAGTTTCCGTTTGTCGCGCTGCTGGTTTCCGGCGGCCATACCCAGCTCATCAGCGTGACCGGCATTGGTAAATATGAACTGCTGGGCGAGTCTATCGACGATGCGGCCGGTGAGGCATTTGATAAAACCGCCAAGCTGCTGGGGCTCGACTATCCAGGTGGGCCGCTGCTGTCCAAAATGGCGGCGCAGGGCACGGCGGGGCGCTTTACCTTCCCACGCCCGATGACTGACCGTCCGGGGATGGACTTTAGCTTCTCTGGTCTGAAAACCTTTGCCGCAAACACCATTCGCGATAACGACGCTGACGATCGGACTCGCGCTGATATCGCCCGCGCTTTCGAAGATGCGGTTGTGGACACGCTGGCAATCAAATGTAAACGCGCGCTCGATCATACCGGCTTTAAGCGGCTGGTGATGGCGGGCGGCGTGAGCGCAAACCGTACCCTGCGCGCAAAACTGGCCGAGATGATGACTAAACGCCGCGGCGAAGTGTTTTACGCTCGCCCGGAGTTTTGCACCGACAATGGCGCAATGATTGCCTATGCCGGGATGATTCGCCTGAAAGCCGGCACCTCCGGCGAGCTGAGCGTTAGCGTGCGTCCACGTTGGCCGCTGGCAGAGTTACCCGCCGCCTGATAAGCAAACTAAAAGGAGCGTTTAACCGCTCCTTTTTTGTCCCCGCAGCCCATCCTGCCTGGTAATACTCTGCAACAAACGAAAGCGGAATTTGCCCGGTACTTTCGGCGCACAATCCGGCAATCTATCGCGATACCCGACTGAACCTGGAGAACATTGTGTCCGATATCCTCAGCAAAATTATCGACGTTAAGCATGAAGAAATTGCCGCCGCTAAAAAAGCAATTTCCCTAAGCCAGCTTGCTGAACAGGCCGCCGCACAGAATCACCGTGATTTTGTTGCCGCGCTGCGCCACAAGCGTGATGCAGGTCTGGCTGGGGTGATTGCCGAAGTGAAAAAGGCCAGCCCGTCGAAAGGGTTGATTCGTGAGAATTTCAATCCTGCTGAGATAGCGGCATCGTATCAACAGGGCGGTGCCGCCTGCCTGTCGGTGCTGACTGACGTGCAGTTCTTCCAGGGCAGCGCGGCTTATCTGCAGCAGGCTCGTGCCGCCTGCGAGCTGCCGGTTTTACGCAAAGATTTTATCATCGATCCGTGGCAGGTTGTGGAAGCCAGGGCGATGGGGGCAGATTGCATTCTGCTTATCGTCTCCGCGCTTGAAGACGGCCAGATGCAGGAGCTTGAGGCGCAGGCCCACGAACTGGGCATGGCGGTGCTGGTAGAGGTTCACGATGCCGATGAGCTGGAACGTTCACTCCGGCTGACCACGCCGCTTATTGGCGTCAACAACCGTAATCTGCGCACCTTCGAAACAACGATCGAAACCACGATTAGCCTGTTAGCTCAGCTTCCGGCGGATCGAATGGTGGTGACCGAGTCCGGCATTGCCACGCGTGAACATGTGATTCGCCTGCGCGAAGCCAACGTGAATAACTTCCTTGTCGGTGAAGCTTTTATGCGGGCAGATGAGCCGGGCCAGGAGCTTGCCGCGATGTTTTTCCCTGGCCGGTAAACGGCAGAGCGATTGTTAAACCACGCCTAAAGTCCGCTGGGATAGCAGGCTTGTTACGGGCGTAAAAAAGGAGTGATTTATCACTCCTTTGTTGTTTCTGGCTGGTCTCAAGCGAGACGGGTTATTCCTGCTCGGTTTTTTTCTTTTTCTTCTTAAACCGCGCCCAGATCTTTGTTTCCTGGCCACGCCACAGGCGCTGAATATTGTCGTGGTGACGCATCAGAATCAGGCAGGAAAGCATGGCTACCGGGAAGGTGAACTGCGGCTTGAACCACCACACGTAGAACGGGGCGATCAGCGCGCTGATAATCGCGCCGAGAGAAGAGTAGCCGCTTAATAACACGCTTAGCAGCCAGGTTCCGGCCATCACGCCGGTTAAATCCCAGCCGATGGGTGCGATGGCGCCAAATGCCGTCGCCACGCCTTTACCGCCGCGGAATTTAAAGAACACCGGCCAGATATGGCCGAGGCAGGCGGCAATGGCAATCAGGCCAAGCCAGAAGGGGGTCACACCCAACGCCCACGCCGCCCAGACGGGCAGCATGCCTTTCAGAACGTCAAAAATCAGTACCGCTGCGGCTGCACCTTTACCGCCAATGCGTAATACATTGGTTGCTCCTGGGTTACCGGAGCCGCTCTCGCGTGGATCGGGGAGACCGGCAATGCGGCAAACCAGAATGGCGCTAGAAATCGAGCCGCAAAGATACGCGAGGAGGATCATACCAGGCGCGATTGCACTCATAACGCTGTTCCATGTTGAAAGTGTCGAAGTCTTCTTTGCATCTGTGGATAATACGCATATTTCGCCGGAAGTGGTATCCGGCATGACTAAAAACCGGGCAGGGCGTGATGGACATTGTATTTATAGAGCAGCTTTCGGTAATCACCACCATCGGTGTTTACGACTGGGAACAGACCATTGAACAGAAGCTGGTGTTCGATATCGAAATGGCCTGGGATAACCGCAAAGCCGCGGGCAGCGATGATGTAAAGGATTGCCTCAGCTATGCGGATGTGAGCGAAGCCGTGATTAAGCACGTCAGCGGCGGACGCTTTGCCCTGGTGGAGCGCGTGGCTGAAGAAATAGCGGAACTGCTGCTGGCCCGCTTTAACTCGCCGTGGATTCGCCTGAAGGTGAGTAAGCCAGGGGCGGTAGCTCAGGCCGCTAACGTTGGGGTTATCATCGAGCGTGGCAGTAATCTGAAACCAGGCAAATAATTACCGGGATCGTTAAACCAAACGGTGACCGGCGGGTCTTATCAACGTATCTTTTGCGGCTAACGTCCTGCGTAGGCCGTTTTTTTGTGTCTGTTTTTGGGGATGAGGGTTAAGTGATGAGCGATCTACCAACCTTGGCAATTGCCGCCATTCTTGGCGTTGTTGAAGGGTTAACCGAGTTTTTACCGGTATCGTCTACCGGGCACATGATTATTGTGGGGCATCTTTTAGGCTTTGAGGGGCAGACGGCTGAAACCTTCGAAGTGGTTATCCAGCTTGGCTCTATTCTCGCCGTGGTCGTGATGTTCTGGCGTCGTCTGTTTGGCCTGATTGGCATTCATTTTGGCCGTCCTCCCGAGCATGAAGGGGTAGGCACGGGGCGTCTTTCACTGATTCATATTCTGCTCGGCATGATACCGGCGGTGGTGCTGGGACTTGTTCTTCACGATGCCATTAAATCGCTGTTTAACCCGGTGAATGTGATGTATGCCCTGGTGGTCGGCGGCGTGCTGCTGATTGCGGCGGAATGCCTGAAGCCGAAGGTGCCGAGTGCGGTTGGCGTGGACGACATAACCTACCGTCAGGCATTTATGATTGGCTGCTTCCAGTGTCTGGCGCTTTGGCCGGGCTTCTCTCGTTCCGGGGCAACCATTTCCGGCGGGATGCTGATGGGCGTTAGCCGCTATGCGGCCTCTGAGTTCTCGTTCCTGCTGGCGGTGCCGATGATGATGGGGGCGACGGCGCTTGACCTCTATAAGAGTATCGGCTTCCTGACGATGGGCGACCTGCCAATGTTTGCCGTGGGCTTTGTTACCGCCTTTATCGTCGCGCTAATCGCCATCAAAACCTTCCTGCATCTGATTAAGCGAATTTCGTTTATTCCGTTCGCTATCTACCGCTTCGTGGTAGCCGCAGTGGTGTTCTTTATCTTCACCTAGTTTCTGATGCCCTCAGCCTTGCGGCTGGGGGCAGTGCTGCTCCTTCCAGACCGCAACCGCTTTAATTCTCCGCTTCGTCAGCTCTTCCCTGATTGCCGGGCCGCTGAATCCAGCTTCAATCACTTCTTTGTTCGTTACGCTCTGCGCCGCAATCCAGGCCGCGCGCAGCATTCTGCCCTGCGGATAATCACTGGCCTCAAAACCGGTGCGCCCTCGGGCATCGGCCTCGCTGGTTAAGGCGATTTGCTCCACGCGATGCGGCTTACGCCAGGCGTCGATGGCGTCGAACAGCTTTATCACCGTTTTTGGCTGCAAAATCGGGAAGGTGTGGATCAGGTCGTGGAACTCGGCGACCAGTTTTGCCAGGTCACGAATGTCATTCGGGATGCGCAGGCGGGCACAAAGTTGCTCCACAAGCTTAACGCCCGCCGGGCCGTGGCCGTGGTGGCTTGGCCATTTTTCTTTTGGCGTCAACCCCTTGCCGAGGTCGTGACACAGCGTGGCAAAGCGAACGTCTACCTCCGGGCTAAGCTGCGCGGCAATAGACAGGGTCATCAGCGTATGAATACCGGTGTCTATTTCCGGGTGCCATTTTGCCGGCGCCGGAACGCCGTATAGCGCGTCGATTTCCGGGAACAGGACTTTCAGGGCGCCGCATTCGCGCAGCACGGCAAAAAAGACCTGCGGGTTACGGCTGGTCAGCGCGTTTTCCGTCTCCTTCCAGACGCGTTCGGCGGTGAGATGGGCGATTTCACCGTTGTCGGTCATTTCACGCATCAGCGCGAGGGTTTCTGGCGCTATCTGGAAATTCAGGTGGGCGTAGCGTGCAGCAAAACGCGCCACGCGCAGGACGCGCAGCGGGTCTTCATTGAAAGCCGGTGAAACATGGCGCAGCAGGCGACGCTCGATGTCGGCGAGGCCGTTATACGGATCGATAATCTCGCCGTTCTCATCCTGGGCAATGGCGTTGATCGTCAGGTCGCGGCGCAGGAGATCCTGTTCAAGCGTGACGTCCGGGGCTGAATAGCAGGTAAAGCCGGTATAGCCCTGGCCTGATTTCCTTTCGGTACGGGCCAGAGCATACTCTTCGTGGGTTTGCGGATGCAGGAACACAGGAAAGTCTTTCCCGACCTGCTCGTAGCCTTCATCCAGCATTTGCTGAGGCGTCATCCCAACCACAACCCAGTCTTTATCCTTAACCGGTAGTTTTAATAACCCATCACGAACTGCACCACCGACCAGATAAATCTTCACGCTTTACACCCCAGGCACCGTTATTGAACCACGAATGGTAAGTGTAGATGCGAGGGGGAAGCAACGGCTAATGTGTCGCCGTTAGTTCATCCAGCGGTCTTTCTTCTTACGGCTTGGGATCATGTGCGGAAGCAGCAGGCCAATCAGCAGGCCAAACCCAGCCACACCGCCGCCGTACATAAACCACTGCATGATGATGGCGCGCTGTTTATCGTCAAGCTGGACGTTGGCGGCATCCACCTTTTTCTTGGCGACGATTAGCTGGTTTTTGAGCTGCTGATTCTCGTCCTTCAGGCCGTTAATCACGGTGTCGCTCTGGGCAACCTTCTGCTGCATTTCAGCGGTACGCTGGTTCCAGGTTGTGTCGATGTTATTCAGCTTGTCGGTCAGCGTTTTGACCTGGTTTTCCAGATCGGGTACGCGGGTACGCAGGCTTGGATTGGCGCTCAGCTGAGCAAGCGGGATCCAGGAAGTGCGCCCGTTGCTGTCGCGTACCTGGCCGTATTTCGTTTCTTCATTGCTTTGCAGCAGCGTGACTTGTTCCCCTGCGTTGACGGTGCCAACCAGGCGGTAGTTATCGCCCGGGCCACTGCGGACCCAGGTGTTCAATTCATCAGAGACATAACGTTTTTCTTCGGCATGAGCCACGACGGAAACGCTAAGGGACAGCAAAGTGAGGCAAATCAGGCGTAATTTCTGCATTATTTCGTCGTTATTTTCATAAAGTGTGGAACGATAGTAGTGGCAACAGTCTGACGGTGCAATCCGTAAACCTGAATGAGAATCATCCTGATGTCAATTTCACCACCAGGCGTTCCTGCACTACCGCAAATTCGCTACCCGAAGGGGTATTTTGTCGTACTATTACAGACCTAATCGACGCTATTTAGTTCGCCAGGATGTTGCCTGGTGTGACGTAAACAAAAGTAAAGAAGACATGGCTCAGGAAATCGAACTCAAATTCATCGTTAACCCTGCTGCGCTTGACGCGCTGCGCGACAAGTTGAATGCCCTGCCGGGCGAGCACAGCGATCCACGGCAGTTGCTCAATATCTATTATGAAACAGCGGATAACCAGCTGCGTCGTCACGACATGGGGCTGCGCATTCGTGGGGATGCCGGGCGCTATGAAATGACGATGAAAATCGCCGGACGCGTGACCGGCGGGCTGCATCAGCGCCCTGAATATAACGTAGAGCTAAGCAAGCCCGAGCTGGATCTCGCTTTGCTGCCGGCGGAAGTGTGGCCCGAAGGGCTGGACGTGGCGGCGCTGCAGGCCGGGGTTAAGCCGCTGTTCAGCACCGACTTTGCGCGTGAAAAGTGGGTGGTTACTCACGGTGCGAGCCGCATTGAGCTGGCGCTGGATCTCGGTGAAGTGAAAGCCGGGGAGCACCAGACGCCGATCTGCGAACTCGAACTTGAACTGTTAGCCGGTGAAACGTCAGACCTGCTGGCCCTGGCGGAAAGCCTGGTCACTGAGCCTGGCCTGCGTCAGGGCAGCCTGAGCAAAGCGGCGCGCGGTTATCACCTGGCTCAAGGCAATGCGGTGCGCGAAGTGAAGCCGCTGGGCGTGCTCTACCCACCAGCTAAAGCCACCGTTGAACAAGGTCTGGAAGGTTCCCTGGAGCTGGCGCTCGCTCACTGGCTCTACCATGAAGAGCTGTGGCTTAGCGGCGTGAAAGCGGCCAGACAGCAGGTGATTGATGCCGTGGGCCTGGTGCGTCATGCTCTGGCGCTTTTCGGCGGCATAATTCCAAGAAAAGCGAGCACTCACTTGCGTGAGCAGCTGATTGCGCTTGAAACCCGCTTTGCCGACGATGAAAAAGCCGAGGCAATGGTGTACAGCGCGCAGGCAAGCAGCGCCAAACTGGCGTTGACCCGCTGGCTGGTGGAGCGCCAGTGGCAGGCGTTTGTTGATGAAAAAGCGCGCGCTAAGCTGGATGGCTCCTTCAAGCGTTTTGCCGATACTCACCTTTCCCGCCACGCGGCCGAGCTGAAAGAGACCTTCCAGCGCCCGCTGGGAGACAGCTATGCTGACCAGCTGCCGCGCCTGGCGCGTGAGACGGATTCTATTCGCCTGCTGGCCGGGGTATACAGCGATGCGCAAACTCAGCCATGGTTGGAAAACTGGCACGGACTGCGCCACGCCATCGTTACCCGCCAGCGCATCGAAATAGAGCATTACCGAAACGAAGCGATCTCGCAGGCGCCATTCTGGCTGCATAGCGGGAAATAATAGACTGGCAACGGATACCCACCATGATGTCGCTGACTCCTTTATTACAGCAGCACCTGCAGGCGTTTTTGCCGCGCCTGCCGCAAGAGATTGACTCCCTGACACTGAGCGACGAAGCTCGCGCGGTGCTGGCGATAAGTGATTTTGTTGGTGACAGCGTGGTGGCGTATCCCGCCTGGCTGCAAACGTTGCAGCAGGACGCGCCCAAGGCTGACGAATGGCAACATTATGCCGCCTGGCTGCAGCATGACTTGCAGGATGTACACGACGAAGCGGCATTAATGAAAGCGCTGCGTTTTTTCCGTCGCCGCATTATGGTGCGCATTGCCTGGGGGCAGGCGCTGGAGCAGGTGGATACCCAAAGCACGCTGCAACAGCTTAGCGTGCTGGCTGAAACGCTTATCGTGGCCGCCCGCGACTGGCTCTATGCTGCCTGCTGTCGCGAGTGGGGCACGCCCTGTAACGCAGCCGGAGAGCCTCAGCCGCTGCTGATCCTCGGCATGGGCAAGCTCGGCGGTGGCGAACTGAATTTCTCTTCCGATATCGACCTGATTTTTGCCTGGCCGGAGAACGGTTCAACCCAGGGCGGACGACGCGAGCTGGATAACGCCCAGTTCTTTACCCGCATGGGGCAACGCCTGATTAAAGTCCTCGACCAGCCGACGCAGGACGGTTTTGTTTACCGCGTGGATATGCGCCTGCGTCCGTTTGGCGACAGCGGCCCGCTGGTGCTCAGCTTTGCCGCGCTGGAAGATTATTACCAGGAGCAGGGGCGCGACTGGGAGCGCTACGCGATGGTGAAAGCGCGCATTATGGGTGACAACGACGACGTGTGGAGCCAGGAGCTGCGCAACACGCTGCGCCCGTTCGTGTTCCGCCGCTACATCGACTTTAGCGTGATCCAGTCCTTGCGTAACATGAAGGGCATGATTGCCCGCGAAGTGCGCCGCCGGGGGCTGACGGACAATATTAAGCTCGGCGCGGGCGGTATCCGTGAAATCGAGTTTATCGTTCAGGTCTTCCAGCTCATCCGCGGCGGGCGAGAGCCTTCGCTGCAGTCCCGCTCTCTGCTGCCTACCCTCGACGCCATCCAGCAGCTTCATTTGCTCCCGGAAGAGGATGCACAGAAACTCCGCGCGGCCTACCTCTATTTGCGTCGGCTGGAAAACCTGCTGCAAAGTATCAACGACGAGCAGACGCAAACCTTGCCGGGGGACGATCTTAATCGCGCTCGCCTGGCCTGGGCGATGCAGGCCGCAGACTGGAATGCGCTTCAGCAGACGCTGCTGCTGCATATGAACGACGTGCGCCAGGTCTTTAATGACCTGATTGGCGACGATGAGCCCGAAGCCGGGGAGGATAAAGTCTCTGAGGCATGGCGTGAACTGTGGATTGACGCCCTGGACGCCGATGAAAATACGGCGGTGCTAAGTCATTTAACTGCTGAGGCACGGGCCGAATTACTCAAGCAAGTTAGCCATTTCCGTCAGGAGATCGACAAGCGCACTATTGGCCCACGTGGCCGCCAGGTGCTGGATCAGCTGCTGCCGCACCTGCTGAGCGAAGTCTGTTCCCGGGCCGACGCGCCGTTGACGTTTTCCCGCTTAACGCCGTTGCTGTTTGGCATTCTCACCCGCACGACCTATCTGGAGCTGCTCAGCGAATTCCCCGGCGCGCTCAAGCACCTGATCACACTCTGTGCGGCCTCGCCGATGATTGCCGCGCAGCTTGCCAGCTACCCGCTGCTGCTTGATGAATTGCTCGATCCCAACACGCTGTACCAGCCAACGGCAATGGATGCTTATCGCGACGAACTCCGTCAGTACCTGCTGCGAGTGCCGGACGAAGACGAAGAGCAGCAGCTCGAAGCGTTACGCCAGTTCAAACAGGCCCAGATGCTGCGCGTGGCGGCAGCCGATATCGCCGGAACCTTGCCGGTCATGAAGGTTAGCGACCATTTGACCTGGCTTGCCGAGGCTATTCTGGATGCGGTGGTTCAGCGAGCCTGGACGCAAATGGTGGCGCGCTACGGTCAGCCCCGGCATCTGCAGGACAGAGAAGGCCGTGGCTTTGCCGTGCTGGGATACGGAAAACTGGGCGGCTGGGAACTGGGCTACAGTTCCGATCTGGATTTGGTCTTCCTGCACGATTGCCCGATGGAAGTCATGACGGACGGCGAGCGGGAAATCGATGGTCGCCAGTTCTACCTGCGCCTTGCCCAGCGCATTATGCACCTGTTCAGCACGCGAACCTCGACCGGTATTCTGTACGAAGTCGATGCTCGTCTCAGGCCATCCGGTGCGGCAGGAATGCTGGTGACAACGGCAGAATCCTTTGCCGATTATCAGAAAAATGAAGCCTGGACCTGGGAGCATCAGGCGCTGGTCCGGGCCCGCGTTGTTTACGGTGACCCGGCGCTTAACCGCCAGTTTGATGCCATTCGTCGCGAGATCCTTTGCACGCCACGAGAAGGGCAGGCGCTGCAGGTTGAAGTGCGCGAGATGCGTGAAAAAATGCGCGCGCATCTGGGCAATAAACACCGCGATCGTTTTGATATTAAAGCCGATGAAGGCGGTATCACTGACATCGAATTTATTACGCAATATCTGGTGCTGCGCTATGCCAGCGAAGCGCCGAAGCTTACCCGCTGGTCTGATAACGTCCGCATTCTGGAGCTGATGGCGCAAAACGACATTGTGGCAGAGTCCGAGGCTAAAGCCCTGACCCACGCCTATGTCACGCTGCGCGATGAATTGCACCATCTGGCGTTACAGGAATTGCCTGGGAACGTTGCGCTGGACGCTTTCGTTGAAGAACGTGAGCAGGTGCGCCGCAGCTGGCAAACCTGGCTTGGCGAGCCGCAAACGCACGCCGGGGCGTAATTATGTTATCATCCCGCGCAAAATTTTATCCCTCGCTGGAGAGTCAGGAATGAAAGTAACGCTGCCCGAATACAGCCGTGCAGGCGTCATGGTGGTTGGTGATGTGATGCTGGATCGCTACTGGTACGGCCCAACCAGCCGTATCTCGCCGGAAGCCCCGGTGCCGGTGGTAAAGGTGGATACCATTGAAGAACGCCCTGGCGGTGCGGCTAACGTGGCGATGAACATTGCTTCGCTTGGCGCTAATTCTCGCCTGGTCGGCCTGACCGGTATTGACGATGCGGCTCGTGCGCTCAGCCAAAGCCTGGCCGGCGTCAACGTGAAGTGCGACTTCGTGTCCGTTCCGACTCACCCAACGATTACCAAGCTGCGCGTGCTTTCCCGTAACCAGCAGCTGATTCGCCTCGACTTTGAAGAAGGGTTTGAGGGCGTAGATCCAGAACCCTTGCACGAGCGTATCAGCCAGGCGCTGCCGCAGATTGGCGCGCTGGTGCTTTCCGACTACGCCAAAGGCGCGTTGGCAACCGTGCAACAGATGATTCGCCTCGCGCGTGAAGCCAAAGTGCCGGTGCTGATCGACCCGAAAGGTACGGACTTTGAGCGTTACCGTGGTGCCACGCTGCTGACCCCGAATCTTTCCGAGTTCGAGGCCGTGGTCGGCAAATGCAAAACCGAAGCCGAGCTGGTGGAACGAGGCATGAAGCTGATTGCCGACTATGAACTGTCGGCGCTGCTGGTGACGCGTTCCGAGCAGGGCATGACGCTGCTGCAGCCGGGCATTGAGCCATTCCATCTGCCAACCCAGGCGCAGGAAGTCTACGACGTGACCGGGGCCGGTGATACGGTGATCGGCGTGCTGGCGGCGACGCTTGCGGCGGGAAACTCTCTGGAAGAAGCTTGCTACTTCGCCAACGCTGCGGCGGGCGTGGTCGTTGGCAAGCTGGGAACGTCAACCGTTTCTCCGGTCGAGCTGGAAAACGCGGTACGTGGTCGCGCAGAAACGGGCTTTGGCGTAATGACTGAAGCCGAGCTGAAAGTTGCCGTCGCCGCTGCGCGCAAGCGCGGTGAGCGTGTAGTGATGACCAACGGCGTGTTCGATATTCTGCATGCGGGCCACGTATCTTACCTGGCGAACGCCCGCAAGCTGGGTGACCGTTTGATTGTGGCGGTGAACAGCGATGCTTCTACCAAACGCCTGAAAGGCGAAACTCGCCCGGTCAACCCGCAGGATCAGCGCATGATCGTGCTGGCGGCGCTGGAAGCCGTGGACTGGGTAGTGCTGTTTGAAGAAGACACGCCGCAGCGCCTGATTGGTGAGGTCCTGCCGGATCGTTTAGTGAAGGGCGGCGACTACAAACCAGAACAGATTGCCGGCAGCAAAGAAGTTTGGGCCAACGGCGGGGAAGTGATGGTACTGAACTTCGAAGATGGCTGCTCTACCACCAATATCATCAAGAAGATCCAGACCAACGGCTAAATCCAGCCGCCTGAAGAAAAATGCCCTCTTCCGAGGGCATTTTTGTTTCTAGTGCTTCACTAACGTGGCGAAGTAATAGACCAGCGGAATCGCCAGCAGGTACAGCCCCACCGGAATTTCACGCCACTTACCGGCAATCACTTTAATGATGATGTAGAACAGCAGACCGCCGGCGATCCCGGTGCCGAAGCTGTTGGCGATAAGCGTGATCATCACCATCATCAGTACCGGCAGGCCGTCGGTAAAGTTCCCCAGATCCACTTTGCGCAGGCCGCTGAACATGTTCAGGCCGATAAGGATCAGCGCGGGTGCAGTCGCTTCTTTAGGGATCATCAGTGCGATCGGCGTAAACAGCAGCATCAGCAGGAACATCACCGCCGCCGCCAGCGCGGTCAGGCCGGTTTTACCGCCAGCTTCTGCCGCCGCCGAAGACTCAATCAGCGCGGTGGCGGCCGGAATGCCGACCCACGGGCCCAGCGCTGCGGCAATGGAGTCCACCATAAACGGACGGTTGATGTGCTGCATGTTGCCATGTTCGTCCAGCAGCCCGGCTTCGCCGCCCACCGCCAGCGTGGTGCCCATAGTGGAGAAAAACTCTGAAGCAAAGAACACAAACAGGAACGGCAGGAAGGCGATGTTCAGCGCGCCGAGCATATCAACGTGGCCCAAGACCGGTGCCAGCGAGTGCGGCATAGCGATAAAGCTTTGCGGCAGATGGGTGACGCCCAGCGGTATGCCGACCAGCGTGGCAAACAGGATAGCCCACAAAATGGCGCCCGGTATGCGGCGAGCCTGAAGGGCAATGGCCAGGAACAGGCCGCACAGCGCAACCATCGCGCCAGCAGAGGTAAAGTCGCCGAGCGCCAGAGCGTTGGTTTTCGCGTTTGCCAGCACCAGGCCAGCGTTACGGAAGCCCAGCACCGCGACGAACAGCCCGATGGAGGCCGTAAGCCCGAGCTTTATCGACTGCGGCACCGAGCGCGTCACGACCTCGCGCAGGCCGAGGCGGGTAAGCGCAAAGAACAGAATGCCTGACCAGCAGGCGATGCCGAGGCCAATCTGCCAGCCAATATGCTCGCTCCCGGCGAGCGTAACGCCCACCAGCACCGAGCCGCCGATACCCGGCCCGACAATAAACGGCAGGTTGCCGTAAAACGCCATCAGCAGGGTGCCGATGACGAAGACGATGATCGTCCCGGTAGTTGCCGCGCCTTTATCCATGCCGCCTACGGCAAGCAGGCCGGGGATAACCACTAAAAGATAAGCTGCAGCGAGAAAGCCGGTCACGCCCGCGAGGCATTCGGTTTTCACTTTGCTTTGGCGGCTGCGGAGCTGGAATCGCCGCTCCAGCCAGCTTTCACTGGCGGCCTGAGACACTGAATTTTCGGCCATTATTTGGCTCTCCGGATTAATGTGTTGTGTGTGCGTCTGCCGGATGTTCGTGGCATTCAATAAGCGGGTCGACTATCTGGCGAGTGCTGCCATCCGTCAGGCCCAGATCGGTCAAATGTGGCCCGGCGTTACAGGCGAGGCAGGTGCCTTCGATAGCCTTGAACACGCGGTACGGCGGCTCCCAGTCGGCGACTTTATTGCTCAATTCGCGTAATTGAGCAAACTGCTGCGCCAGCTCGGCGGCGGGAAGATCGGAGAGCATTCCGGCAATCGGCATTTCTACCTTCGCCAGCATCTGCCCGTTCTGGCTCAGCGCCATCCCGCCCCCGCAGGCGATAAGCTCGTTGGCGGCCAGCGCCATGTCGTGCGGATCTCTGCCCAGCACCACCAGATTGTGCGAGTCGTGCGAATAGGTTGTGGCAATGGCCCCGCGAAGTTCTCCCCAGCCTTCGAGCAGCGCCAGCTGAGGTTTTGCCTCGTGGCGGCCGTGACGATGCTGAACCCAAATCAGGCTGAAACCTTCTGGCAGCTGGACTTCACCGTGCCGGACTTCCACCTCGACTTCGCTCCATTGGGTGAAGCGAGCGCCCTTGATGTGGCGCAGGCGTGCGCGGCCATTGTTGACCGGCACTTTGAGTACAAAATCGTTTGGGTTTAGCGGCTGCAGCTGCACGGTATCTCGCGGAGGAACGATAGACGGCGCCGCGACGGGCTCCAGCATTTTCCCCTGTTCGGCTACAAGCTTCCCGGCAACGTAAACGGTTTTGGCGCTCAGTTTTTCCAGTGAATCAAACACCACCAGATCGGCGGTGCGCCCTGCGGCAACCAGACCGAGATCCGGGCGCTGCAGGCGCAGCGAGGCATTGAGCGTGGCCAGACGCAAAGCATCCGTGGCCTTCATGCCGTGATCAATAAGCAGGTTAAGCAGCGCCACAATCCCCCCTTTTGCCAGCAGCATGTCCGGCGGCACGTCATCGGTGCAGACGGTGACCTGTGAGGAAAGATGCGGCAGGCCGTTCAGCGCGGCGACGATCTCCGGCAGCAGATACGGGTGTGAACCACGAATTTCCAAAGTCAGCCCGGCGCGCAGTTTTTCCAGCGCATCTGCCGCGGAGGTCAGTTCATGGTCGGACGTTACGCCAGCCGCCAGGTAGGCCTGCAGTCCAGCGCCGCTGAGGCCCCGCGCATGCCCTTCAATCAGCTTGCCGCTCTCCAGGCCAGCGTTAAGAATTTCCAGCATTCTCTCGCTGCCGTTGAGCACGCCGTGCATATCCATCACTTCGGCTACGCCTGCCACTTCAGGCCAGGAGAGCAGGGTTTCCATCTCTTTCCCGGCAAAATCTGCGCCGGACATCTCCAGCCCCGGCGTTGAAGGCACGCTGGACGGCGCCGCGCAGATCACGCGCAGCGGCAGGTTGCGGCTGGCGTCAACGGCGTAGCGTACGCCCTCAATGCCGAGCACGTTCGCCAGCTCGTGCGGATCCCAAAAAATAGTTGTGGTGCCCTGGGCAACGACGATTTCGGCATAGCGGGCGGGCGGCAGGTGGGAGCTTTCAACGTGAACGTGGGTATCCATCAGCCCTGGGCTGAGGTAATTGCCGGCAAGATCGTGGGTCTGGGCGGCATCTTCGCGGCTGCCGCGAGGATGTACGCTGGCGATAAGCGTGCCGACTATACCGACATCGGCTTCACGTGTTTCTCCGGTTGCCATATCAACGACTCTGCCATTAATGAGCAGCAGGTCGAAAGGCGCTTCACCGAGGGCGGCTTTTACCGCCCGGCGTCGTAAATCAGCAGAGGTCATGGCAGGGTTCCAAAAAAGAGGCTCTGGCGGCTACTCTAGGCAGGGGAATACGCTTTGCCCAGATGATTTAATTTATCAGCCGATAAGAAACGTTTATCCTGTGGCAAACGTTTACCTGGCAACCCTGATACCCCAATGGCTGAACCCTGGCAGCGCCTTCCCGCACTCTCGTTAAAACAGATCCAGTATTTTGTGACGCTGGCGAAACTTCGTCATTTCACCGATACCGCCAGCCGGCTGGCGATCAGTCAGCCCGCGCTGAGCAGCGCGCTACGGCAGATTGAGTCCGTGCTGGGCGGCAAGCTGGTAAATCGTACCGCGGCCGCAGTGACATTAACGGACTTAGGCGCGGCGCTGCTGCCTCATGCCGAACGCGTGCTCAACGTCGCGCAGCGCTCCTTTGACGATATGCAGCGTATTGTGCAGGACGGAGGCGACGGCACGCTTCGCATAGGCCTGGTGCCGTCGGTAGGTAGCCTGCTGTTCCCCGATATTCCCCAATTGATCGCCGAAGCTTTTCCTCGCCTGCGCGTAGAGTTTCACGATCGCACCAACGATGCGCTGATAGCCCAACTGGAAAGCGGTCAGCTGGACTTTGGCCTGGGCGCGCTGGACAGTTCGGTGCCTAAAACGCTGGAAATCCATCCGCTGCAGGAGGATCCCTTTGTGGCGGTAGTCAACTGTCACGATCCTCTGGCAGAATCCAGCCATGCGCCGTGGCGGAGCCTGGTGAAGCGGGACATCGCCGTATTTTCAAAAGGCAATATCAGCCGGCTGGTGGCGGCAATGGCCGAAAGCCAGCGGCTGACGCTAAATGCACGCTATCAGGTCGATTTTATTGAAACGCTTTACGGGCTGGTGCGCTCGCAGCTGGCGGTGGCGATTTTGCCGCAGCTTTACACCACCTTTTTGCAGGACCCCGAGCTGAAAGTGATTCATTTGCAGCAGCCTTCGCTCAGCCGCACCGTGGCGCTGATGCGAAGCACCGAGCCGTTTGCGCCGCAAATTGAAGCCTGCTTCCAGCTTATTGTTCGCGTATTACAACAACGAAAAGCACCCTGATTTCACAAGGAAAACCTGACATGAAAAAGATCCTGCGCGTGGTGGTTGTGCTGCTGATTTTGCTGCTGGCCGCCGTCGCAATCCGCCTGTGGCTGCTGCATCGCCACAGTGATGCTCTCTGGAATATCATCAGCCAGCAGTGCATTCCTAACCAGCAGCAGAACAACTCACCGGCGCCTTGCCTGAAGGTCGACCTGGCGCAGCGCTACCTGGTGTTCAAAGATGCGAAGGGCCCGCTGCATACTCTGCTGATGCCGACGGACAAAATTACCGGCATTGAAAGCCCGAAAATTCTCGAAAACGGCGCGCCAAACTATTTCCAGGACGCGTGGGATAACCGCCATTTCCTGCTGGATGAAACCACAAAAGCGGTGCGAGATGACGATTTAGTGCTGGCAATCAATTCCCGCTACGGGCGCTCCCAGAACCAGCTACATATTCATCTCTCCTGCCTGCGTCCTGAGGTGTACCAGTCCATTAACCAGCTTGCCGATAAAGTGGGTACCCAGTGGCAGCCGTTTGGCGCGGAGATCCTCGGGCATAAATATCTGGCGATAAAAGTCCCTGCAGAAGCTAATCCGTTTACCGTGCTGGCGGAGTATGTGAAGGCGCAGGATGACGAAATGGAGAACTTTGGCCTGGCGCGCGTGGTGACAGCGAAAGGGGATGTGGTGCTGTTGGCCAATCCTCGCCAGCTGCTGGGCGGGAATCAGGGCTCGGCGGAAGAGATGCTGGACTACAGCTGCTCGCTGGCAAACTAAATAAAAACGGCCTCTTCGAGAGGCCGTTTCTTTGCTGCCGTTACGACAGGTAATTCATGCCCTGTTTGAGTACCAGGTCGCAGGCTTTAGTTTTCACTTTTTCGGCTAGCGGCGAGTTGCCGATGCTGTTCAGATCCAGCTTCTGACCGTTGGCCGTATTCAGCAGGCCCATTAGACCCTGGTTGTAGTCCTGCTTGTCGGCAGGCTTGGTGCTGCTTTCCAGCCCCAGCTTAGTCATCAGCTGGTTTTTGATATTGTCGGTATTGGTGACGGAAGCCAGTTTATTCTTCGCGCAGTATTCCATTACGCCGGCCGCATTGGTCATCGTGCTTGAGCTAAGTGACTTGCTGTTGCCGTTAAGCAGGCTGGTCAATGAAGAGAGAGAAAGACCGCCACTTTGAGCGCCGTTGCTGGCGGTCGTGCCGTTGCTTTTGCTCAGCTCGCTTGCGGCACTGGAAAGCTGATCCTGCCAGCTTGCAGCAGTTGCCTCGCCGGTGAAAAAGGCCGCTGCCAGAGCCATGGCGCAGAGAGTTTTATTCCTTGCTTTCATCTTGTGATACTCGCTTTGTTTGCCTGCAGTGCAGGAGATTTCAGGCGAGAGTATAGCGCTTTGGCCGCAAGCAGGGGGATTGAGAGTTGTCTTAAACCGGGGATTCAGGTGAAAAAGCCGGGTTTCCCCGGCTCGTTACATCAGTTCACATCAGTTGATGATGTTCAGGGTCACGTCGATGTTGCCGCGGGTCGCGTTGGAGTAAGGGCAAACGATGTGTGCTGCGTCGACCAGTTTTTTCGCTTCGGCAGCGTCCATACCAGGCAGGTGGATGTTCAGCTTAGCTTCGATGCCGAAACCGGTCGGCAGTGGCCCGATGCCGACTTCACCTTCAATGAAAGCTTCAGACGGCATGGAGATTTTGTCACGGCCGGAGACGAACTTCATCGCGCCCAGGAAGCAGGCAGAATAGCCTGCGGCGAATAGCTGCTCAGGGTTAGTGACTTCGCCACCCGCGCCGCCCATCTCTTTTGGCAGGCCCAGCTTGACGTCCAGCACGCCGTCGGAAGAGGTTGCGCGGCCTTCACGGCCACCGGTAGCTTTGGCTTTTGCGGTATAAACGACTTTTTCTAAAGACATGGCAGGTTCCTCATCTTACATTGCATTTACGCTATAAAATAGCGTGCGATTTATATGGTGTTTTAAAAACCGCCGACAATATCGACGGTTAATTATTACGTATTTAAATTACTGCGCAAGGTTTCCAGCTGTGTTTTGAGCGCCAGCATGCTGTCCACGCTGCAGGCCGAAGCACAGCGGACGGAATCTGGAATACCCAGCGCTTTTTCCTGCAGCGCTTTCCCTTCCTGGGTCAGCGTCACGGCTACCTGGCGCTCATCTTCGCGTGAACGCTGACGTAACAGCAGCCCCGCGTTTTCCAGGCGTTTCAGCAGCGGAGTCAGGGTGGCCGAGTCTAAAAACAGACGCTCGCCAATTTGCGACACCGTGACATCGTCCTGCTCCCACAGCACCAGCATCACCAGATATTGCGGATAGGTAAGCTGCAGCGGCGCGAGCAGCTGGCGGTAGAGCTTGTTCACCGCCAGGTTGGCGGAGTAGAGCGCGAAGCAAAGCTGGTTGTCCAGCAGCAGGGCGTTCGTTTCGGTCGATGTCTTCTTCATGGTTCTCAATATAGATAGTGCACTATTAAATAGCAAGTTTTATTTTGCGGCGGCTTCTCTGCCCGCTCATCATCAGACCCGAGGTTTTTTGCGATACAGCCAAAGCCCCGGCAGCGAGAGGCCAATCGACAGCGCGCCTACGATAAACGAAGCCTTCAGAAAATTAGTCACCAGCTGGATCATCAGCGGATCGCTGTAGCCGAAGTGTGTCAATTTTACCGCCGAGATCATGGCGGTGTAGGCGTAGATCCCTGGGAACATGGGAATAACGGCCGCAACGGTGAAAACTTTTGGATGAGCAAGATACCAGCGTGACCACTGAATACCAATGATGCCGACCAGAATCGAAGCCAGAAAAGTGCTCCATTCGATGTTCAGGCCTGCGCTCATCATCGCCATACGCGAACCGTGGCCGATGCCGCCGAGCAGGGCGCAGTAGGGCAGGGCGCGCTGGGGTACGTTAAACACCAGCGCAAAACCTGCCGCCGGCACGGCGGACAGCGCCATATCCTGAAGCAAAGCCAGAATAAATTCGATTATGCCCATCCTCGCAGCCCCCATACCGACATCGCCATCACCACGCCGATGCAGGTGGCAAGCGTGAGCAGGCTGGCCATCGCCCAGCGGGCCAGGCCGGTGTTGACGTGGCCTTTGAACATATCGGCTACGGCGTTAATCAGCGGGAAACCGGGAACCAGCAGCAGTACGCTTGCGGCCATCGCAATGTTGGAGGTAGCGGCAAACGGGCCCTTGGCGATCAGCAGCCCGGAGACGCTGGTGGCGACAAACGCGGTGATGCAGAAGTTTATCTGTGGGTGAAGCTGGCGATGCGTGAGCAACTGGCGTACATACATCGCCAGCGAGCTGGCAATAAAGGTGACCAGCGCGCCGTCCCAGCCGCCGTTATTCAGTTTGCAGAAGCAGCCGCAGGAAAGACCGACCATCAGCATCACCATCCAGCGCGGGTAGCGCAGCGGTTTGATGTGTTCGAAGCGCTTATGAACGTCCCCTGCATCGAGCAGTTTGTGTTCGGCGAGGATCACGATGTGCTGCACTTCGGTCACAACATGCATATTGATCCCGCGATCGACATTTTTACGCGTGGTCGTCAGGCATTGGTTGTCTTTGATGGTGCTGAGCACAATGGCGTTAGCGGAGATTGAGCTTTCCACGCTGTCCATGCCCAGCGCTTTGCCGAGGCGGGTTGAAAGCTCTTCTACCAGCGCGCTTTCTGCCCCGTGCTGCAGCAAAAAGAGCGCACACTGAATACATAAACGAGTGACGTCCCGTTGGGGAACAACATCTGGCTGCATGCTTATCCTGACGAAAGAGAATGAAATGCGCTTAACGTTTATCCATTTAACATGAGCGCATCGCTTCATTAGTCGCGTCAGATCAAGCTTTGAGTCACTTAAGCCGCAATTACAGGCAGACGTCCACCCATTTAGCCTGAGTTAATTCGGCCATACGTTCAGGGGAGATGCGGACGGCGCTGTGGATAGCGCCTGCGGCGGGCAATACTTCATCGTACTGGCGCAGCGAAATGTCGCAGAATACCGCCAGCGGGTTTTCTAGCCCAAACGGGCAAACGCCGCCGACCGGATGCCCGGTCCAGTTCACTACTTCATCGCTGCTGAGCATGCGCGCTTTAGCGCCAAAAGCTTCTTTAAGTTTCTTATTATCAAGACGAGCATCGCCTTTCGCGACGATCAGAATAATGTCGTTTTTGACTTTTAATGAGAGCGTTTTGGCTATTTGCCCGGGGGCCACATTGTGGGCCGCAGCGGCAAGCGCGACGGTAGCGGTGCTTTGGCTTAGCTCGATGATATCTATATCTGGGGCATGATCGGCGAAGAATTGCCGCACGGACTGCAAACTCATGATTTTCTCCTGATCCAGGTGGCAAATAATTTCGCATAAGCTTGTGCTTTCTGTAAACCGCTTATACTTATCTCATACCCGCCTTGTCAGAAATTTCTGGATCTCCTTCACAATCAATGAAACCGGTTGCAGTAACCGGTTGCAGTAATAAATTCCGCGAGGAATACTGAATCCCGTAACCACCCCTGTACCTAATAATAAGAGTCGTCTATGAAACGTATCCTTTTATGCTGTGCCGCTGGTATGTCTACCAGTATGGTCGTGAACAGGATGAAACAGGCCGCCCAGGATCAACAGATTGAGGTTGAGATTAAGGCGGTGGGTATCGAAGAGTTCACGGATGCTTTGCCTGAATTTGATTGCTGTTTACTCGGTCCGCAGATCAAATACCGTCTGGAAGATTTTAAGGCTCAGGCCGCTCCCAAACGGATCCCGGTCACGGTCATTAACTCTATGGATTACGGAATGATGCGCGGCGACAGAATTCTCGCCGACGCACTCGCGTTGATAGCCTGACAGGAGAGCCAATATGTCTTCCAACCACGCTGCATTTAATTTAATTTTCCGCTTTGTTGAAAACTACGTCAGCCCTGTTGCCGGGCGTATTTCCTCACAGCGTCACGTCATGGCCATTCGCGACGGCTTTATTTCCGCGATGCCGTTCATGATTGTCGGATCGTTCCTGCTGGTCTTTGCTTATCCGCCGTTTTCGCCCACCACAACCTGGGGTTTTGCTCGCGCCTGGCTCGATTTGGCGAAGCAGTTCGAGGGGCAAATCCTGACGCCGTTTGATATGACGATGGGCATTATGTCTATCTACATTTGTGCGGCGATTGCCTACAACCTGGGCAAACATTACGTCAAATCGCACGGGCTTGATCCCTTCATGTGCGCCATGCTGTCGCTGATGGCCTTCCTTGTGGTTGCAGCCCCGAAAACCAAAGGGACGCTGCCGGTGGATAGCCTCGGCGGTACCGGGATCTTCACCGCGATTCTGGTGGCGATTTACTGCGTAGAGATGATGCGTTTCCTGAAGGCACACAACATCGGCATTAAGCTGCCGGACCAGGTGCCGCCGATGATCAAAAACTCTTTTGACCTGCTGATCCCGGTGCTGGTGGTTGTGCTGACGCTGTATCCGCTGAGCCTGTTTATCCAGTCCCAGTTCGATATGCTGATCCCTCAGGCCATTATGGCGCTGTTTAAACCGCTGGTGTCGGCTGCGGATTCCCTGCCTGCGATTCTGCTGGCGGTGCTGATTGCCCACCTGCTGTGGTTCGCGGGAATCCACGGGGCGGCGATTGTCTCCGGGATGCTGCAGATGTTCTGGCTGACTAACCTGGGCCTGAACCAGGGCGCACTGGCCGCCGGTGCACCGCTGCCGCATATCTTTATGGAAGCGTTCTGGACCTTCTTTATCGTGGTCGGTGGTTCCGGGGCGACGATGGGCCTGGTTGTCTGCTATCTGCGCAGTAAATCTGCTCACCTGCGCTCTATTGGCCGGCTTAGCATCGTGCCAACCTGCTTTAACATTAACGAGCCGGTTATCTTCGGGACACCGATTGTGATGAACCCGGTGTTCTTCATTCCGTTCCTGCTGGCGCCAATGGTTAACGCCGTGCTGGCCTGGGGCGCGATGAAGCTGGATCTGATTGGCCGCGTAATTTCCGTTGTGCCGTGGACGGCACCTGCGCCAATTGGCGCTGCCTGGGCGCTGGGCTGGGACTTCCGTGCGGCGATTCTGGTGATTCTGCTGGCCTGCGTCTCGTCGATTATCTACTTCCCGTTCTTCAAAGTGTACGAGAAGCAGCTGCTGGAACAGGAGAAAGAAGAGGCGCAAAGAGCGAACGAGGAAGGAAACCAACAGCTGGCTTAATAGCTTAGCTAGAGAGAACGAACGGCGGGGAAACCCGCCGTTTGCTATTTCAGAGTACAGTCGCCACAGCGTTGGACGTCGGGCAGCTTGTAGCGCTGGCAGCAGGTGCGGCGAACCAAAACGCCATCACGTGGGATCACGGTGCGGTAAAGCGGGTTTTCCCTGCCGCATGAGAGCTGCTTTTCAAAGAAACAGGCATTCACCAGCGCTGCCAGGCTCTGCTCATCCAGCAGCGGTTTCAGCTCGCCGAAGAACCAGTTCACCAGGTAGCCGGTGTTGCTCCAGATAAGCCGGGCGTTGATGTCTTCGCTAGCTTCTAACGCCGCTACAACGGGAATCAGGCCGTGGGTAATGAAATGCTCCAGGCGCAGGCGTAGCGGTAGCTCGTTTGCCTGGCTGTCTTCTTCCACGTTAATCCAGAAGCATTTGGCTCGCCCCGTGGCATGGAACTCCACGCGCATGTGTTGGGGAGCAATGTTCAGCGCTTTAGGTTGGGTCAGCAAGGCCATCATCATCGGCGGCACCAGCAGGCCAATGTACCACTGCGCCCACAGGGACTTCAGCGGCTTTTGCTCGCGGGAAAGCTGAGGCTGGTTACGATAAATATGGTCGCCGTAGGCCGCCATCAGTGAAGTCAGCACGGCAGGTTTTCGCCACTCGCTTAGCGTCATCGCTGAGGCAGGCACGGGCTCGTTTAATTTGATGATGTCGTTGAAGTAAGGCCGGTGGGTGGCGAAATGTTCCCGCAGAGAATCGGCCAGCGGACGCGCCGCCGGAGACCAGGGGAGAACCAGGCACCCGCTGTCGTCGCTGAGCTGAAGGGATTGAAGCGCCATACTCTCGTCAAGAAGTAATCTAAATGATAATGATTAGCAATCCTAACTATGCTGGCTTCCTCTGGCAAGATGATTTCGCCGCCATCGCAAATTGAAGGCGGCTTTTGCGATCTGGCGCGGCTTATCGGCAGGCTATTTTGCGGCGAATTTGTAAGCCGTTTTGCCGTCAGGGAAGAAAGCGTAGGTCACGTACATTGGGATCGTGCGGCCGCAGGCGTCAAACTTCCAGGCTTCTTTCGCTGAACCTGAAATCAGCGCCGTTCCGGCGGCATTAGTGCGGATATCATCCGATTTACTGACCAGGGCTACGGAGACGGATTTTGGTTTGTCCCGGCAGCCGCTGGTGATAGGCAGCATCGGGATAAGGTGCTGCAAAACATAGGCTGGATCGCTGGTCAGCGGCTGGCCTTTGACCTGCAGTCTGCCGGCGTTATTGTTGGCACAGGCGGTGAGAAGAAGTACGGGAAGTACGACGAGCGCAGGAAAAACGTTAGCCATTATTATTCCTCAGAGATACAAAGTATTGCCGTAAGCGGCATGTTTTTATTGTCTGAAATATGAACAATATGCTGCCGGTACGCAACCACATTATTTCTGAGGAAAAGGCTAACCTGCGGTGGCCATTTCGTTGGTCAGAATGCTGTTTCGTCCGCGATTTTTTGCCTGATACAGCGCCTTGTCCGCCTGGCTCAGAGCGTCATCAATGCTGCCTCCGGTAAAGGGCGCCAGGCCGATACTGACGGTGACGTTGGTCGCGACCTGGTTATTAAACATATGGGGAATCTCCAGATCGAAAACGCGCTGGCGGATCCTTTCGGCAGACTGCAGCGCGCGCTCGCCGTCGATGTTGGTGAGCATCACCATGAACTCTTCGCCGCCGTAGCGCGTGACGATATCTCTTGAACGCACGGCATCGCGGATGGCGGCCGACACGCGGATCAGCGCCTGATCGCCCATCGCATGGCCGTAGTGATCGTTGTAGGACTTGAAGTAGTCGATATCCAGCAGCAAAACGTAATGGCTGCCGCTGCCGGAGGACTGAATATGTTCGAGGCGGTTTTGAAAGCCACGGCGGTTATACAGTCCGGTTAAAGGATCGAGCATGCTGAGGTCGTTCAGCGTCTCTTTCTCTTCGAGAAGCTTATTCATCAGCCGCTGGGTAAAACGCTCGTTACGCTTTTGAATAATATGCTGAATGGTGATGCCGATGGCGGGCAGCGCAATAGAGTAGAGCACCCGTAACCACTGATCGACATCCCCCAGCCAAAGCACCACCAGCGCGACGGGCAGGCTTTGTAGCAGGAAGGCCACGATATTATTAATAAACGAAATGGCGCCAATAAAGAGCACCGACATCAGGCTGATAACCAGAAATGAAGTATCCAGATAGCCGATAGCCTCGTGCTTAATAAAAATGTGCAGCGCCCATAATAATCCGAGAGATAACGAGACAATATTCAGGTTAATCAATCGCTTTTTATTGATAACCTGCCAGGCCAACAGCGCCAGGCTGGCGAGAAGAATGGTGATAGCGGGCAGCGTTACGCGCATGGCCGAATGGATCGGGAAGAGCATAGCAAAAGCGGCTGCCAGGGCGTTGAGCAGCAAAAATAAACGTAAAGAAAGCTGGTGCTTTGCTTTGAGTAAGGCTCGCCAGGTTTGGGCTGTCATAGAACGGTTATGTCTTGGGTAAGTGCGTCAGGTGTTGTGTGTGTCGTATCAATGAAAAGCGGGTTATTTGCTTTTCTGGCAACTATTGGAATTTTTATGAGGCAAACTAAAGCCGGCGGTCAATCTATCACCTTACTGAAAATCTGTCATTAAATGACGCGTCAACCCTGGCTATTTCAGCGATAGCTCTCGCGCGTTTTCACGCTGACAATTGAGAAATTTTATCATATGATATTGGTTATCATTATCATGATTGAGGCGCGAAGATGCTGCAACGACGACTCGAAGGTGGCTGGAGTGTAATGGTGGCGGGCCTTGCCGTCGCGCTGCTTGCCTGTATGGATCTGTCTTTCAGCCAGTGGCGAGTGCTGGTGGTCGTCGGGCTGTTGGCAACGGCGCTGATGCTGTATCACAAGACGTTACGGCACTTTGTTTTACTGCCATCATGCGTAGCATTTGCCAGCGGATTGCTGCTGATTGTGATGAATTTGGGAACGATGAGATAAACAATAGGGGGATAAAAAAGAGGGTCACTTCGTAAGAAGTGGTGCGAAGAGAGGGACTTGAACCCTCACGTCCGTAAGGACACTAACACCTGAAGCTAGCGCGTCTACCAATTCCGCCACCTTCGCACAGTTTTCAGATTTGCACCTGAAGAATTTGATATCGCCTTCGCATTGGTGCGAAGAGAGGGACTTGAACCCTCACGTCCGTAAGAACACTAACACCTGAAGCTAGCGCGTCTACCAATTCCGCCACCTTCGCGCAGTGCGAACGATATCTTTCGTGGTTGTGTTGGTGCGAAGAGAGGGACTTGAACCCTCACGTCCGTAAGAACACTAACACCTGAAGCTAGCGCGTCTACCAATTCCGCCACCTTCGCATACCTGTCATACCGAAGTATCACAACCACGGAGGCGCATTCTAGATGTTTTCTGAGCTTCGTCAACACTTAATTTGGTGCCGCTTTTCTGACTGATGCAAAAAGCGGCACACGAAGCGTGTTTAGCGTTTTTTGCCCGCGCGGGTCAGAACGGCACGGTAGACCTTGAAGCGGCCGGTTTGGGCAATAACTTCATGGCTGCCAAACACTTCGTCCAGCACGTTAGGGTAGGCCAGGAAGGCGTTCGCCACGATGCGCAGCTCGCCGCCCATGTTCAGATGGCGTGCTGCACCGCGAATAAGCTGGTGAGCCGCATCAAGGCTGGTTTGCATACCGTCGTGGAACGGCGGGTTGGAGATAATCATGTCGAAACGACCGTTGATCTCCGAGTAAACGTTACTGGCGATGACTTCGCCTTCAATGCCGTTTGCCGCAAGGGTTGCACGGCTGGCAGCTACTGCAGGCGCGCTGACGTCGCTCAGCGTGAGGCGAACTTTTGGCGAGTGGCTGGCCAGGGTGATGGCCAGTACGCCCGCGCCGCAACCTACGTCCAGCACTTTGCCTTTGGTGTGCGGCGTCAGCGTGGAAAGCAGCAGCTTGCTGCCGGTATCCAGGCCGTCACGGCTGAAGACACCCGGCAGGGTTTTCACCGTCATCGCGTCATGTGGATATTCGCCCCACCAGCCGTCTTCATCAAACGTTGGCTGCTGCTCAAGGCGGCCGTGGTACAGGCCACAGCGGCGAGCGCTGTCGATTTTGGTCAGCGGGCAAATGTCAGCCAGCATCTGCTCGGCGCTGCGCACGCCGGAACGGTTTTCGCCCACGACGAAAACGTCGGTGCCAATCGGCATCAGCGACAGAATGTTCATCAGCTGGAACTGGGCTTCTGGCTTGTTCTTCGGCCAGTAATAAATCAGCGTATTGCTGTCAGCAACGATGTCCGCACCGGCCACGAGGCCGTACTGTGCGTTCTCACCCATCTGCGCGCTGAGTACCTGCCAGTGGTGGAATTGCTGGGTGTGGGCGCGGCTGGCGGCGGTGTCGAAACGCGCCGGCAGGTCGTCTTGCATGTCACCGGCAAACAACACACGGCTCTCGGTAAAATCATCGCTGTGGCGCAGCAGTACTTCACTCGCCGGGGTAAACGCACTCATCAAATTGCTCCTGGAAAATCAGAGCGTGGATTATAGAGCTTTAATGGCGTGGATTCGATGAATTTGCTATATTTGCCGCCCTAATTACGCTCCAGATAGGTTTCGCTATGACTTCCCCTTCCCGACGCGACTGGCAGTTACAGCAGCTGGGTATTACCCAGTGGGTGCTGCGCCGTCCGACGGCTTTGCAGGGTGAAATTGCGGTTTCTTTGCCTGCTGGCGTGCGTTTGGTGATGGTCGCCGAGGCGCTGCCGGCGCTGAACGATCCGCTGGTGAAGGACATTTTACGCAGCATGGCGTTAAGCCCTGAGCAAGTGATGCAGCTGACCCCAGAGCGCGTTGCGATGATGCCGCCCGACAGCCGCTGCAATAGCTGGCGTCTGGGCGTGGAGCAGCCGCTGACGCTGGACGGCGCGCAGCTGACTTCCCCCGTGCTGGATGAGCTTTATCACAATGGCAACGCGCGACAGGCGCTGTGGCAACAAATTTGCGAACATGAACACGATATCTTCCCTGACGCCGAATGATTTAGCGGCGGCGTACGCCATCGAGCTACGCAGTCATGCTTTTCCCTGGAGTGAAAAAACGTTTGCCAGTAATCAGGGCGAACGCTACTTCAATTTACGGCTGGACGTTGACGGCAAGCTTGCCGCTTTTGCGGTGACGCAGGTCATTCTCGACGAAGCCACGTTGTTTAACATCGCGGTCGATCCGGCATACCAGCGGCAGGGGCTTGGAAAAGCGCTGCTTGAGTACCTTATCGAGGAGCTTGAGAAGCGGGATGTCTTTACGCTGTGGCTGGAGGTACGTGCCTCCAACGTTGCGGCAAGAACGCTGTACGAAAGTCTGGGCTTTAACGAAGCGACGGTGCGTCGTAACTATTATCCTGCAAAAGAAGGTCGGGAAGACGCAATCGTGATGGCGCTTCCCCTCGGTTAATATTGAAAAGGTGTGTGGATGAACTGGGACTGGATTTTATTTGATGCGGACGAAACGCTGTTTACTTTTGACGCGTTTGGCGGTTTACAGCGGATGTTTCTCGACTATAGCGTGACCTTTACCGCAGATGATTTCCAGGAATACCAGGCGGTGAACAAGCCGCTGTGGGTGGATTACCAGAACGGCGCGATTACCGCGCTTCAGCTTCAGCTCAGGCGTTTTGAGGACTGGGCCGAGCGGCTTAGTGTTCCGTCGGCTGAACTTAACACCGCCTTTTTATCCGCGATGGCGGAAATTTGCTCCCCGCTGCCGGGGGCCGTTTCTTTGCTTAATGCGCTGAAGGGTAAGGCTAAACTCGGCATTATCACCAACGGCTTCACCGCGCTGCAGCAAATCCGCCTGGAGCGTACCGGCCTGCGAGACTATTTCGACCTGCTGGTTATTTCCGAGCAGGTGGGCGTGGCAAAACCCGATCGCCGTATTTTCGACTATACCTTTGAGCAGATGAATCAGCCTTCGCGTGACCGCGTATTAATGGTGGGCGACACCGCGGAATCCGACATTCTTGGCGGCATTAACGCCGGGATAGCAACCTGCTGGCTTAACGCCCACGGACGCACCGCGCCGGAAGGGATAGAACCGACCTGGCAGGTCACCTCGTTAAGTGAACTGGAGCAACTGCTGTGTAAGCCATGATTGTTGATTGTTAAACCCGCAATGATGGGTAAAATAGCCGCCAAATAACGTTCACTCGGCGCGTGGCTCAAGGCCGTGCGCACTTAAAGAAGATGTAATTATGACTTTGTCTCCTTATTTGCAAGAGGTGGCGAAACGCCGCACTTTTGCCATTATCTCCCACCCGGATGCCGGTAAAACGACCATCACCGAAAAGGTTCTGCTGTTTGGACAGGCGATTCAGACCGCCGGGACGGTAAAAGGCCGTGGCTCAAGCCAGCACGCTAAATCCGACTGGATGGAGATGGAAAAACAGCGTGGGATCTCGATCACCACTTCGGTGATGCAGTTCCCGTACCGCGACAGCCTGGTTAACCTGCTGGATACCCCAGGGCACGAGGACTTCTCCGAAGATACCTACCGTACCCTGACCGCCGTTGACTGCTGCCTGATGGTTATCGACGCCGCGAAAGGTGTAGAAGATCGTACCCGCAAGCTGATGGAAGTGACCCGCCTGCGCGATACGCCGATCATCACCTTTATGAACAAGCTCGACCGTGACATCCGCGACCCGATGGAAGTGCTGGATGAGGTTGAGCGCGAGCTGAAGATTGGCTGTGCGCCAATCACCTGGCCAATTGGCTGCGGCAAGCTGTTCAAAGGGGTTTATCATCTTTATAAAGATGAAACCTACCTCTACCAAACCGGTAAAGGCCACACCATTCAGGAAGTACGCATCGTGAAAGGGTTGAATAACCCGGAACTCGATGCTGCCGTGGGTGAAGATCTCGCTCTGCAGCTGCGTGACGAACTGGAGCTGGTGCTGGGTGCTTCTAACGAATTCGATCACGAGCTGTTCCTGGCCGGTGAGATAACGCCTGTGTTCTTCGGGACTGCGCTGGGTAACTTCGGCGTAGACCATATGCTGGATGGCCTGGTGGACTGGGCTCCGGCGCCCATGCCGCGTAAAACCGACACGCGTCTGGTTGAAGCTGATGACGAGAAGTTCACCGGCTTTGTCTTTAAGATTCAGGCCAACATGGACCCGAAACACCGTGACCGCGTGGCCTTTATGCGCGTCGTTTCCGGCAAATATGAAAAAGGCATGAAGCTGCGCCAGGTACGTATTGGTAAAGACGTCATTATTTCTGACGCGCTGACCTTTATGGCCGGTGACCGTTCCCACGTGGAAGAGGCTTACCCTGGCGACATCATCGGCCTGCATAACCACGGCACGATTCAGATAGGCGACACCTTCACCCAGGGTGAGATGATGAAGTTCACCGGTATTCCGAACTTCGCCCCAGAGCTGTTCCGCCGCATTCGCCTGCGCGATCCGCTCAAGCAGAAGCAGCTGCTTAAAGGCCTGGTTCAGCTTTCTGAAGAAGGTGCGGTGCAGGTGTTCCGTCCTATTGCCAACAACGATCTTATCGTTGGTGCGGTCGGGGTTCTGCAGTTCGACGTGGTCGTTGCTCGCCTGAAAAGCGAATATAACGTGGAAGCGATTTACGAATCGGTGAACGTGGCGACGGCGCGTTGGGTTGAAGGGAATGACGTGAAGAAGTTTGAAGAATTCAAACGTAAAAACGAAATTCAGCTGGCGCTGGATGGCGGGGATAACCTGACCTACATCGCGCCAACGATGGTGAACCTGAACATTACTCAGGAACGTTATCCTGACGTTACCTTCCGTAAAACCCGCGAGCACTAATTGCCTGACAGAACGCGGCGTTCGCCGCGTTCTTTTCACTTTCCCTGTCTTTTGAATCCCTTGCGGAATCCTCTTAATTTCACGCTAATCCTGCGTTATCGCTGCTTTTTCCATCACTTCGCCATGCAGTTTTAAGATTGTGATCTATATTTAACAAAGCGATGACAATTTTATTGGACGAAAGCTCCGGGAATTAATCATTTCCTGGTGTCTTGTTAGCGTTTCCCCGGTCATCTCAATATTAACAGCTGATTTTTTTCGGCTTACGGGAAACGAGAAAGCTCAAATGATGAGCAAACCTACAGGAATTAATCGATGACTACGACTAAGATTTCAAAAACTCTGCTGGCGGTTGTGTTGGGCTCAGTACTGGCAAGCACCAGTGCCTTTGCCGAAGACACTATGCTCAATAAAACGGAGTCTACCGCCGATAGCGCAGGGAAAAAAATCGATAGCTCTATGACTAAAGTCGGTAATTTCATGGACGACAGCGGCATCACAGCGAAAGTTAAAGCAGCACTTGTAGACGACAAAAATATTAAAAGCACCGACATTTCGGTGAAAACCGAAAGCAAAGTGGTCACCCTGAGCGGTTTTGTTGAGAGCCAGGCTCAGGCCGAGCAGGCCGTTGCCACGGCGAAAAAAGTGGAAGGTGTGACCTCGGTTAGCGACAAACTTCATGTCCGTGACGCTAAAGAGCAGTCGGTGAAAGGCTATGCCGGTGATGCGGCAACGACCAGCGAGATCAAAGCGAAATTACTGGCCGACAGCATTGTGCCTTCCCGTCACGTAAAAGTGGAAACCACCGATGGGGTGGTTCAGCTGTCCGGTGAAGTGAAGTCCAGCGCCCAGTCCGAGAAGGCTGAAAGCATTGCCAAATCGGTTGAAGGCGTGAAAAGCGTTAAAAACGATCTGAAAGTGAAGTAACGGCAGCACCCGAAACGTCTTCCCCGGTTAGCCCGGGAGACGATAAGTACCACCATTACACATTATCGCCTGCGGGTTAGCCATCCGGCGCCCGTGAAGAAGCGATAAGATTCACTATGGTTAAGGAGAGTCTATGTTTCGTTGGGGCATTATTTTTCTGGTTATTGCGTTGATCGCTGCGGCCCTGGGCTTCGGTGGTCTGGCTGGTACCGCTGCAGGTGCTGCAAAAATCGTCTTTATAGTCGGTATCATTCTGTTCCTGGTCAGCCTGTTTATGGGACGCAAACGTCCTTAGCGACGCTCATTAAGTAACATACCGATACAAAAGAAAAGCCAGTCCTCGTGACTGGCTTTATACTGGCGACAACGCTCTGTCGTTAGAAAAGAAATACCAGACGGCTCGTTAAAAAAAACAGGGAAATCAATTCATTGATTTTCGGCTGCTCACCACAAAGAGGGAAAAATCACGCTTTTTCCCTCTTTGTCGGCAACCTTAAGCCAGTCCTCGTGACTGGCTTTCGCCGTTTTACTTAGCGCGCTATGGGTATAGGGTAGAAACTCACAACAACAGAAATTCAGGAAAGCAGGGTGGGACATCGTATACCCGTTACGCTCGGCAATATTGCGCCGCTGGCGATCAAACCTTTTCGTCCTGGAAAACTCGCTCTGATTTGTGAAGGGGGCGGGCAGCGCGGGATCTTTACGGCCGGGGTTCTGGACGAATTTATGCGCGCGGAATTCAACCCCTTTGATCTGTTCTTTGGCACCTCTGCCGGTGCACAGAACCTTTCTGCCTATGTCTGTAACCAGCCGGGGTATGCGCGCCGCGTGATTACGCGTTTTACCACGACCAGGGATTTCTTTAACCCGCTACGCTTTGCGCGTGGAGGGCACCTGATCGACCTCGACTGGCTGATAGAGTCCACCTCCACGAGGCTACCGCTTTCGATGTCCAGCGCGGACCCGCTTTTTGAGCAAGGAAAAGAGTTCTTTATGTGCGCCTGCCGCAGCGATGACTATGCGGCGAATTACTTTTCACCGAATGCGGATACGTGGCTAAATTTACTGAAAGCCTCAAGCGCTATTCCGGGCTTTTATCGCGCTGGCGTGGAGATTGACGGCGTCAGCTATCAGGACGGGGGCATAAGCGATGCGGTGCCGGTGCGGGAAGCCGCTAATCGCGGGGCTGACACGCTGGTGGTCATTCGCACCGTGCCTTCACAGATGTACTACACGCCGCAGTGGTTCAAACGCATGGAACGCTGGCTCGGTGACAGCAGCCTGCAGCCGCTTTTGAATCTGGTGCAGCATCACGAAGAGAGCTATCGTGATATCCAGAGTTTTATTGAGAAACCGCCCGGCAAGCTGCGAATTTTTGAGATTTACCCGCCGAAGGCGCTGCTGAGTAGCGCGCTCGGAAGCCGCCTGCCCTCGCTGACGGCAGATTACCAAACGGGCCGCCTGTGCGGGCGTTATTTCCTCGCAACCATCGGCAAGCTGCTGGTCGCGAAGCCACCGTTAAGGCGGCATTTGCCGCGTGTGAATACGCCGGGGCCATTGGTCATTCCTCCGGCGGCGGCGGCAAACGAATCCCTGGTCAAACCGATTGGCTCAGGCCTGCAGGCAAATGATGCCGCGTTTGATAATGAGGATCTTGCGTGAGTTTTACGTTCTACGACACCCATTGCCACTTTGATTTCCCCCCGTTTACCGGTGATGAAGCCCACAGCCTCGAGCTTGCCGCCGAGGCCGGGGTTCGTAAAATCATTGTGCCCGCAGTTGAAGCAGGGCGTTTCGATCGCGTACTTGCGCTGGCGCAGAACTACCCGGCGCTTTATGCCGCTATCGGCCTGCATCCGATAGTGATTGAAAAACATGATGAAGTCGGGCTGGCGGCGCTGGAGGATCGTCTGCGGCAAAAACCGGAGAAGCTGATCGCGATCGGCGAAATTGGGCTGGATCTTTATCGCGAGGATCCGCAGTTCGACAGACAGGAATTTATCCTCGACGAGCAGCTAAAGCTGGCGAAGCGCTACGATCTCCCTGTGCTGCTACATTCTCGCCGTACCCATGACAAGCTGGCGCTGCACCTGAAACGCCACAATTTACCGAGAACCGGCGTGGTTCACGGTTTTGCCGGTAGTCTGCAGCAAGCTGAGCGCTTCATAGCGATGGGGTACCGCATCGGGGTAGGCGGCACTATCACCTATCCGCGAGCCAGCAAAACCCGGGATGTGATGGCCCGCCTGCCGCTTTCATCGCTGCTGCTGGAAACGGACGCGCCTGATATGCCACTTAACGGCTGGCAGGGGCAGCCAAACCGCCCCGAACGTGTGGCAAAAGTCTTCGAATCCTTGTGTGAACTCCGACCGGAGCCGCCTGAAATCATCGCTAACGCCTTGAAAAAAAACGCAGACGAATTATTCGCTTTCTAATTAGCTGCCTGAAAGCGTGATGTTAGTCACCTTGCTGTGTAAATGTTTCTATATATTTCCTCCTGTACGTGATTGCTCCCGCACTTTTCACCCCCCTGTGGTTATAATCCGCGCGCTAAAAAGCGGGCTGGCAAAGCCCGAATCTTCCAGTTGATACACAGGGATACTGTATGCAAATACTCATGGGATTGGTCGGCATGGCCTCGCTGATGCTGATCGCCGTTTTACTGTCCAGCAACCGTAAAGCGATCAACCTGCGTACCGTCATTGGCGCGTGGCTGATTCAAATCGGCATCGGGGCGCTGATCCTTTACGTACCCGTCGGGCGTAAAGTTCTGCTCGCGATGTCAGAAGGGGTGGCTAACGTCATCGCCTACGGCAATTCAGGGATTTCCTTCCTGTTTGGCGGGCTGGTTTCTGACAAAATGTTTGAAGTCTTCGGCGGCGGCGGCTTTATTTTCGCGCTGCGCGTCCTGCCGATCATCGTCTTCTTCTCCTCGCTTATCGCCGTGCTTTACTACCTGGGCGTAATGCAGCTGGTGATCCGCGTGCTTGGCGGCGGCCTGCGCAAGGTACTGAAAACGTCCCGGACCGAATCGCTGTCGGCGACGGCGAACATTTTCGTCGGCCAAACCGAAGCGCCGCTGGTGGTACGTCCTTATATCGCCACCATGACCCGCTCTGAACTGTTTGCCGTGATGTGCGGGGGCCTGGCCTCTGTTGCAGGCTCCGTGCTGGCGGGTTATGCGCAAATGGGCGTGCCGCTGGAATACCTGATCGCCGCGTCCTTTATGGCCGCGCCGGGCGGGCTGCTGTTTGCCAAGATCATGCTGCCTGAGACGGAAACTCCGAACGACACGCCGGAGCTGGAGTCGATGAAAAACGATCCGGATCGCCCGGCTAACGTGCTGGACGCGGCGGCGTCTGGCGCAGCCTCCGGGATGCAGCTGGCGCTGAACGTGGGGGCGATGCTGCTGGCGTTTGTTGCGCTGATTGCCCTGCTGAACGGGATGCTTTCCGGGATTGGCGGCTGGTTCAATTATCCACAGCTTTCTCTGGAGCTGATGCTCGGCTGGGTGTTCTCTCCGGTGGCCTGGCTGATTGGCGTGCCGTGGAGCGAAGCCAACGTGGCTGGATCGTTTATCGGTCAGAAGCTTATCATCAACGAGTTTGTCGCCTACCTGAACTTTGGCGCTTACCTGAAAGATGACGCCGAGGTTGCGGCGGCGGGCCTGCAGGTACTTTCTGGTCACACCAAGGCGATTATCTCCTTCGCGCTATGTGGATTTGCTAACCTTTCTTCTATCGCCATCCTGATTGGCGGCCTGGGCAGCATGGCACCAGCCCGTCGGCATGATGTGGCCCAGCTGGGCATGAAGGCCGTGGCGGCGGGGACGCTGTCTAACCTGATGAGCGCCACCATCGCCGGGCTTTTCCTGGCGCTGTAAGGTGCAATAAAAATGTTATAATAATAACATTGCGCGGTAACCAATGGCTGGCGCCCTGCCGGCCATTTTCTTGCGACCAGGCGCAATTTAGCGCGTTATTTTGTTTCTTTAATCACATATACTCTCTGAAAGCTTGCAATTCACTCTTTGGCTTTTGTGAGGCGAGACACAAAATTGCATCGGTAGTGGGTGTTAGAATTCTAACATTGCAACCGGCAATGTGCGGTGAGAAGGATCTCAACGTGAGGGTGACCGAGGTGACCACTCTTCTTCAAGGAACCAAGTCCGCTCCAACGTGTTGAGTTTCCGGGCCGGAGACTTTTTTACCTTTTGTTGGAGAGCGTTATGACCGATTTAACCCAAAGCAGCCTGCGTGCGCTGAAACTGATGGATCTGACTACCCTGAACGACGATGACACTAACGAGAAAGTCATCGCTCTGTGCCATCAGGCAAAAACCCCAGTCGGTAACACAGCTGCGATTTGTATCTACCCGCGCTTTATCCCAATCGCCCGCAAGACCCTCAAAGAGCAGGGCACGCCGGACATCCGCATTGCGACCGTGACTAACTTCCCGCACGGTAACGACGATATCGACATCGCGCTGGCAGAAACCCGCGCCGCTATCGCCTACGGCGCTGACGAAGTGGACGTAGTTTTCCCTTACCGTGCGCTGATTGCCGGTAATGAGCAGGTTGGCTTTGACCTGGTGAAAGCGTGTAAAGACGCCTGTGCCAGCGCTAACGTGCTGCTGAAAGTGATCATCGAAACCGGCGAGCTGAAAACCGAAGAACTGATCCGCAAAGCTTCTGCTATCGCCATTAAAGCGGGCGCAGACTTCATCAAAACCTCTACCGGTAAAGTGCCGGTTAACGCGACCCCTGAAAGCGCCCGCATCATGATGGAAGTGATCCGCGATATGGGCGTGGAAAAAAACGTGGGCTTCAAACCAGCCGGTGGCGTTCGCTCCGCTGAAGATGCCGCGCAGTTCCTGGCTATCGCTGACGATCTGTTCGGTGCCGACTGGGCCGACTCCCGCCACTACCGCTTCGGGGCTTCCAGCCTGTTGGCCAGCCTGCTGAAAGCGCTGGGCCACGGGGACGGTAAAAGCGCCAGCAGCTACTAATTGCTCGTCATACTTCAAGCCGCAGGTGCGTAAGCTGCACTCCCTCACCCCAGTCACTTACTTCAGTAAGCTCCTGGGGATGAGCTCTTTTGCTGCCTTCCTGCGACTCGAATTATCTAGAGTAATCTTTAATTGCGGCGGGTTTTCCGCCGCTCCTTACCCGCATTTCCCAGGGGGTTGCCGTGTTTCTCGCACAAGAAATTATTCGTAAAAAACGTGATGGCCTGGTACTGAGCGACGAAGAGATTCGTTTCTTTATCAACGGTATTCGCGACAACACCGTCTCTGAAGGGCAAATTGCTGCTCTGGCGATGACCATTTTCTTCCACGACATGACCATGCCGGAAAGGGTCTCGCTGACGATGGCGATGCGGGATTCCGGTACCGTGCTGGACTGGAAAAGCCTTAATCTCAACGGCCCGATTGTGGATAAACACTCCACCGGCGGCGTGGGTGACGTGACCTCGCTGATGCTTGGCCCTATGGTGGCAGCCTGTGGCGGTTATGTACCTATGATTTCAGGCCGCGGCCTGGGACACACCGGCGGGACGCTGGATAAGCTGGAGGCGATTCCGGGTTTTGATATCTTCCCGGACGATAACCGCTTCCGCGACATTATTAAGGACGTCGGCGTGGCCATCATCGGCCAGACCAGCTCTCTGGCACCGGCGGACAAACGTTTCTATGCTACCCGTGACATTACCGCGACGGTGGACTCTATTCCTCTTATTACCGCTTCAATCCTGGCGAAGAAACTGGCCGAAGGGTTGGATGCGCTGGTGATGGATGTGAAGGTAGGCAGCGGCGCATTTATGCCGACCTACGAGCTTTCAGAGCAGCTGGCCGAAGCTATCGTTGGCGTTGCCAACGGCGCTGGCGTGAAGACTACCGCCTTGCTGACGGACATGAATCAGGTGCTGGCTTCCAGCGCGGGTAACGCCGTGGAAGTCCGTGAAGCGGTGCAGTTCCTGACCGGTGAATACCGCAACCCGCGTCTGTTCGACGTCACGATGGCGCTGTGCGTGGAAATGCTAATTTCCGGCAAGCTTGCCAAAGACGATACGGAAGCTCGCGCGAAGCTTCAGTCCGTGCTGGATAACGGTAAAGCGGCTGAGGTGTTTGGCCGGATGGTTGCCGCGCAGAAAGGCCCGAGCGACTTCGTTGAAAACTATGCGAAGTACCTGCCAACGGCGATGCTGAGCAAGGCGGTATATGCCGAAGCGTCCGGTTTTGTCTCGGCGATGGATACCCGCGCGCTGGGTATGGCGGTGGTGTCGATGGGCGGCGGTCGTCGTCAGGCTTCCGATACTATCGATTACAGCGTCGGCTTTACCGATATGGCCCGTCTGGGTGAATCTATCGACGCTGAGCGCCCGCTGGCCGTTATCCATGCGAAAGACGAAGCCAGCTGGCAGGAAGCGGCGAAGGCGGTGAAAGCGGCAATCAGGATTGACGAAAAAGCACCGCTGGAAACACCAACGGTCTATCGTCGAATCACCGAATAACGGTATACTGATCTGATCCCTATTTTATAGAGCACAAGGTACGGAGAATAATATGAAACGTGCGTTTATTATGGTGCTGGACTCGTTCGGCATCGGTGCTACCGAAGACGCTGAGCGCTTCGGAGATGTCGGCTCTGATACTTTCGGTCACATCGCGGAAGCTTGCGCCAAAGGCGAAGCTGACAAAGGCCGTAAAGGGCCTCTGACCCTGCCTAACCTGACTCGTCTTGGCCTGGTTAAAGCCCACGAGGGCTCTACCGGGAAAGTTGCCGCAGGCATGGACCCTAACGCAGAAGTTATCGGTGCGTACGCCTGGGCACATGAGCTTTCCTCCGGCAAAGACACCCCGTCTGGCCACTGGGAAATCGCCGGCGTGCCGGTGCTGTTTGACTGGGGCTACTTCAGCGACCACGAAAACAGCTTCCCGCAGGAGCTGCTGGACAAACTGGTCAAGCGTGCCAATCTGCCGGGCTACCTCGGTAACTGCCACTCTTCCGGGACCGTGATTCTGGACGAACTGGGCGAAGAGCACATGAAAACCGGGAAACCGATTTTCTACACCTCCGCTGACTCCGTGTTCCAGATTGCCTGCCACGAAGAAACCTACGGCCTGGATAAGCTTTATGAGCTGTGCGAAATCGCGCGTGAAGAGCTGACCGAAGGCGGCTACAACATTGGCCGCGTTATCGCTCGTCCGTTTGTTGGCGATAAAGCTGGCAACTTCCAGCGTACCGGCAACCGTCACGATTTAGCCGTTGAGCCGCCTGCCGCAACCGTGCTGCAGAAATTGGTTGATGAGAAGCAGGGCCAGGTGGTTTCCGTGGGTAAAATTGCGGACATCTACGCCAACTGCGGTATCACCAAAAAAGTGAAGGCAACCGGCCTGGACGCGCTGTTTGACGCGACCATCAAAGAGATGAAAGAAGCCGGTGACGAGACTATCGTTTTCACCAACTTCGTTGACTTCGACTCCTCCTGGGGCCACCGTCGCGATGTGGCAGGCTACGCGGGCGGCCTTGAGCTGTTCGATCGTCGTTTGCCAGAGCTGATGTCGCTGCTGAAAGAGGACGATATTCTGATCCTCACCGCGGACCACGGCTGTGACCCGACCTGGCAAGGTACCGACCACACTCGCGAACACATTCCGGTGCTGATCTACGGCCCGAAAGTGAAAGCCGGTTCTCTGGGGCATCGCGAAACCTTCGCGGACATCGGCCAGACGGTAGCGAAGTACTTCGGTCTTTCCGACATGGACTACGGCAAAAACATGCTGTGATCCCTTTGGGCGGGCGTTTGCCCGCCTGATTGCTAACTTTTTAAATCAAGGAATACACAATGGCTACGCCACACATTAATGCGGAAATGGGCGATTTCGCTGACGTAGTACTGATGCCGGGCGACCCGCTGCGCGCTAAGCACATCGCGGAAACCTTCCTGGAAGACGTGCGTGAAGTGAACAACGTGCGCGGCATGCTCGGTTTCACCGGGACTTACAAAGGCCGTAAGATCTCCGTGATGGGCCACGGCATGGGCATTCCATCCTGCTCTATCTACGCTAAAGAGCTGATCACCGACTTCGGCGTGAAGAAAATCATTCGCGTAGGCTCCTGCGGCGCGGTACGTGCAGACGTTAAGCTGCGCGACGTGGTTATCGGCATGGGCGCGTGTACTGACTCCAAAGTAAACCGTCTGCGCTTCAAGGATCACGACTTCGCGGCTATCGCGGACTTCGATATGGTTCGTAACGCGGTTGACGCGGCTAAAGCGCTGGGCGTTGACGCTCGCGTGGGCAACATCTTCTCTGCAGACCTGTTCTACACGCCAGATCCGTCCATGTTCGACGTGATGGAAAAATACGGTATCCTGGGCGTGGAAATGGAAGCGGCCGGTATTTACGGCGTTGCCGCAGAGTTCGGTGCTAAAGCGCTGACCATCTGTACCGTGTCTGACCACATCCGTACTCACGAGCAGACCACCGCCGCTGAGCGTCAGACCACCTTCAACGACATGATCAAAATTGCTCTGGAATCCGTCCTGCTGGGCGACAAAGAGTAAGTTTTTCTTCTCGTTTCAAAGGCGCCTGAGGGCGCCTTTTTTATGTCTGGTATCTATTCATTTTATTTCTCATCTTTAGCGAATAGCCTTTACCAGACAGGGTATTTTGGCTATAAATCAATTCAAGTATCTATTCATGAATCTATTCATATGAGCGAGCTAACCGACCTCCTTCTTACCGGTCCACTTCCTGGCAGGGCGCTGGCCCAACGGCTGGGTATCAGTCAGGCGACCTTCTCTCGCCGGGTTTTACTTGAGCCGGACGTCATAAAGTTTGGCCAGGCCCGAGCGACGCTTTATGGACTGAGGCATCCGGTAAGGCAGCATCGGGAATTTCAGCTGTGGCAGATTGATGACGCCGGTAAAGCGTGGGACTTTGGCGTGCTTTATCCTGTGTGGCCGAGGGGAAGCTGCCTGGTTGTGCATAACAACGGGGATAGCCGATGGTTTGACGGTTTGCCGTGGTATCTCAACGATCTCCGCCCGCAGGGTTTTTTGGGGCGAGCCTGGGGACGCGAGCTGGCTAAAAATAGCGATCTGCCCGAGGATATCCGGCTGTGGCGGGAAGAAGACGTGCTTTTTGCCCTCTCTGCGCAGCGGCTGGAAAACCTGGGCGGATGGCTGGTCGGCGAAGAGAGCTACCGCCGCTGGACACAAACAGTCGGTCTCAAGCCTATTGCTCTCGATGAGCGCCTTGAGGCTTACGCTGAGCTTGCTCACCGGGCAATAGACGGCGAAATTGTAGGTTCAACTGCCGGAGGAGAGCAGCCTAAATTCTCCTGCTACAGTGAAACGCTTTGCGGGCCACGGCATGTCATCGTCAAGTTCACCTCGCCCATACGAAACGATAACCAGCGCCGCTGGGTAGATTTACTGACCTCCGAGTGCAGTGCTTTAGCGCTATTAAATCAAATGGGTATCCCTGCCGCCCGGTGTGACCTGCTCTCGGCTGAAAGCGGGCAGGTCTTCCTTGAGGTTGAACGCTTTGACTGTGCCGGTACTTTCGGACGACGTAGCATCGTGTCTCTTGAAAGCGTGCAAAGTGAATATGCCGCGGGCGTACTTAGCTGGCCTAAGGCCGTCGCACGTCTAAAAGAAGAGGGTATGGTTGAGGCCGCCACGCTTCGGCAGGTGCAGCGAATTTGGGCTTTTGGCCGGCTGACAGGTAACAGCGATATGCATGCCGGGAATCTCTCCTTCTTTTTGTCCGACCGTCCGCTCGAGCTAACGCCGGTCTACGATATGCTGCCTATGGCCTGGGCGCCGGGCAGTTCGGGCAATATGCGGGAGGGCGGCATTGAAATTAATATTGATGCCGAAGTTCCCGGCGAAATATGGCTGGAGATGCAGCCGTGGGCACAGCGTTACTGGCGTGAGCTAAGCCTTAATTTGAAAATAAGCGAGCCATTCCGGCAAATAGCGGCAGGAATGGCCGGGCAAGTAGGCCAGTTAAGCGAGCGGCTTAAACGTCTCGCTTAACGAACCGCCTGGGCAATCCACGCCGAAAGCTCTTTCAGTTCGGCTTCCTGTTCCGGGAAGCTGTAGATCAGCGTTTCGCACTCCTGCTGCAGTAAAATACTGCGATACAGGCAGCCTTTTAGCCGGGCTGCCAGCGCTTCAAGCGGGGCAGGATTAAGGCTATCGGTGAACACCTGGGCGCGGGTGATATGCCCTTTCTCAACGTCAAAATGGAGTTCGACGCCGCCCCAGCTAAAGCGGTTATCCAGCAGATGCGTAAAGGCTGGCGCCTGGCCAAAGTTCCATTCCCAGCTGCTCTGGCGGGCAAAAGTATCGGCAAAACCCGGCAGGTCAGGCAGCGCTTCGGGCGAGATATGCTCTGCTTTAACGCGTTCGCCATAGTGGGCGAAGAAAGCCTCCGTTATCGCCTCGGCTATCTGCTCGTGGGTCAGTCCCGGCTTGATATCGCTGAGGTTTGCGACGCGGCCTCTCACCGAGGTAATGCCCTTAGCCTGCAGTTTTTTCGGATCGGGATTGAGGTAGTTTGCCAGGCGGCTAAGGTCGGCATTCAGCAGCAGGGTACCGTGGTGGAAGCCGCGATCCATGGTTTCGCGGTAGGCCGATCCGGAAATTTTACGCGTTCCCTCAGTGGTTTCGACCTCAAGATCGTTACGCCCGGAAGCGGTGGCATTCAGGCCAAGGCTTTCCAACGCGCTCAACACGATAGACGTGGAAATACTCTTGTCGTATTCCGGCTTGCCGGCCATAAAAGTGAAGCAGGTATTGCCGAGATCGTGGAACACCGCACCGCCGCCGCTGCTGCGTCTTGCCAGCCGAACGTTGTCCTGCTCCATTCGCCCGGTATTACATTCTTTCCAGGGGTTTTGGGCGCGGCCAATAACCACCGTGTCCGCATTACGCCACAGGAACAGAACCCGCTGAGTGGCGGGCATCTGCCGAAAAATTGTCTCTTCAACGGCCAGGTTAAACCACGGGTCGTAAGAGTCAGATATAAGCAAACGCAAAGTCGACATAGCAAAGATCCTTTTCCCAGAAGAATGGCGCCATCTTAGCATGACGCCATCACCGAGCATTTACCGTGGGAGCTTTACTTAGACTCGTCTTCCTCCGTTACCTTCTTATTGGCGGTCAGCAGGAACGGTGATTGCTGCCAGCGGGTGCGCTTGCCGTGCAGCAGCGTGCGGGTGAGAACGATGCCGATCGCGACCGCGAGCAGCAGCATCAGGCGCAGAATATTAGTGGTGTTGTCCACCTGCTTGGCTTCGGTGGCGAGAGTATGCGTATCCAGCGTAATTCGCAGGTAGCCGATGGGGCCGCTTTTATCCGCGATAGGTTCGACGATTTGCTGGTTGAAGTAGCTGCCGGCTTTTTGGCCATCCAGCGCCAGGCGGTCGCGAACCTCGATATTTTCCCCCGCACGCGCAATTTGATCGCCTTCGCTGTCATACACGGCGGCATCAAGCACGCGGCTATCCCTGGTCAGCAGGTTAAGTACGGTCGAGATGCGTTTTTCATCAGGGTTTTCGGTTTTCATGACCGGCACCAGATTAAACGCTACCTGGCGGGAGAGGGTACGGGCCAGCTCTTCCATCTGAACGTTTCGCGCCTGCTGGCTGCCCCGGCTAAACCAGGAGGCACCCTGCATCAGCGCGACTAAAAGTGCGAGGCAGGACAGCACAATCACTGCGCGGTGGAGCCGAAATTTAAATTTTACCCGAACCATGATGCACCTTTGGAAAATTGCGTACTTTAATGTTGCCAGAAGCAAGGCGGACAAGGTAGCCTCATGCGTTGTTTTTACCCGGATACCTTTCTGCCATTTTCCCGGATTCCGACGGCGCAAGGGTATGTTTACTTGATTCTGGAGCCGCAATGCCAAACAGTTTGACCTGGTGCGATTTGCCTAACGATGTTTCACTTTGGCCTGGGTTGCCGCTTTCCCTGAGCGGTGACGAAGTGATGCCGCTGGACTACCGCGCCGGCCGCAGCGGCTGGCTCCTGTACGGACGTAATCTGGACAAGCAGTGCCTGAACAAATACCAGCGTAAGCTGGGCGCGGCGATGGTGATTGTGACCGCCTGGTGCGTGGAAGATTACCAGGTTATTCGCCTGGCTGGCTCTTTAACGCCGCGCGCGACCAAACTTGCGCATGAGGCCGGGCTCGACGTTGCGCCACTGGGCAAAATCCCGCATTTAAAAACGCCTGGCCTGCTGGTCATGGACATGGACTCTACCGCCATTCAGATCGAGTGCATCGACGAGATTGCCAAACTGGCGGGAACGGGTGAAATGGTGGCCGAAGTCACCGAACGCGCAATGCGCGGCGAGCTGGACTTTACCGCCAGCCTGCGCCAGCGCGTGGCGACCCTCAAAGGTGCCGATGCCAATATTCTGCGCCAGGTTCGTGATGAACTGCCGCTGATGCCGGGGCTAAAATCTCTGGTGCAAAACCTGGATATCCTGGGCTGGAAAGTGGCGATTGCTTCCGGCGGGTTCACCTTCTTTGCGGAATACCTGCGCGATACGCTGAACCTGACGACGGTGGTTGCCAACGAACTTGAAATTTGCGACGGCAAGCTGACCGGCGAAGTGCTGGGGCAGATTGTGGACGCTAAATTTAAAGCGGTAACCCTGAAGCGGCTGGCCGAAAAATATGAAATTCCCGCCGCGCAGACCGTAGCGGTTGGCGACGGGGCCAATGACTTACCGATGATCCATGCCGCAGGCCTGGGCATTGCCTATCACGCTAAGCCGAAGGTGAATGAGAAGAGCGAAGTCAGCATCCGCCACGCGGATCTGATGGGTGTGTTCTGCATCCTTTCCGGCAGCCTGATTCAGGAAGAACGCTAACAAGAGGTATAAAGGTGGCGAAAGCTCCAAAACGCGCATTTGTTTGTAACGAGTGTGGTGCGGATTACCCGCGCTGGCAGGGGCAGTGCAGCGCCTGTCACGCGTGGAATACCATTACCGAAGTGCGCATCGCCGCTTCTCCTCAGGTTGCCCGCAACGAGCGTCTTTCCGGCTACGCCGGGAGCGCCGGCGTCAACCGTGTTCAAAAGCTTTCAGACATCAGCCTTGAAGAGCTGCCGCGTTTTTCCACCGGTTTTAAAGAATTTGACCGCGTGCTGGGCGGCGGCGTGGTGCCGGGAAGCGCTATCTTAATCGGCGGCAACCCGGGTGCGGGGAAATCGACGCTGCTGCTGCAGACGCTTTGCAAGCTGAGCGAGCAAATGAAAACCCTGTACGTCACCGGCGAGGAGTCACTCCAGCAGGTGGCGATGCGTGCGCACCGCCTGGGTCTGCCGACGCAAAACCTCAATATGCTGTCGGAAACCAGCATCGAACAGATCTGTGCGATCGCCGATGAAGAACAGCCGAAGCTGATGGTGATCGACTCGATCCAGGTGATGCATATGGCGGACGTGCAGTCTTCGCCGGGCAGCGTGGCCCAGGTGCGTGAAACCGCAGCCTACCTGACGCGCTTTGCGAAGACGAAAGGTGTGGCTATCGTGATGGTCGGGCACGTGACCAAAGATGGCTCCCTGGCGGGGCCAAAGGTTCTCGAGCACTGTATCGACTGCTCGGTAATGCTCGACGGCGATGCCGATTCTCGCTTCCGTACTCTGCGTAGTCATAAAAACCGCTTTGGCGCGGTGAATGAATTGGGCGTGTTCGCGATGACCGAGCAGGGCCTGCGTGAAGTGAGCAACCCGTCAGCCATCTTCCTGAGCCGCGGCGATGAAGTGACGCCGGGCAGCTCGGTGATGGTGGTCTGGGAAGGAACTCGCCCGCTGCTGGTAGAGATTCAGGCGCTGGTGGATCAGTCTATGATGTCCAACCCTCGCCGCGTGGCCGTGGGCCTGGAGCAAAACCGTCTGGCGATTTTGCTGGCCGTGCTGCACCGTCACGGTGGCCTGCAAATGGCCGACCAGGACGTGTTCGTGAACGTGGTCGGTGGCGTAAAAGTTACCGAAACCAGCGCCGATCTGGCGCTGCTGCTGGCGATGGTTTCCAGCTTACGGGACAGAGCCTTGCCGCAGGATTTAGTGGTGTTTGGCGAAGTCGGGCTGGCCGGCGAAATCCGCCCGGTACCCAGCGGCCAGGAACGTATTTCCGAAGCGGCAAAACACGGCTTCAAGCGTGCGATTGTGCCGCAGGCCAACGTACCGAAAAAAATTCCTGAAGGGATGCAGGTCTTCGGCGTGAAAAAACTTGCTGATGCGCTTTCTGTATTCGACGACTTATAATTGAGTAACTTGCGGGAATCGTTCCCGCTCCGGCAGGAGGCAGCGCGTGTCGTCATTCGACTATATTAAAACGGCTATTCGTCAGCAGGGGTGTACCTTGCAGCAGGTGGCGGATGCCAGCGGCATGACTAAAGGCTACCTGAGCCAGTTACTGAACGCGAAAATCAAAAGCCCCAGCGCGCAGAAACTGGAAGCGCTGCACCGCTTTCTGGGGCTGGAATTCCCGCGCCGCGAAAAGAAAGTCGGCGTGGTGTTCGGCAAGTTTTATCCCCTGCATACCGGGCATATCTACTTAATCCAGCGCGCCTGTAGCCAGGTGGACGAGCTGCATATCATCATGGGCTATGATGAGCCCCGCGACCGCGCCCTGTTTGACGATAGCGCGATGTCCCAGCAGCCAACCACCGGCGATCGTCTGCGCTGGCTGCTGCAAACCTTTAAGTACCAGAAGAATATTCGCATTCACTCCTTTAACGAGGAGGGGATGGAGCCTTATCCACACGGATGGGACGTCTGGAGCCGAGGTATCAAGGCGTTTATGGACAGCAAGGGGATTTCCCCTGATCGAATCTATACCTCGGAAGAAGGGGATGCGGCAAAGTTTACCGAGCATCTCGGCATCGAAACGGTGGTTGTCGATCCTAAGCGCACTTTTATGAACATTAGCGGAACGCAAATCCGCGAAAACCCGTTCCGCTACTGGGAATACATTCCTACTGAGGTAAAACCGTTCTTTGTGCGCACCGTGGCGATACTGGGCGGCGAGTCGAGCGGTAAGTCATGGATGGTGAATAAACTCGCCAATATCTTCAACACCACCAGCGCCTGGGAATACGGCCGCGACTACGTCTTCTCTCACCTTGGTGGGGACGAAATGGCCCTGCAGTATTCCGACTATGACAAAATTGCTATCGGCCACGCGCAGTACGTCGATTTTGCGGTGAAATACGCCAATAAAGTGGCGTTTATCGACACCGATTTTGTGACTACTCAGGCCTTCTGCAAGAAGTATGAGGGGCGCGAGCACCCGTTTGTGCAGGCGCTGATCGACGAATACCGCTTCGATCTGGTTATCCTGCTGGAAAACAATACGCCGTGGGTGGCGGACGGTTTACGCAGCCTCGGCAGCGACGTAGACAGAAAATCGTTCCAGAACCTGCTGGTGGATATGCTCCAAGAGAACAACATCGACTTTATTCACGTTGAGGAGTCTGACTATGACTCACGCTTCCTGCGCTGCGTGGATCTGGTGAAAGAGATGATGGGCGAGCAGCGATAAAGAATGGGCTTTGAGCCCTCAGTTTTGTGCTCTCGTTTGGGGCGGTAGATTAGTCTCGAATTCCTGTGGTTATGTAGGAGTGGTTCTGATTCCGTTCACTCGTACATTTGTTTCCCCTGCACTTTCAGCGCACGGTGAACGTGTCCGGGGGATCACGCCATCCCCCGAACAGCCCCGGCGCCCGGCAAGCTCATCGCCGCTGAAGCGGTAAACCCACCGGTTATCACCCAAACATTCGGGGTCGTTCGCGATTCGTTCCCGACGATCGCTCTCTTTCGCTGCTCCCGGCAGCTCAACCCCGCCTGAGTTGGGTCATAACCGGGGGCGATGAGAGCCGGGAACAAAGGCGTGGCTGCGGGTCTTGAAGCGACTGTGACTTTGTGTGTAGCTGCGGGTTAAAAGCGAAGCACGGTTCCGGCTTAAATCGCCTCCGTTTTCTCTCCGACTGGCCAGGGTCCGGACGTCGGGAACGGCCGGAGGCTGAGAGCGTCGGGAACGCATCTCAGCCGACCCAGGACTGGGAGATAAAACGGAGGTCTGCCGCTTTAGCGGTCGATTTATTTGGCCGGGAGTCCGGGGTCTCGGGGAAATGACGGTGATTTCCCCGAGTCGTTCACCGGTTCTGGGGTGACATATGAAACAGGACTGGAAGTGAACGGAACCTCAGTCGGGCTTGGCATAATCGTGGGTATTTGTAACTAATAAACATCCCCCATGGACCGGGCGCTAGCCATAAAAAAGGCACCGTGAAGGTGCCTTTTACATTTACTTGGTAACGCGCTTGTACTTGATGCGTTTTGGCTCCAGGGCATCGGAGCCGAGGGTACGCTTCTTGTACTCTTCGTATTCGGTGAAGTTACCTTCGAAGAACTCCACTTTACCTTCATCCTGGTAGTCCAGAATGTGGGTCGCGATACGGTCAAGGAACCAACGGTCGTGCGAGATAACCATCGCGCAGCCCGGGAACTCCAGCAGGGCGTTTTCCAGCGCGCGCAGGGTTTCGATATCCAGGTCGTTGGTTGGTTCATCGAGCAGCAGAACGTTGCCGCCAACCTGCAGCAGTTTCGCCAGGTGCAGACGACCGCGCTCACCGCCGGACAGCTCGCCTACGCGTTTGCCCTGGTCGACGCCTTTGAAGTTAAAGCGGCCGACGTAGGCACGGCTTGGCATCTCGGTGTTACCGATACGCATAATATCCTGGCCGCCGGAGACTTCTTCCCACACGGTTTTGCTGTTATCCATGGCGTCACGGAACTGGTCCACGGAGGCCAGCTTCACGGTATCACCCAGGGTAATAGAGCCGCTGTCAGGCTGTTCCTGACCGGACATCATGCGGAACAGGGTGGATTTACCCGCGCCGTTCGGACCGATGATGCCCACGATAGCGCCTTTCGGTACGGAGAAGCTCAGGTCGTCAATCAGCAGGCGGTCGCCGTAGGATTTACGCAGGTTGCTAACTTCCACCACTTTATCCCCCAGGCGTGCGCCAGGTGGAATAAACAGTTCGTTGGTTTCGTTACGTTTCTGGTATTCGGTGTTGTTCAGCTCTTCGAAGCGTGCCAGACGGGCCTTGCCCTTAGACTGACGGCCTTTAGCGCCCTGACGAACCCACTCCAGCTCTTTCTCAATAGATTTACGGCGAGCGGCTTCCGTTGAGGCTTCCTGCGCCAGACGTTGATCTTTCTGCTCCAGCCAGGAGGAGTAGTTACCTTCCCATGGAATACCTTCCCCACGGTCAAGCTCCAGGATCCAGCCGGCGACGTTGTCGAGGAAGTAACGGTCGTGGGTGATCGCCACAACGGTCCCTTCGAAGTCGTGCAGGAAGCGTTCCAGCCACGCCACGGATTCTGCATCCAGGTGGTTGGTTGGTTCGTCGAGCAGCAGCATGTCTGGTTTTTCGAGCAGCAGGCGGCACAGCGCAACGCGGCGGCGTTCACCCCCGGACAGCTTCTCAATTTTTGCATCCCAGTCTGGCAGGCGCAGGGCATCGGCGGCGCGCTCCAGCTGCACGTTCAGGTTATGGCCGTCGTGCGCCTGGATAATTTCTTCATACTTGCCCTGCTGCGCGGCCAGCTTGTCGAAGTCCGCGTCCGGCTCGGCGTATTTGGCATAGACTTCGTCCAGGCCTTTCAGCGCGTTAACCACTTCGGAAACGGCTTCTTCTACGGACTCACGTACGGTGTGTTCCGGGTTCAGCTTAGGTTCCTGCGGCAGGTAGCCAATCTTGAGGCCAGGCTGAGGACGGGCTTCACCTTCGATATCGGTATCGATGCCGGCCATGATGCGCAGCAGGGTGGATTTACCGGCACCGTTCAGACCCAGCACGCCGATTTTGGCGCCAGGGAAGAAGCTGAGCGAAATATTTTTCAGAATATGTCGTTTCGGCGGGACAACTTTGCCGACACGATGCATGGTATAAACGAATTGAGCCACAGTGCGACTTTGCCTCTTTTATCGTGATGTAAGATGGTACATAACAAAGGCGAAGTGTAGCGGTTTTCCCGGTCTAATCCCAGCGGGGCATCGTGGTTCTGCCGCGCATGGCGTCTTTATACGTTTAATGACCAAAATATACCTTTCGGACATGGCGTATTGTGTCTCCCCTGGTTAGCATGAATTCATTCGCTTATTGCAGCGCAGGCATGATGCCGTCAGGAAAACAGTGAGGAGAAGGTGTGTTAAAAGCCAAACAAGTCGCATGGCAGTTGCTTGCCGCGGGCGTTAGCCTGGTGATGTTAAACGGCGCGGTACGTGCGGATTCTCTGGATGAGCAACGCAGCCGCTACGCGCAAATTAAACAGGCCTGGGATAACAAGCAAATGGACGTGGTGCAGCAGCTGATGCCCACTTTGCAAACCTATCCTCTTTATCCTTATCTCGAATACCGTCAGCTAACCGACGACCTGATGAACGAGCCGACCGTGGCGGTGACTCAGTTTATTCAGGCTAACCCAACGCTGCCTCCGGCGCGAAACTTGAGCTCCCGCTTTGTTAACGAGCTGGCAAGGCGTCAGGACTGGCGTGGCCTGCTGGCCTTCAGCCCAGAGCCGCCTGCAACCAATGAAGCAAAATGTAATTACTATTTTGCCAGGTGGAACACCGGGCAGACAGACGCCGCCTGGGCCGGCGCGAAAGATCTCTGGCTAACGGGAAAAAGCCAGCCGTCGAGCTGTGACGCGCTGTTTTCCGCATGGCGTGCTTCCGGCACTCAGGATCCGCTGGCTTACCTTGAGCGCATCCGTCTGGCGATGAAAGAGGGCAACACCTCGCTGGTGAACGCGCTGGCGAACCAGATGCCCGCTGACTACCAGACTATCTCCAGCGCGTTGATAAGCCTGCAAAATAACCCGAGTACGGTGCTGACTTTCGCCAATACGGTGGGCGCGACGGACTTTACGCGGCAGGCTGCGGCTATCGCCTTCGCGAGCGTAGCCCGCCAGGACGTGGAAAATGCCCGGCTGATGATCCCGTCTTTAGTACAGGCGCAGAAGCTTACCGAGGAGCAGGCGCAGGAATTGCGTGACGTTGTTGCCTGGCGGTTAATGGGCAGCGACGTGACGGATGAGCAGGCCCGCTGGCGGGATGACGCGATTATGCGTTCCCAGTCTACATCGTTGATTGAGAGACGAGTGCGTATGGCTCTGGGCGCCGGTGACCGTTCAGGCCTGAATACCTGGCTTGCGCGTCTGCCGATGGAAGCCAAAGAGAAAGACGAATGGCGCTACTGGCAGGCCGATTTGCTGCTGGAACGCGGGCGTGATGATGAAGCCAAAGGGATCCTGCGATCTCTGATGCAGCAGCGCGGTTTCTACCCGATGGTGGCCGCACAGCGGCTGGGGGAAGAATATCCCCTGCGTGTGGATAAAGCCGAACCCGTTAACCCCGCTCTGGTGCAGGGGCCTGAAATGGCGCGAGTCCGTGAGCTGATGTACTGGAATATGGACAATACCGCACGCAGCGAATGGGCAAACCTGGTCACCAGCCGCAGCAAGCAGGAGCAGGGTGGGCTGGCGCGGTACGCCTTTGAGCAGGACTGGTGGGATCTTAGCGTGCAGGCAACCATTGCCGGCAAGCTGTGGGATAACCTGGAAGAGCGCTTCCCGCTGGCCTATAAAGGCACCTTTGCCCGCTACGTGAGCGGCAAAACCGTGCCACAAAGCTATGCGATGGCGATTGCCCGTCAGGAAAGCGCCTGGAACCCGAAGGTGCGTTCTCCGGTAGGAGCCAGCGGCCTGATGCAAATCATGCCGGGTACCGCCACCCATACCGTGAAGATGTTCAGCATCCCTGGCTACAGCAGCCCGGTGCAGCTTCTGGATCCTGACACCAACATCAATATCGGCACCAGCTACCTGCAGTACGTGTTCCAGCAGTTTGAGAACAACCGTATTTTCGCTTCCGCCGCCTACAACGCCGGGCCGGGACGAGTGCGGACGTGGCTCGGCAACAGCGCAGGGCGGATTGATGCCATCGCGTTTGTGGAAAGTATTCCGTTTTCCGAAACGCGTGGCTATGTGAAAAACGTGCTGGCTTATGACGCTTATTACCGCTACTTCATGGGGCAACCTGACAAAATTCTGTCCGACAGCGAGTGGCAGCGGCGTTATTGATTGGGCGGAGAGTATGTTATGCTGCCGTACTAGTTAAAGAGTATGGTGGCCTGACATGACTCAGCTCTCTCAATATTCGGCGGAACAGGCCGAGCAAAGTAATAAAGAGTGGCTCCGCTTTGTGGGGCTGTTGCAGCAAGCTTTTGGGCAGGACCTTCATATGCCGCTGCTGACGCTGCTGTTAACGCCGGACGAGCGTACAGCGTTAGGAACGCGAGTTCGGATAATCGAAGAGTTACTGCGCGGCGAGCTTAGCCAGCGTGAACTGAAGAACGAACTGGGCGCGGGTATTGCAACCATTACCCGCGGCTCCAACAGCCTGAAGGCCGCGCCGACTGAGCTGCGTGAATGGCTTGAAAAAGAGCTGCTGCAGGGCGGAAAGCCAACTCGCTAAATACGCTACCGGCGGTAAATCTCGTTATGAAACGGGCTTAACGCCAAAATCACCGCCTGATGATAAACGCTGCTACGCGTGAGCTTTCCGGCGGTGAACACCCCAATCGCTCCCTCTTTACGTCCAATCTTATCAATGCCCGTATAGTCAGACATCACCGGCCCCAGGGCGTTTCCGGCGCTGACTTTCTGCAGAATAATTTCCGGCAATGGCAGGGTAGCGGAACGGGCTTCACCGCGCTGCTGACGGTTCTCAATCACCACCCAACTGAAGGTGCTACCTTCGTCGATTCCGGCCTCAATGGCGACCCAAAAGTCGGCATCTGGTCTGATCTCCCGGGCATTTGCTACCCGGCACCGTGCGCCAGTTCGCGTTTCCTGACAGCCGTTGGGCTGCTCCGGCACGCCACTATCGACGACCACGGGCTCAATATGGCAGGATCCTTCACCATAAATCTCGCTAAACGCCTGCAGAATCGCCTGAATTTTGGCGGGATTGGTTGTTGCAGCAACGACATGGTTCATAATAAGTCAGAACTCTCGATATTTCGTGACCGGAGTATAACGGAAAAAACGCATGTTACAGGTATACCTTGTTCGTCATGGCGAAACGCAGTGGAATGCGGAGCGCCGCATTCAGGGGCAGTCAGACAGCGCGCTGACTGATAACGGAGAACGCCAGGCCTGGCAAGTGGCCGAGCGGGCCAGGGCCCTTGGCATCACCCACATCATCAGCAGCGATTTAGGTCGTACTCGCCGCACCGCAGAGATCATCGCCGAAGCCTGCGGCTGCGAGATTATCTTCGATGCCCGCCTGCGCGAGCTAAACATGGGCGTGCTTGAACGTCGTAAAATGGACTCGCTGACCGAAGAGGAAGAGAGCTGGCGCCGTCGCCTGGTGGACGGCACGCCTGACGGGCGTATCCCTGAAGGCGAAAGCATGCTGGAGCTGAGCAACCGTATGCACGAAGCGCTGAATGCCTGCCGGGAACTGCCGGCCGGAAGCCGCCCACTGCTGGTGAGTCACGGCATGGCGCTGGGTGGGCTGGTTAGCACGATTCTGGGGTTGCCTGCGTGGGCTGAACGTCGCCTGCGTCTGCGCAACTGCTCAATATCTCGCGTGGATTATCAGCACAGCCCGTGGCTGGCTTCTGGATGGGTCGTTGAGACAGCAGGAGACATCTCGCATCTTGATGCCCCTGCTCTGGATGAAATACAGCGTTAACGGCGTACCGGGATCAGGTATTCACAGCGGATATGCATCGGCACATCCTGATCCCGCGTTTCATCCTGAGGATAGAAACGTTCGATGTCCTGGCCCTTACGGCGAGTCAGGTTTAGCGACGGCATGCAGGTGCCGTACACCGTCAGGATAAAGTCCTGCAGCCCGGTGCCCAGCCCTTCGTAGTTAAACTGCACATAATCACCGCCTTCCAGCATTACCGGATGAGAATCCGGCAGAAAGCCATTGGCCAGCTCCGGGGTGAGCGCCGTGGTGTAGAAGACTTCCTGCTCGTCGTCTTTTTCCGAGCTTGGACGAGGTTCATGCAGGCCGTACAGCACTCGCGGAATCGTCGGTGAGTTGCCCAGGAACTGTGTCCAGAACTGGATGCGCATCTCATTACGGAAGTCGGAGATTTGTTCCAGCGTGCAGCTGTAGCTTTGCGTTACCCCAACCAGATGCGTTTCCGGCAGAGTAATGAAATGGGCTTGCGGCAGCGTAAATTCACCGAGACGCAGCGGCGGGCGCATACCAAAAGCGCTCCAGTCAGGAGAACGTCGATAAAGCGCGGGCGTTTGGGCGAACTGTTTTTTAAACGCGCGAGTAAATGTTTGCTGCGAGTCAAAGCGGTACTGAAGCGCAATGTCCAGAATAGGGCGCGCAGTCAGGCGCAGGGCAACGGCAGATTTGGAGAGTCGGCGGGCGCGAATATAGGCACCAATAGCGTGCCCGGTAACCTCTTTAAACATCCGTTGTAAATGCCACTTGGAATAACCTGCCTTTGCCGCCACATTATCAAGGGCGAGAGGCTGATCGAGGTGGCCCTCCAGCCAGCTAAGAAGATCGCGAATGATCCCAGCCTGATCCATAAAATATCCTCATCCATACAAGCGAATGCCTGTTTACTAAGGTAGCGGATGATAGCATTTTTGTACTTTATGCATTCACCGTTTTTTTTTAACAAGTTGTGCCAAATTTGCCGATTGTGGAGGCAGGTTTTGCTAATAATGTGATATTCAACGATTTTTCATCCAATTGTTGAATAGTCCCGCAGGGTGATCTTTGAAAAATGGTAACAATATGAAATATAAAGCTTTAGCACTTTGCAGTGCGATTCTGGCCGCCAGCTTTGGGGCGAGCGCAGAGCAGATTGGTTCGGTCGATACGGTGTTTAAGGTCTTTGGCCCCGATCACAAGATCGTTGTGGAAGCTTTTGACGATCCCGATGTGAAGAACGTGACCTGCTATATCAGCCGCGCTAAAACCGGCGGTATCAAAGGCGGCCTTGGCTTAGCCGAAGATACTTCTGATGCGGCAATCTCCTGCCAGCAGGTTGGGCCGGTTGAGCTGAGCGACAAAATTAAAGCCGGCAAAGCGGAGGGCGACGTGGTGTTCCAGAAACGGACCTCGTTGGTGTTTAAAAAGCTGCAGGTTGTTCGTTTCTATGACGCCAAACGTAACGCTCTGGCCTACCTTGCCTACTCTGACCGGGTGGTAGAAGGCTCGCCGAAGAACGCTATCAGCGCGGTGCCGATTATTCCGTGGGGTAAATAATCCGCTGCACCCACGCACAACCTATGTGCACCCGCGATACCTTCATGAGAAGCCTGATGTATTTCTGATGCATCGGGCTTGTCAGCCCCTGCCTTCCTTATTAGTGTGTTGAGACCGTTCCGTTGCCTTTTAAGGCTTCATTGATGCAGATTGAGCCGCTACCGCCCCTCAATACCCTTATCGCCTTCGAATGCGTTGCCCGCTACGGCAATATTTCTCGTGCTGCGGAAGAGTTAAACCTGACGCAAAGCGCGACCAGCCGCCAGATCCTGCAGCTGGAGGAAATGCTGGGCTGTAAGCTTTTTACCCGAACTCAGCGGCGCGTATTGCTCACGCCGAGGGGTGAAGCGTATGCCACTCACGTGCGGCAACAGCTGGCGGCATTGTCACATGCTACGGCGGAAGTGATGGGCTGGACGGGGTTGCCGCAGGTGACCATCGCCTGCACCAGCGCCATGAGTTCGCTTTGGCTGTCGTCGCGCCTTTCGGCGCTGCATCGTGAGCTGCCGGATTTGCAGGTTCGCATGAAAATCACCGACAATTTCTCCGAACTGCGTTCATCGGAATTTGATCTGGCTATTTTTTACCTTCGGGATGTTCCGGTGGGGTTTCATGCCACGCCGATTTTCGACGAGGTCTGCTACCCGATGTGCTCGCCGGCGTTTCTGTCACGCATCGGGCCTGGCGCTCCCGCAGAAGCGCTGCTGCAGCACACGCTGCTGATTCAGGACGATCCGCAGCGAGAGTGGACCGGCTGGAGCGACTGGTTTGCTTCGCAGAGTGTCCTGAGCTTTGTCCCGCGTCAGACCTGGCGCGCCAATAACTATCCGTTTTTGGTTGAGACTGCGGTGCGAGGAGACGGGATATTACTCGGCTGGGAAGGGCTGGTGCAGGATTATCTTAATAGGGGAGAGCTTGTTGCGGCGCACCCTGGAAAGCTGGCGGCCGCCAGTAAATGTTTCCTGCTTATCCCTCAGGATCGCTATATGAAGCCGATTGTTCGCCATGTCATGAACTGGTTGCAGCGACAGCCTTCGGCGGAATAAGCAGAAAACAGACGTTAATCATATAAGATGATTATTTTATTATTGCCGCGATCAATAAATTATTTAACCTTTCTTTAAGCCATAACCTTTTCTTATATAAAGGCGAGAAAAAGAAACATTTAAAACATCTTAATCCTTTGGTTTATTTATGGTGTCCAGATCCAGAGGCGGTATTTTATTTTTTAACTCCCCCCGGCGGCGATAAGAAGTATGCATACCTACCAGCGTGAAGACCAACCACATCGACTGTGATATGACCGACGCCAAATTAAAGTCATGGCTCAGTGAATACAGCCCGCCCACGCACCCCGCGATGTTAAGACAAGCATAACCATTTGAATCTATTGATAGCCTTCGCATCTGAACCAGTGCGTAGGCCAGCAGGTAACAAAAGACGCCAATTAAGCCTACAAGGGTATGCAGTTCCACATTTTCTTTCCTGGTGTGACTCCGTGATCGGGAAATTATCTTTTTTGCTGCGGCTCTGCTGCGCGTTTTTTTCATAGTCTGATACGAAAAACTCATGCATCAGTGTTTAGCGGTTTTGATATAAATCATAAATAGATGTGCTATGGCATCTGGCCGGTGGTCAGACAAACAAATAATAACGGAGAAAAATAAATGAAAGACGATCGTTCAGACGTGAAAAAATACCTGCAAGGCGTGAACATGAGCCGCCGTTCATTTATCAACACGGCGGCGCTGATTGGGATGGGCAGTGCGTTATCGCTTTCGCCGTTGGCGGGTTTTGCCGGCGAGGCCACGCCTAAAAAAGGCGGCGTGCTCAAGCTGGGAATGTCGGGAGGCAATACCAGCGATTCTCTCGATCCTACGCTCTTTAGCGACTGGGTGCCGCTCAATCAGGCCTACATGCTGATGAACGGTCTGGTAGAAATTGATGAAACTAACCAGGCCACGCCGGAGCTGCTGGAAAGCTGGGAGGCGAAGCCGGGCGCGCAGGAATGGACGTTTAAAGTGCGCCAGGGCGTGACCTTCCACAACGGTAAAACCCTCACCGTCGAAGATATTCTCTACTCGATCAACCTGCACCGTGGCGACCAGTCGCGTAGCGCGATCAAAACTCAGCTGGCGGCCATCAAAGAGCTGAAAAAGAGCGGCGAGAACGAAATTACCTTAACCCTGGACAGCGGCAACGCCGATTTACCGTTCCTGTTGGCGGACTACCATCTGGTTGTGGTCCCGGACGGATTTACCGACTGGAAGCACCCGATTGGCACCGGCGGCTTCGTCTTTGACCAGTATCAGCCGGGCGTGCGCTCCTACTTCAAGCGCAACCCTAATTACTGGAAGCCAAACCGCGCGTTTGTGGATGCCGTTGAAGTGTTGGTTATCAACGATGCGACCGCGCGCACCAATGCCCTTATCTCGGGCCAGGTACACGCCATCAACCGCGTTGACTTTAAAACCGTCGATTTCCTGAAGCGCAGCCCGGCGTTAAACATTGTGCGCGCGGCCGGGGGGCAGCATTTCACCTTCCTGATGGACTGCCGGGTAGCCCCGTTTAACAACAACGATGTGCGTACGGCGATTAAATACGGTATCGATCGTGAAAAATTACTGGCTACCGTCCTTCGGGGTTACGGCACGCTCGGCAACGATCATCCGATCCCGAAAACCGATCGCTTCTTCAACAAGAGCCTGGAGCAGCGTGCCTACGATCCTGATAAGGCGAAGTTCTTCCTGAAAAAAGCGGGGCTTAGCGCGCTGCCGCTCGAGCTGTCCTCATCGGATGCGGCTTTTGCCGGGGCGCTGGACGCCGCCGCGCTGTTCCAGGGCGAAGCCGCCGCGGCGGGGATCCAGGTCAGCATCAAACGTCAGCCGGCGGACAGCTACTGGGATGACGTCTGGATGAAAGCACCGTTTAGCATGGGCTACTGGGGCGGGCGCCCAACCGCGGATCAGATGTTTTCCACCGCCTGGCAGTCAACGGCGAAATGGAACGACACCCACTGGAAAAACGACAAGTTCGACAGCCTGCTCATTCAGGCACGTTCGCTGCTGGACGAGCAAAAACGTGCGGAAATTTATGGCGAGCTGCAAAGCATTGCCCGTGATGAAGGTGGCGCAATGATCCCGCTGTTTGGTGACTACCTGGATGCCACCAGCAAGAAAGTCGGCGGCGTAAAACCTCACCCGCTGTTCAACTTCATGGGTGGCCGCCTGGCCGAACGCGTCTGGCTGGAGTCGTAATGAAAAAACAGATCCTTCATCGTTTATTGCTGGGCGTGCTGACGCTGTGGCTGGTTTCGGGGCTGATCTTCGTCGGTACCGAGTTACTGCCCGGCGACGTGGCGAGCGCCATCCTGGGCCAGAACGGCACGCCGGAAACCATCGCCGCGCTGCGCCTACAGCTGGGCCTCGATCAGCCTGCGGTTTACCGCTACCTGCACTGGCTGTCCGGTGTGCTGCACGGTGACCTGGGCACTTCGCTTGCCAATAACCAGCCTATCGGTGCCGAGCTGCTGCCTCGCCTGGCGAACACGCTGTTCCTTGCCGTTTATGCCGCGCTGATAGCGATTCCGTTAGCGGTGGTGCTGGGCATTGCCTCGGCGGTATGGCGTGGCTCCTGGTTCGACCGCCTGGCGAATACGCTGACGCTGATGAGCATTTCGGTGCCGGAGTTTTTCGTGGGCTACCTGCTGGTAATCTTCTTTGCCATTCGCCTGGCCTGGTTCCCGAGCCTGGCGCTGGTCGACCCTGATGCCAGCCTCCTTGAGCGGCTCTATGCCTGCACGTTGCCTATGCTGACGCTGGTGCTGGTGGTCCTGGCGCATATGCTGCGCATGACGCGTGCCTCAGTCGGCGCGGTGATGTCCAGCAGCTATATCGAAACGGCGCTGCTAAAAGGGCTTTCCCGCTGGCGGATCGTGCTCAGCCACGCGCTGCCGAACGCGCTGGCGCCGATCATCAACGTCATTGCTTTTAACCTGGCGTACCTGGTGGTGGGCGTCATCCTGGTCGAGGTGGTCTTCGTCTACCCGGGCATTGGGCAACTGATGGTGGATGCGGTAACGAAGCGTGACCTGCCGGTAGTACAGGCCTGCGGGCTGCTGTTTGGCGGGACCTATATCCTGCTGAATACGGCGGCGGACCTGCTGGCTATCTGGTGCAACCCACGCCTGCGACATGCGAGGTAGTCTATGAAAAATATTAAAATTCGCACGGTGCCGCTGTCGGCAATATTGGGCCTGGCCATCATTGCCATCAATTTGATTGCCGCGCTTTTTGCTCCCTGGCTGGCGCCACACAGCGAAACGGCGCAGGTGGGTGACATCTGGATGCTGCCGTCCAGTTCGATGCCGTTCGGCACTGATAGCCTCGGGCGGGACATGCTTTCGCGCATTCTGTTCGGTGCCAGAACTACCATTGCCATCGCGCTGGCGATCACCGCTATCTCGTTTGTGGTGGGCATTATTACCGGGTTTACCGCCGCTATTTACGGGCGCTGGGTGGACGTCGTGCTCACCCGCATCGTTGATACGCTGATGTCGATTCCGGTCCTGATTTTGGCGCTGATCGTGCTGTCCGTGCTGGGAACGTCTATTCCCGTCCTGGTCGGGACTATTGCGCTATTAGATGCGACCCGTGTTTTCCGCCTTGCCAGGCTTGTCGCACAGGGGATTGTTTGTCTCGAGTACGTGGAGGCGGCACGCCTGCGTGGAGAAGGGCTGTGGTGGATTGTGCGCAAAGAGTTTCTGCCTAACGCCATGCCGCCGCTGCTGGCAGAGTTTGGTATGCGCTTTTGTTTTACCTTCCTGTTTATTGCCGGGCTGAGCTTCCTTGGGCTGGGTATTCAGCCGCCGTGGGCGGACTGGGGCAGTATGGTGCGCGACAACGCTCAGGCCATCAATTTTGGTCAGTTTGCTCCGCTTTACCCTGCCGCGGCCATTGCCCTGCTGACGATTGGCGTCAACCTGGTGGTCGACTGGCTGCTGGTGCGTAATAACCTTTCGCTGGGAGAAGAGGGATGACACAACCGATCTTACAGATGCGCGATTTACGCATTGAGACCGAGCAGGGGCTGCCGCTGGTGAAAGGTATCTCTCTAAGCCTGATGCCCGGTGAAGTGCTGGGACTCATTGGTGAGTCCGGCGCAGGTAAATCGACCATTGGCCTGGCCGCTTTGGGCTACGCCAGGCCGGGTTGCCGTATTGCGGGCGGTGAAGTGCTGGTTGCCGGGCAAAACATTGTGGCGCTTTCCAGCAAAGAGAAACGGGAGTTTCGCGGTAAACGCGTGGCCTATGTTGCGCAGAGCGCCGCCGCGGCGTTTAACCCGGCGCTAACCATCGGCAAGCAGGTTTGCGAGGGGCCACTTCGGCACGGTTTGATGAATCAGGAGGAGGCGCAGGCCTGGGCCGTGACGCTGTTTAAAGCGCTGGATCTCCCCGAACCTGAAACGATCGGCCAGCGTTATCCGCATCAGCTCTCTGGCGGCCAGCTCCAGCGCGCGATGGCGGCGATGGCGATGTCCTGCAGGCCGGATATTCTGGTGCTGGATGAACCTACCACCGCGCTGGACGTCACCACCCAAATCGAGGTGCTGGTGATGCTGCGTAAGCTGGTCAGAGAATTTAATACCGCCGCGCTGTACATCACCCACGATCTGGCGGTCGTGGCCCAAATTGCCGACCGCATCATGGTCCTGCGGCAGGGAAGCGAAGTGGAAAGCGGCAGCACCGCCGATATTCTGCAAAATCCTGCCGAAAGCTACACCCAGCGGCTGGTGTCGGAACGTGCTCATGCCCTGACGCCGGTTCACGCCGGAAGTAAACCTGAAGGGCGGCTCCTTGCGCTGGAAAATCTCTCAACCGGGTACAACGGTAAGGCCGTCGTGCACAACGTCTCTCTGAGTATTGCCAAAGGAGAAACGATGGCCATTATCGGCGAGTCCGGCAGCGGGAAGAGTACGCTGGCTCGCGCCCTGTGCGGCCTGCTGAGCGACACGAAGGGAACGGTCACCTTCGCCGACAAGACGCTGGCCAACCGCTACCAGCAGCGTGATAAAGAGACGCTGCGGCGTATTCAAATGATCTATCAGCTGCCCGACGTGGCGCTCAACCCAAGACAGACCGTGCTTGAGGCTATTGGTCGCCCGGTGGCTTTTTATTTTGGCCTCGATAAACAGCAGGTTCGTGCGCGGGTGCTTGAGTTGCTGAAGCTGACCGAACTCCCTGATTACCTCCTTGACCGCTACCCAGGTTCGCTTTCCGGTGGCCAAAAGCAGCGGGTATGTATTGCGAGAGCGCTGGCCGCAAAGCCAGATCTGATTATCTGCGATGAGGCAACCTCCGCGCTCGATCCGCTGGTGGCAGAAGAGGTTCTGAAGCTGCTGCGAAACCTGCAGGAACAGCTGGGGCTGTCTTACTTATTCATCACCCACGATCTGAGCACGGTAAAACGTATCGCCCAGCAGGTTGCCGTGATGTATCAGGGCAACGTTGTGGCACAGGGGCCGACCGGGCAGGTATTCAGCGCCCCGATGCACAGCTATACCGAAAAACTGCTGACCTCGGTGCCGGAAATGCGCGCCTCCTGGCTGGACGAGGTGCTGGGTCAGCGTCAGTTAAACGCGATGGCAGGAGCCTCATGAAAACTCTGATAACGCAATTTCCCCACAGCGTGAGCGTGATGGAACACCTGTGGATCGTTCTGCAAGACGGGACTCGCCTGGCCGCGCGTATGTGGCTGCCCTTGTCGGCCTCGCAGCAGCCGGTGCCCGCTATCCTCGAGTACATCCCCTACCGCAAGCGCGACGGAACACGTACTCGTGATGAGCCGATGCATGGCTATTTCGCCGGCAATGGTTACGCGGTACTGCGTGTGGACATGCGCGGCAGCGGCGACTCTGACGGGTTGATGGCCGACGAGTATCTGCTGCAGGAGCAGGAGGATGCCCTGGAAGTGATCGACTGGATCAGCCGTCAGGCCTGGTGCAACGGCGCCGTGGGGATGATGGGCAAATCCTGGGGTGGGTTTAACTGCCTGCAGCTTGCCGCTCGTCGCCCTCCGGCCTTAAAAGCCATCATTACGGTTTGCTCGACGGACGATCGTTACAACGACGATATCCACTACAAAGGCGGCTGCCTGCTGAATGATAACCTGTGGTGGGGCGGGATTATGCTGGCCTATCAAAGCCGCCCGCAGGATCCGGAGCTGGTGGGGGAGGGCTGGTATCAGGCCTGGCTCAATCGTCTTGAAAACATGCCTTTCTTCCCGGCACTGTGGATGGAGCATCCGTTGAAGGATGATTACTGGAAACACGGCTCGGTCGGTGAGGACTGGCAGGCCATTACCTGCCCTGTAATGGCGGTGGGCGGCTGGGCGGATTCCTACAGCAATGCGGTCTTCCGCCTGATGGACAATCTCGACGTTCCTCGTAAGGCGATTCTCGGTCCGTGGGCGCATATTTATCCGCAGGACGGTTCACCTGCTCCGGCTATCGGCTTTCTGCAGGAGGCGGTGAGTTGGTGGGATCGCTGGCTGAAGCAGGTCGACAATGACGTGCTGGACGGCCCGCGCATTCAGGCGTGGCTCAACGACAGCCAGCGGCCCGATTCGCAGCGTCCGCAGGCCTTCGGGGAGTGGATTGCCATTGAGGATGATACGGATGCGGTGACCCTCCCTCAGCGCTGGCATTTGCAGCCAGGCCGGCTGATGACAACGCCGTTGGCAAATGCATACCGGCAGGAGATCCGTAGCGTACAGAACCACGGGCTGTTTGCCGGGGAGTGGATGGGGGCTGGCGTGCTGGGGGAAAGCCCGAGCGATCAGCGGATGGACGAAGGCCTTGCTGAAAGCTTTGACAGCGCGCCGCTGGACGAAAGCCTGGCGATCTACGGTTTTCCGCAGTTTGACGTTACGCTCGCCAGCGATAAACCAGCGGCCATGCTGTATGTCCGCTTGTCGGACGTTGCCCCAGACGGGGCGTCGACCCGCGTCAGTCACGGTTGGGTGAACCTGAGTCATTTGCAGGGGCAGGAGCAGAACGTCGCGCTGGTGCCCGGCGAAAAGGTCAACGTCACCGTGCAGCTGGACGGCATAGCCTGGCGCTTTGCCGCAGGGCATCGGCTGCGTGTTTCTCTGGCGACCACGTTCTGGCCGATGATCTGGCCGATGGCTGAAAACGCAACGCTTAGCGTTGACCTGGCGAGCGCCCGGCTGCAATTGCCGGTTTGCCGGGAAGTGAAGCCGATAGCCGGGCCTAATCCTCAGCCGGAAACTGCGGCAAATACGCCTCTTACGATCCTGTCCCCTGGGCGAGTCGAACGCGAGCTGCGCTATGACGCGGTGAGCGATAGCTGGCAGAGCATTACCGAGGGCGTGGGCGGCGTGTTTGGCGAGGGCGTGTACCGTTTTGACGATATCAATACGACCGTCGATCATAGCCTTCGGCGTCAGCTGACCGTGCAGAATGCTGACCCGCTCTCGGCGCATTATCTGCTGACTCAGAACATGAAAATTGGGCGAGAAGGCTGGTGGACGGATACGGATATTGTGCTGGAGATGCGCAGCGACCTGACGCATTTTATCGTTAGCGGAAAAATGACGGTTAAACACAACGAAGAGACGGTCTTTACCCGCGACTGGGATGAACGCATTGCTCGCTGAATGACGGGCATAAAAAAGGGCTGACGCTGGTCAGCCCTTTTCGTAATCTTTCTTGCTTATTCCTGCAGATCGCCGCAGAAACGGTAACCTTCGCCGTGGATCGTGGCGATGATTTCCGGCGTATCCGGCGTGGATTCGAAGTGTTTACGAATACGGCGGATAGTCACATCGACGGTGCGGTCATGCGGCTTCAGCTCGCGACCGGTCATTTTCTTCAGCAATTCAGCACGAGACTGAATTTTGCCTGGGTTTTCACAGAAGTGCAGCATCGCGCGAAATTCACTACGCGGCAGCTTGTACTGTTCACCGTTCGGGCTAACCAGTGAGCGGCTGTTGATGTCCAGCTCCCAGCCGTTGAATTTGTAGCTCTCAACGGAGCGACGCTCTTCGCTGATAGCGCCTAAGTTCATCGTACGGGACAGCAAGTTGCGTGCACGAATGGTCAATTCACGCGGGTTGAATGGCTTGGTGATGTAGTCATCTGCGCCAATTTCAAGACCCAGGATCTTGTCCACTTCGTTATCACGGCCCGTCAGGAACATCAGCGCCACATTGGCTTGCTCGCGCAGTTCACGCGCCAGCAGCAGGCCGTTTTTACCCGGCAGGTTGATGTCCATAATGACGAGGTTGATGTCATTATCGGCAAGGATTTGATGCATCTCTGCGCCATCGGTCGCTTCAAAAACATCATAGCCTTCCGCTTCAAAAATGCTTTTTAGCGTGTTGCGTGTTACTAATTCGTCTTCGACGATAAGAATGTGCGGGGTCTGCATGTTTGCTACCTAAAATTGCCAACTAAATCGAAACAGGAAGTACAAAAGTCCCTGACCTGCCTGTTACATGCCATAAATTAACATGCCGGGCTTAACGTGACTAAAGTACGTAATTGCGTTCTTGATGCACTTTCCATCAACGTCAACAACATCATTAGCTTGGTCGTGGGTACGTTCCCTTTTGACCCGACGGTGTCAAAAACGGCTATTATCCTAACCATTTTAACAGCAACATAACAGGCTAGTGCTGCTTAGACACCTGATAAAACTACGCTTCGTTGACATATATCAATTTCAATTGTAGCACGTTAACAGTTTCATTAAATCATCGTAGCTCAATGCTAGCTTTTGTCACAACTATTTAATAATCAAGATCGTAAAGCGTTAAAAAAACCAGGCCGAATCTGGCCTGTGGCTTCCACCGGCTCGTAAAGAAATAAACCATGCTAAACAAATGGATATAAGATGTATTTACAACGTTCTTATGCCATATAATCATGTAAAAGCATAAGCTTAAGTTATACGCTGCGCGAGTGGCTACAGTTATAATATATGTTGCAACAAAGTAAATTTGCGATGCGTATTATCAAAATTTGTGCATCACTTCGCACGTTTTTACGAATTTTAGAAGAGAGTTCCAATGCGTTTGCCAATTATCCTGGTTTCACCAGCCAGAGCTGAGAACGTCGGGGCTGCCGCCCGGGCCATGAAAACGATGGGTTTTACGGAACTGCGCATCGTCGCCAGTGATGCACATCTCCAGCCTGCCGCGCGTTGGGTTGCCCACGGGGCGGGCGATATCCTTGACGGCGTGCGCCACTACGACACCCTTGCCGAAGCCCTGAGCGACGTTGATTTTTCGATAGCGACGACGGCCCGAAGCCGGGCGAAATTCCACTACTACGCCACGCCGGAGCAGCTGGTGCCGCTGCTGGAAGAGAAGCGTCAATGGGTAGGGGGTGCGGCGCTGGTGTTTGGCCGGGAGGATTCCGGGCTGACTAACGAAGAGCTGGAGCTGGCGGATGTTTTAACCGGCGTACCGATGGTTGCGGATTATCCTTCGCTCAACCTGGGTCAGGCCGTGATGGTTTATTGCTACCAGCTTTCCGCCCTGATGCAGCTCCCGCCGGTGGAAAATCCAGAGGGTGATGGTCAACAATTGAACGCTTTGCGCTTACGGATTGCCGCGTTGTTAAACCGGCTTGAGGTTGCCGGTGACCAAAAAATGGTCGACTGGGTACAGCAGCGCCTGGGGCTGCTCGAGCAGAGAGACACCGCAATGCTGCACCGTTTGCTCCATGACATCGAAAAAAAATTACCAGAATAAAATTTCTTTAAATTTAATTTATTTGAAGTTTATATCTAATTTAATGCCGGTTTTTCGTGTTTTTACCACCATTTTTGGCGGATTTACCAGCGTGACCGAACAAGTCGATTTTTTGTGACAGAACTAAAAAAAATTGACTTGATAAGGGGATTGCTTTAACCAATAGAGCTAATACAAATTTAGAGCACACAACATCCATGTTCCGCTTCAGCCTGATTACCACAATTATCACAACCACCATTACCACAGGTAACGGTGCGGGCTGACGCATACAGGTAAAAATGAAAAAAGCCCGCACCTAAACAGTGCGGGCTTTTTTTTCGGGAAAAAATCAAGGGGTCACAACAATGCGAGTGTTGAAATTCGGCGGTACTTCGGTGGCAAATGCGGAACGTTTTCTCCGCGTTGCCGATATCCTGGAAAGTAATGCCAAACAGGGGCAGGTGGCGACCGTGCTGTCTGCTCCGGCAAAAATTACTAACCACCTTGTGGCGATGATAGAGAAAACTATCGGTGGCCAGGATGCAGTGCCGAATATCAGCGACGCCGAGCGTATTTTCTCCGAACTGCTGACTGGCCTGGCAGAGGCGCAGCCGGGCTTCCCGCTGGCCGAGCTAAAGGCCGTGGTGAATCAAGAGTTTGCCCAGCTTAAGCACGTTCTGCACGGCATCAGCCTGCTGGGACAGTGCCCGGACAGCATCAACGCGGCGATCATTTGCCGGGGTGAGAAGCTGTCGATCGCGATTATGTCTGGCGTGCTGCAGGCCCGCGGCTACCAGGTTACGGTTATCGATCCCGTCGAGAAGCTGCTGGCCGTGGGCCACTATCTGGACTCGAGCGTGGATATTGCAGAATCTACCCGCCGTATCGCAGCCAGCCGCATTCCTGAAGATCACATGATCCTGATGGCTGGCTTTACCGCCGGTAACGAGAAAGGTGAGCTGGTGGTGCTGGGCCGTAACGGCTCCGACTATTCTGCCGCCGTGCTGGCCGCCTGTCTGCGAGCCGACTGTTGTGAGATCTGGACTGACGTCGACGGCGTTTATACCTGCGACCCGCGCCAGGTCCCGGACGCCAGGTTGCTGAAGTCGATGTCTTATCAGGAAGCGATGGAGCTTTCCTACTTCGGCGCTAAAGTTCTTCACCCTCGCACGATCACCCCGATTGCACAGTTCCAGATCCCTTGCCTGATTAAAAATACCGGAAACCCTCAGGCGCCAGGCACCCTTATTGGCGATAAAAGCGACGATGAAGGACTGCCGGTTAAGGGCATTACCAATCTGAATAATATGGCAATGTTCAGCGTGTCCGGCCCGGGCATGAAGGGCATGGTCGGCATGGCCGCGCGCGTGTTTGCCGCGATGTCCCGTGCTGGCATCTCCGTGGTGCTGATTACCCAGTCTTCTTCTGAATACAGCATCAGCTTCTGCGTGCCGCAGGCTGACTGTGGCCGTGCCCGCAAGGCGATGGAAGATGAATTCTATCTCGAGCTGAAAGAAGAGCTGCTGGAGCCGCTGGCGGTGACCGAGCGTCTGGCGGTTATCTCCGTCGTGGGTGACGGCATGAAGACGCTGCGCGGTATCTCCGCCAAGTTCTTTGCCGCGCTGGCTCGGGCAAATATCAATATTATCGCTATCGCCCAGGGTTCCTCCGAGCGTTCGATCTCCGTTGTGGTGAACAACGACGATGCCGTGACCGGCGTGCGTGTCACCCACCAGATGCTGTTTAACACCGACCAGGTTATCGAGCTGTTCCTTGTTGGCGTTGGCGGCGTGGGCGCGGCTTTGCTCGAACAGGTTAAGCGTCAGCAGGCGTGGCTGAAGGCGAAGCACATCGACCTGCGCGTCTGCGGCGTGGCGAACTCTAAAGCGCTGCTGACCAACGTTCACGGCCTCGATCTTGAAAACTGGCAGCAGGCGCTGGAGCAGGCGAAAGAGCCGTTCAATCTTGGCCGCCTGATTCGCCTGGTGAAAGAGTACCATCTGCTGAACCCGGTCATTGTGGACTGTACCTCCAGCCAGGCCGTGGCGGATCAGTACGCCGACTTCCTGAGCGAAGGTTTCCACGTGGTGACGCCAAACAAAAAGGCCAACACCTCGAGCATGAATTACTATCACCAGATGCGTAATGCCGCCGAGAAATCGCGCCGTAAATTCCTCTACGACACCAACGTTGGCGCGGGTTTACCGGTGATTGAAAACCTGCAAAATCTGCTGAATGCGGGTGATGAACTGCAGCGTTTTTCCGGCATTCTTTCCGGATCGCTCTCTTACATCTTCGGCAAGCTGGACGAGGGGATGAGCTTCTCGCTTGCCACCAGCACCGCCCGTGAGATGGGGTATACCGAACCGGATCCGCGTGACGATCTTTCCGGCATGGACGTTGCTCGTAAGCTGTTGATTCTGGCCCGTGAGACCGGAAGCGATCTGGAACTTTCGGATATCGAGATCGAATCTGTGCTTCCGGAAAATTTTGATGCGAGCGGAGACGTCGAGTCTTTTATGGCACGCCTTCCTCAGTTGGATGATGAGTTTGCGGCTCGTGTGAGGAAGGCGCGTGACGATGGGAAAGTGCTACGTTACGTCGGCATTATTGAAGAAGACGGCAGCTGTAAAGTGAAAATAGATGCCGTAGACGGCAACGATCCGCTGTATAAGGTGAAAAATGGCGAAAACGCCCTGGCCTTCTACAGCCACTATTATCAACCGTTGCCGATGGTTCTACGTGGCTATGGCGCGGGTAATGATGTTACCGCAGCCGGTGTTTTCGCGGATCTGCTTCGTACCCTGTCATGGAAGTTAGGAGTTTAAGATGGTTAAAGTATATGCCCCGGCTTCCAGCGCCAATATGAGCGTCGGATTCGACGTGCTGGGCGCGGCGGTGTCGCCCATTGATGGTTCACATCTCGGTGATTATGTCACGGTGGAGGCGGCGGACAGCTTCAGCCTCACCAACCTTGGGCGCTTCGCCAGCAAACTGCCGGATGAGCCGCGTGAGAACATTGTTTATCAGTGCTGGGAGCGTTTTTGCCAGGAGATAGGTAAAACGATCCCCGTGGCGATGACGCTTGAGAAAAACATGCCTATTGGTTCTGGCCTGGGTTCCAGCGCCTGCTCTGTGGTTGCTGGCCTGATGGCGATGAATGAATTCTGCGGCAAGCCTCTTAGCGACACGCGTCTGCTGGGGCTGATGGGCGAGCTGGAAGGGCGTATTTCCGGCAGCATTCATTACGACAACGTAGCGCCTTGTTTCCTCGGCGGGATGCAGTTGATGATCGAAGAAAGCGGCATCATCAGCCAGCAGGTGCCAGGCTTTGATGAGTGGCTGTGGGTGCTGGCTTACCCTGGCATTAAGGTTTCGACCGCAGAAGCACGTGCGATTTTACCTGCCCAGTATCGCCGCCAGGACTGCATCAGTCACGGTCGCCATTTGGCCGGTTTTATTCATGCCTGCCACACCCGCCAGCCTGCGCTTGCCGCAAAATTGATGCGGGATGTCATCGCCGAGCCTTACCGCGCCAAACTGCTGCCTAAGTTTGATGAGTCCCGTAAGGCCGTCGCGGATATTGGCGCGCTGGCGAGCGGGATTTCGGGTTCCGGCCCGACCTTATTTGCACTGTGCGATAACACCGACACCGCACAGCGCGTGGCTGACTGGCTCAGCCAACATTATTTGCAGAACCAGGAAGGTTTTGTACATATTTGCCGTCTGGATACGGCTGGCGCACGAGTTTTGGGATAAAGCATGAAACTGTACAACCTTAAAGATCACAACGAGCAGGTCTCTTTTGCACAGGCCGTTACCCAGGGGCTGGGCAAGCAGCAGGGTCTGTTCTTCCCGCACGACCTGCCGGAGTTTGAGCTGACTGAAATCGACGCCATGCTGGATATGGACTTTGTCAGCCGCAGTAGCAAAATTTTGTCTGCGTTTATCGGCGATGAGATCCCGCAGGAGATTCTGGCAGAGCGCGTGCGAGCGGCTTTCGCCTTCCCTGCACCGGTCAATATGGTCGAACCGGACGTAGGCTGCCTGGAGCTGTTCCACGGCCCGACGCTGGCGTTTAAAGACTTTGGCGGGCGCTTTATGGCCCAGATGCTGACCCACATCAGCGGCGACAAACCGGTGACCATTCTGACCGCTACATCAGGCGACACCGGCGCGGCCGTGGCTCATGCGTTTTATGGCATTGAGAACGTACGCGTAGTCATTCTTTACCCACGGGGGAAAATCAGCCCGCTGCAGGAAAAACTGTTCTGTACCCTCGGCGGCAATATCGAAACCGTGGCGATTGACGGTGATTTCGATGCCTGTCAGGCGCTGGTAAAACAGGCGTTTGACGATGAAGAGCTGAAAGTGGCGCTCGGGTTAAACTCGGCGAACTCCATCAATATCAGCCGCCTGCTGGCGCAGATTTGCTACTACTTTGAAGCCGTGGCTCAGCTGCCGCAGGAAGCCCGTAACCAGCTGGTGGTTTCCGTGCCGAGCGGCAACTTCGGTGACCTGACTGCGGGCCTGCTGGCGAAATCACTCGGCCTGCCGATTAAGCGTTTTATCGCCGCCACGAATGCCAACGACACCGTTCCACGCTTCCTCGCAGAAGGCCAGTGGGCGCCTAAAACGACTGTTGCAACGCTTTCCAACGCGATGGACGTAAGCCAGCCTAACAACTGGCCGCGCGTGGAAGAATTGTTCCGCCGCAAAATCTGGCGCCTGACCGATCTGGGCTATGCCGCAGTCACCGATGAAACCACCAAAGAGACGATGCGTGAGCTGAAGGCTATTGGTTATGTTTCTGAACCGCATGCGGCCATTGCTTACCGTGCCCTGCGCGACCAGCTGCAGCCTGGCGAGTTTGGCCTGTTCCTGGGGACTGCGCATCCGGCGAAGTTTAAAGAGAGCGTGGAAGAGATTCTGGGTGAAGCGCTGCCGCTGCCGCAGGAGCTGGCATCCCGCGCCGACCTGCCGCTGCTGTCCCACAATCTTCCGGCTGATTTCGCCGAACTGCGTAAGTTCATGATGGTTAATGCTTAATCCTGAAGCCCCATTTGGTTGGTAAAATGGGGGCTTTTTCTCTGCTGGCAGCGCCATGCACAATTCGATGGCCCGCCGCGCTATCATCATGATGACCGTTGGGATAGATGACCGGCGCTAGTGCAAATTAAAACGCCAGCTTAGCGCTGGCGTTTTTTTTACTGCTCGTGGCGCTTAAATACCAGTTCGTTTTTCTGTGAGGCGTCTGCATCAAAGAAGTAGCCGTCGGTATTAAACGCTTTTAGCTGTTCGGGCTTCGTCAGGCGATTCTCAATGATGTAGCGGCTCATCATCCCACGCGCTTTTTTCGCATAGAAGCTGATGACTTTAAACTTGCCGTTTTTCTCATCCAGGAAGACGGGCTTGATGATTTCCGCATTCAGCTTCTTCGGCTTAACCGCCTTAAAGTATTCATCAGACGCCAGGTTTACCACGATGTTGCCGCCCTGTGTCGCCAGCACCTGGTTGAGCTTCTCGGTTATCGTGTCGCCCCAGAAGTGGTAGAGATCTTTGCCTTTCGGGTTTTCCAGGCGAATGCCCATTTCCAGGCGGTAGGGCTGCATCAGATCCAGCGGGCGCAGTACGCCGTACAGCCCGGAAAGCATACGCAGGTGCTGCTGGGCGAAATCAAAGTCCGCTTCGCTGAATTCTTCAGCCTGCAGGCCGGTATAAACATCGCCTTTAAACGCCAGAATAGCAGGGCGCGCGTTTTGTGGAGTGAACGCCGGCTGCCACTCGTGGAAGCGCGTTTCGTTCAGTGAAGCCAGCTTGTCGCTGATGCTCATCAGCGAGGCAATTTGCGGCGCGCTAAGCTTGCGGGCAACGCTGATTAACTGCCGGGAGTATTCCAGCATTTCCGGCTGTGTATAGCGGTCCGTAGGCAGCTCGCTTTGGTAATCCAGCGTCTTGGCAGGTGAGATAAGAATTAGCATGTCCACTCCTTGCATGGTTTGGCCGTTACTTTAGCAAATTTCCCGGACGTAGCGGCCTATGGCTGCAATCAGCTAAGTTTTTTTTTCCACGTCTCTGTCCCAAACGCCGGGCGCAAGCTGGTTCTTAATGTCCGGGAAACGGTTTGGGTTGAATATTGGGGAGATCCCGAGCTTTTGCTGGCGCAAATAATCCGCCGCTATCGCTTTCACCACCGGGGAAAGCAGCAGAATCGCCGTGATATTGGTTATCGCCATAATAGCCATCGCCACGTCTGCCAACTGCCAGACCAGCGGCAGGGCTGCCTGCGTACCGAACATCACCATCGTTAGCACCATAAAGCGCAGTAAAAATTTCAGCACGCGGCTGTCCTGGTTCAGGAACAGCAGGTTGTTCTCTGCGTAGGTGTAGTTCGCCATGATGGAAGTGAAGGCAAAGAGGAAGACAACGATCACGATAAAACCGCTGCCCCAGCCGCCCACGGCTGAGCTAAGCGCCTGTTGAACCAGAATAATGCCGCTACGTGAGGTTTCAATGCCGTCTATCATGCCGGACATCAGCACGATGGCGGCGGTCGCGGTGCAGATGATTAGCGTGTCGATTAACACTCCAAACATTTGTACCACGCCCTGAGTCGCCGGGTGCGGAGGCCATGCAGCCGCCGCCGCTGCCGCGTTGGGGGTGGAGCCCATACCCGCCTCGTTGGAAAACATCCCGCGCTGAAAACCGTTGGTGATGGCCTGGCTGACGGTATAACCCAACGCACCTGATGCGGCTTCATGCCAGCCAAAAGCGTGGCTGAAAATCAGCCTGATAACCTCCGGGAAGCGTTCAATGTGCAGGACAACAACATACAGGCTCATGCACACCCACAGTAACGCCATCAGCGGCACCAGCCATTGCGAGAGTCGCGCGATGGTTCTCATGCCTCGCCAGATAACCAGCGCGGTCATGGCAACCAGGAAAACGCCCACCCAGATTTTCGGCACGTCAAACGCATAGTGGGTGGCGATAGCGATGGAATTAGCCTGGACGGCGTTAAAGACCATACCGAAGGCTACGATCAAAAAGACGGAAAACAGCACGCCCATCCAGCGCATGCCCAGCCCGCGCTCCATGTACCACGCCGGGCCGCCGCGATAATTGCCCTCTTTGTCCCGGCTCTTATAAAGCTGGGCAAGTGAGCATTCGGCAAAAGCGGTGGCCATGCTGAGTACCGCCGCAACCCACATCCAGAATACTGAACCTGGCCCGCCTGCGGAGATAGCCAGCGCGATGCCCGCAAGGTTCCCGCTGCCTACGCGGGCGGCAAGGCTGGTGCAGAGCGCCTGGAATGAGGATATTCCGGAAGGATCCGGTGAGTCGCTGTTACGGAGGAAAATGCGTAAACGGGTAAAATAGCGGAACTGGACGAAGCCGCTGCGGAACGTGAACCAGATGCCCGCGCCAATCAGCAGCCAGAGCAATACAGAGCCCCAGAGTACTTCGTTGATAAAAAATAAGAAATCTGTCATTAACGTCCCTCTTGTTAATGCGTGATGGCGGCGAGGTTGACGGGCCCGTGCCATGCAATCCATTACGTTACAGATAAATTGGCGGCCGAGTTTATCATATTCTGGTCCACTGGACGGACAGCACTTGTCGCGGTTGCACCTGATGGGCGGCGTGATATCATCAAGTCAGACCGGTTACATCTCCCTAACAAGCTACACCTGAAGAGAAACACTCATTATGACGGATAAATTGACTTCTTTGCGTCAACTGACCACCGTGGTTGCTGACACCGGAGATATCGCGGCAATGAAGCTGTACCAGCCGCAAGATGCTACTACCAACCCTTCTCTGATTCTTAACGCTGCGCAGATCCCTGAGTATCGCAAACTGATTGACGAAGCGATTACCTGGGCTCGTAGCCAGAGCAGCGACCGCGCTCAGCAGGTGGTTGACGCTTCCGATAAGCTGGCTGTGAACATCGGCCTGGAAATTCTGAAGCTGATCCCTGGCCGTATTTCTACCGAAGTGGATGCTCGCCTGTCTTATGACACCGAAGCCAGCATCGCTAAAGCGAAACACCTGATCAAGCTCTACAACGACGCGGGCATCAGCAACGATCGCATTCTGATTAAACTGGCTTCAACCTGGCAGGGCATTCGCGCTGCAGAGCAGCTGGAAAAAGAAGGCATCAACTGTAACCTGACCCTGCTGTTCTCCTTCGCTCAGGCGCGTGCCTGTGCTGAAGCTGGCGTATTCCTGATTTCTCCGTTCGTTGGCCGTATCCTCGACTGGTACAAAGCTAACACCGACAAGAAAGAGTACGCCCCGCAGGAAGATCCAGGCGTGGTTTCCGTGACCGAAATCTACCAGTACTACAAGCAGCACGGCTATGAAACCGTAGTTATGGGCGCAAGCTTCCGTAACGTCGGTGAAATTATCGAGCTGGCTGGCTGTGACCGCCTGACCATCGCTCCTGCTCTGCTGAAAGAGCTGTCTGAAAGCGAAGGCGCGCTCGAGCGTAAGCTGAGCTACACCGGTGAAGTGAAGGCGCGTCCTGAGCGCATCACCGAGTCCCAGTTCCTGTGGCAGCACAACCAGGATCCAATGGCCGTAGACAAGCTGGCGGACGGTATCCGTAAGTTTGCTATCGACCAGGAAAAACTGGAAAAAATGATCGGCGACCTGCTGTAATCATTCCCGTGGCCGGCGCCTGTCGGCCACGCTTTTCACCGCTTCTCCTGTCTGCATCCTCTTTCCCCGTGTATCATTCCGCTCAGGCTTGCTGATTTCCGGAAACTTTATGAATACCTTACGCATTGGACTCGTGTCCATTTCTGACCGCGCTTCCAGCGGCGTGTACCAGGACAAGGGCATCCCTGCGCTGCAGGAATGGCTGGAAAATACCCTGACTACGCCCTTTGAGATGCAAACTCGCCTGATCCCCGATGAACAGCCCATTATTGAGCAAACGCTTTGTGAGCTGGTTGATGAGATGGGCTGCCATTTGGTGCTGACCACCGGCGGAACCGGCCCCGCGCGCCGCGACGTAACGCCGGACGCTACGCTTGCGGTTGCTGACCGCGTGATGCCCGGGTTTGGCGAGCAGATGCGTCAAATCAGCCTGCATTTTGTTCCGACGGCGATCCTTTCGCGTCAGGTGGGGGTTATCCGTAAACAGGCGCTGATCGTTAACCTGCCGGGGCAGCCAAAATCAATTCAGGAAACGCTGGAAGGCGTGAAGGACGAAAGCGGGAAAGTTGTCGTGCCGGGTATTTTTGCAAGTGTACCGTATTGTATACAGTTGCTTGATGGGCCTTATATCGAAACCGATGCCGGGGTCGTAGCAGCTTTTCGTCCTAAAAGCGCACGTCGCGAAACAAAACCCTGAATAATCAGCTTTTGTGACATAAGATCGAATTGTTATGGAGTGTTAACATTTAACCGTTATAGTAACTCTGGCTTTACATACAAACGGAAAAAATAATTAACACTCCTCTTTACAAGCGGTCCCCTATGTCAAAACAGCACGCCAGACCTCTTAATCGCCAGGACTATAAAACCCTGACGCTTGCCGCCCTCGGCGGTGCCCTCGAATTCTACGACTTCATCATTTTCGTCTTCTTTGCGGCCGTATTGGGAGAGCTTTTCTTCCCGGCTGACATCCCCGAGTGGCTGCGCCAGGTGCAAACGTTCGCCATCTTTGCTGCGGGCTATCTCGTGCGTCCTCTGGGCGGTGTCGTCATGGCGCATTTTGGCGATCTGGTGGGGCGCAAAAAGATGTTTACCCTCAGCATTCTGCTGATGGCTGTTCCGACGCTGGCTATCGGCCTGTTGCCGACCTATGCGTCGTTAGGGATTGCGGCTCCGTTGCTGTTATTGCTGATGCGTATCCTGCAGGGTGCGGCAATTGGGGGAGAAGTCCCTGGAGCCTGGGTGTTCGTTTCCGAACACGTTCCGGAAAAGCGCATCGGTATTGCCTGCGGTATCTTAACGATGGGGCTGACCGTCGGGATTCTGCTGGGTTCTGTAGTGGCAACCATCATCAATACCTCAATGACTCAGCAGGCTATTCACGATGGCGGCTGGCGTATTCCTTTCTTCCTGGGCGGGATTTTCGGCCTGGTGGCGATGTACCTGCGCCGCTGGCTGCGTGAAACGCCTGTTTTCCTCGAAATGCAGCAGCGCAAGGCGCTGGCCGAAGAGCTGCCGCTCAAATCGGTGATAGTTGGCCATAAAAAAGCGGTGGTGGTTTCAATGCTGCTGACCTGGCTGCTTTCCGCCTGCATTGTGGTCGTCATTTTGATGTCCCCCATCTGGCTGCAAAAACAGCACGGTATTGCGCCAGCCCTGACGCTGCAGGCGAACAGTATCGCGACGATTATGCTGTGCGTTGGCTGCCTGCTGGCAGGGCTGGCGGCCGATCGCTTCGGCGCGGGGAAGACCTTTACCGTAGGCAGTTTCCTGCTTGCCGTTTGCAGCTGGATGTTTTATCACCTGAGCGGGACTCACCCTGAGCATCTGTTCCTGCTGTATGGCCTGGTCGGGCTGAGCGTGGGCGTGGTGGGTGCGGTGCCGTTTGTTATGGTACGTGCGTTCCCGGCGCAGGTGCGTTTTACCGGCATATCGTTCTCTTACAATCTGTCGTATGCCATTTTCGGCGGCCTGACGCCAATTGCGGTGACCATGCTGATGGGCGTTTCGCCAATGGCACCGGCCTGGTACGTGCTGGGGCTGGCTATCGTGGGGTTGGTGATGGGGATTTGGCTAAGAAAAGATATTCATCATCAGGATAAGATAGAAAAAGGGGCGCTGACGCAATCCTGAATAAAAAAAACGCGGAGCAGGGCTCCGCGTTTTACTTTCCACTAAAGGAAGATCAGTGTTTTTCGCCGATTGGCAGCACGGTGCGGCCAAACTGCTCGTTCAGCACTTCACCCATTGCGAGGTAGATAGCGCTTGCGCCACAAACCAGGCCAATCCAGCCAGCAACCTTAACGATAGCTTCGTTATCTGCCAGGTGGCCAATCGCCAGCAGGGCAAACAGCACGGTCAGGCTGGCAAACACGAACTGCAGCATGCGTGGCGCTTTCAGGGTGCCGAAGAACATGAACAGCGTGAATACGCCCCACAGGCCCAGGTACGCGCCGAGGAAGTGGCCGTTGGCCGCATCACTCAGGCCCATTTTAGGCATCAGCAGAATCGCCACCAGCGTCAGCCAGAAAGAGCCGTAAGAGGTGAAGGCGGTTAAACCGAAAGTGTTCCCTTTTTTAAACTCCAGCAGGCCCGCGAAGATTTGCGCGATCCCACCGTAGAAAATCCCCATCGCGAGGATAGTAACGTCAAAACCAAAAATACCTGCGTTATGCAGGTTGAGCAAAATGGTGGTCATGCCGAAGCCCATTAAGCCCAGGGGAGCTGGATTAGCCAACTTAGTGTTGCCCATAGTTCCTCTGAAAAATTCATCTGAAATGTAATGTCAATTAATGCCACGCAGCCGGGAGTCCGGTTGCGGGCGCGGCATAATAATCAGGCTGCACGTCGCCGTCTATGATCTGAGCGGGGGGAAAGCAGAAAATTTTTTTTCACCTGCCCCTTGATGGCAGGCGTTGCGACCCCATCTTGTATGCAACCGCAGTTGGCGGACCTGAAAAAAAACGCTTCGGGCAGTTGAAACAGATGCTTTTGCCCGCATAACAGGTTCACAACCACATGATGACGAATTTTTAGTGGAGACGTTTAGATGGGTAAAATTATTGGTATCGACCTGGGGACAACCAACTCTTGTGTCGCGATTATGGATGGTACAACTGCTCGTGTGCTGGAGAACGCCGAGGGCGACCGCACCACGCCTTCTATCATTGCTTACACTCAGGACGGCGAAATCCTGGTAGGTCAGCCGGCTAAACGTCAGGCAGTGACTAACCCGCAAAACACTCTGTTTGCGATCAAACGCCTGATTGGCCGCCGCTTCCAGGACGAAGAAGTGCAGCGTGATGAAGCCATCATGCCTTACAAAATCATCGGCGCTGACAACGGCGACGCATGGATTGATGTAAAAGGTCAGAAAATGGCACCGCCGCAGATCTCTGCAGAAGTGCTGAAGAAAATGAAGAAAACCGCTGAAGATTACCTGGGTGAGCCGGTAACCGAAGCTGTTATCACCGTACCTGCATACTTCAACGATGCTCAGCGTCAGGCAACCAAAGACGCCGGCCGTATCGCGGGTCTGGAAGTCAAACGTATCATCAACGAACCAACCGCAGCCGCGCTGGCTTACGGTCTGGATAAAGAAGTTGGCAACCGTACTATCGCGGTTTACGACCTCGGTGGTGGTACTTTCGATATCTCTATTATCGAAATCGACGAAGTTGACGGCGAAAAAACCTTCGAAGTTCTGGCAACCAACGGTGATACCCACCTGGGTGGTGAAGACTTCGACAGCCGCATGATCAACTACCTCGTTGACGAGTTTAAGAAAGATCAGGGCATTGACCTGCGTAACGATCCGCTGGCCATGCAGCGCCTGAAAGAAGCGGCAGAAAAAGCGAAAATCGAGCTTTCTTCTGCACAGCAGACCGACGTGAACCTGCCGTACATCACTGCAGACGCGACCGGTCCAAAACACATGAACATCAAAGTGACTCGTGCGAAACTGGAATCCCTGGTTGAAGACCTGGTAAACCGTTCTATCGAGCCGCTGAAAGTTGCCCTGCAGGATGCTGGCCTGTCCGTTTCCGATATCCAGGACGTTATCCTGGTCGGCGGTCAGACTCGTATGCCAATGGTGCAGAAAAAAGTTGCTGAGTTCTTCGGTAAAGAGCCGCGTAAAGACGTTAACCCGGATGAAGCTGTTGCTATCGGTGCAGCGGTTCAGGGTGGTGTTCTGACGGGTGAAGTGAAAGACGTACTGCTGCTGGACGTTACCCCTCTGTCTCTGGGTATCGAAACCATGGGCGGCGTGATGACTGCACTCATCAACAAAAACACCACGATCCCGACCAAGCACAGCCAGGTGTTCTCTACCGCTGAAGACAACCAGTCTGCGGTAACCATCCACGTGATTCAGGGTGAGCGTAAACGCGCATCCGATAACAAATCACTGGGTCAGTTCAACCTGGACGGGATCAGCGCGGCACCGCGCGGTATGCCACAGATCGAAGTCACCTTCGACATCGATGCTGACGGTATCCTGCACGTTTCTGCAAAAGATAAAAACAGCGGTAAAGAGCAGAAGATCACCATCAAGGCATCTTCTGGTCTGAACGAAGACGAAATCCAGAAAATGGTTCGTGATGCAGAAGCTAACGCCGAAGCTGACCGTAAGTTCGAAGAGCTGGTTCAGACCCGCAACCAGGGTGACCATCTGCTGCACAGCACCCGTAAGCAGGTTGAAGAAGCAGGCGACAAACTGCCGGCTGACGACAAAACTGCTATCGAGTCTGCGCTGACCGCGCTGGAAACGTCTCTGAAAGGCGAAGACAAAGCGGACATCGAAGCCAAAATCCAGGCACTGGCTGAAGTTTCCCAGAAGCTGATGGAACTGGCTCAGCAGCAGCACGCTGAACAGCAGGCTGGCAATGCCGCAGATGCAGGCCACGCCAACGCCGGCAAAGACGACGATGTTGTTGATGCCGAGTTCGAAGAAGTTAAAGATAAAAAATAATCGCCCTGATGCAGGGTAATTAACCGGCACGGGCGCGGAGTTTACTCCACGCCCGTGCTCGTATGTTAAGGGCAGAAAAAAGAGATGGCGAAGAGAGACTATTACGAGGTTTTAGGCGTTCCGAAGTCAGCGGAAGAGCGTGAAATCAAAAAGGCTTACAAGCGCCTGGCGATGAAGTTCCATCCGGACCGTAACCAGGGCGATAAAGAGGCCGAGGCGAAGTTTAAAGAGATCAAAGAAGCCTACGAAATCCTTACCGACGATCAAAAACGTGCGGCCTACGATCAGTATGGCCACGCCGCGTTTGAGCAGGGCGGCATGGGCGGCGGTGGCGGCTTTGGCGGCGGCGGTGCGGACTTCAGCGATATCTTTGGCGACGTATTTGGCGACATTTTTGGTGGCGGACGCCGTCAACGTGCGTCTCGTGGCGCGGACCTGCGCTACAACATGGACTTAACGCTTGAAGAAGCGGTTCGTGGCGTCACCAAAGAGATCCGTATCCCGACGCTGGAAGAGTGTGACGTTTGCCACGGCAGCGGCGCGAAAAAAGGTTCTTCTCCGCAGACCTGTCCAACCTGTCACGGACAGGGCCAGGTGCAGATGCGTCAGGGCTTCTTCACCGTGCAGCAAAGCTGCCCGCACTGTCAGGGCCGCGGCACCATCATTAAAGATCCGTGCAACAGCTGTCACGGCCACGGTCGCGTAGAGAAAACCAAAACGCTGTCGGTGAAAATCCCGGCTGGCGTGGATACCGGCGACCGTATTCGTCTGTCGGGCGAAGGCGAAGCGGGTGAACACGGTGCGCCGTCAGGCGATCTGTACGTTCAGGTTCAGGTGAAACAGCACCCAATCTTCGAACGTGAAGGCAATAACCTGTACTGCGAAGTGCCGATCAACTTTGCTATGGCTGCGCTGGGTGGGGAAATTGAAGTCCCAACTCTGGACGGTCGAGTTAACTTGAAGGTGCCGGGCGAAACGCAAACCGGCAAGCTGTTCAGAATGCGCGGTAAAGGCGTGAAGTCTGTACGCGGCGGTGCGCAGGGCGACCTGCTGTGCCGTGTGGTTGTAGAGACGCCGGTTAGCCTGAACGAAAAGCAGAAAAAGCTGCTGCGTGACCTGGAAGAGAGCTTCGGTGGCCCAACCGGGGCGAATAACAGCCCGCGCTCGAAGAGCTTCTTCGACGGCGTGAAGAAATTCTTTGACGATTTGACCCGCTAATTTCTTCCGGCTGCAATACTGCAAAAACCTGAACTGCTTCATTCGGTTCAGGTTTTTTTATGCCTGCCGCAATTGATCGGTTTTAACGATCATTGTTTGCCATATAAGCTGTTTTTAACGATGTGTCATTATCGCTATGCTGGCTACCATATTAGTGTTCAGGATGAATCGGCTACTTAGAGAGTTAGGTGAAATAATGACTAAAAATCTGCAACGCTTTTTTCAGAATGATGCCGCTGGCGGTATTTTTTTGATTGTTGCCGCCGTGCTGGCGATGCTGCTGGCGAACATGGGAGCAACCAGCGCCGGTTACGAGGCATTTCTCGCCGCGCCCGTTGAGGTGAGAATTGGGCCGTTGGATATCAGTAAAAATCTGCTGCTGTGGGTGAACGACGCCCTGATGGCGATTTTCTTCCTGATGATAGGTCTGGAGGTGAAGCGGGAGATGGTGATCGGTTCGCTAGCCGATCGTCGTCAGGCTTCGTTTCCGGTCATTGCCGCCCTGGGTGGGATGGTCGTGCCGGCTCTGCTTTACCTGGTTTTCAACTATGCTGATCCTGTCACGCGTGAAGGCTGGGCTATCCCGGCGGCAACGGATATCGCGTTTGCTTTGGGGATCCTGGCGTTGCTGGGCAACCGAGTTCCGCTGGCGTTGAAGGTCTTCCTGATGGCATTGGCGATTATCGATGACCTTGGGGCGATTGTGATTATCGCGCTGTTTTATACCCACGATCTCTCGATGATGTCGTTGGGCGTTGCGGCGGCGGCCATCGTTGTCCTGGCGCTGCTGAACCTGTTTAACGTTCGCCGTACAGGCGTCTACATCCTGGTTGGCATTATACTTTGGACGGCGGTATTAAAATCAGGCGTGCACGCTACGCTGGCGGGAGTCATTATTGGCTTCTTCATCCCGCTAAAAGAGCAGAAAGGGCGCTCGCCCGCTCAGGAGCTGGAGCATGTGCTACACCCCTGGGTTGCTTTCCTGATCCTGCCGCTGTTTGCCTTTGCCAACGCCGGGGTTTCGCTCAACGGGGTGACGCTGGAGGGGCTGACGTCTCTGCTACCGCTCGGCATTATTGCCGGACTGTTTATCGGCAAGCCGCTGGGCATTAGCCTGTTCTGCTGGCTGGCGCTCAAACTGAAGCTTGCCTCGCTGCCGGAGGGCACAAGCTTCAGGGATATTATGGCGGTGGGCGTGCTGTGCGGCATTGGTTTTACGATGTCGATTTTTATCGCCTCGCTGGCATTTGGCGACGTGGATGCGGAGCTTATTACCTGGGCGAAGCTGGGGATTTTGCTGGGATCGTTACTTTCCGCGGTCGTAGGTTTTACCATGCTAAAAGCACGGTTGCCTAAGGCTGCTTCATGACGGTACTGGCTGCCGGGTCATCGTCAGATGACCCGATAATGGATTAACTCTCAGGGAGTGAAGGGCATGTCCCATATCAATTACAACCATCTTTATTATTTCTGGCACGTGTGCAAAGAAGGGTCAGTCGTCGGTGCCGCTGAGGCACTGTTCCTGACCCCGCAAACCATCACCGGGCAGATTAAAGCGCTTGAAGAGCGCCTGCAGGGCAAGCTATTCCGTCGTCAGGGAAGGGGGCTTGTGCCTTCCGAGCTGGGGCAACTGGTGTTCCGCTATGCCGACAGAATGTTTACCCTAAGCCAGGAAATGCTGGATATCGTTAACTACCGTAAAGAGGCCAATATCCTGTTTGATGTTGGCGTCGCGGATGCGTTGTCCAAGCGCCTGGTCAGCGGCGTGCTGGACGCAGCGGTCGTTGGGGATGAGCAGATTCACCTGCGCTGCTTTGAATCTACCCATGAAATGCTGCTCGAGCAGCTGAGCCAGCATAAGCTGGATATGATCATTTCGGACTGCCCGATAGACTCGACTCAGCAGGAAGGGCTGTTTTCGGTGAAGCTCGGCGAGTGCGGTATCAGCTTCTGGTGCAAGGGGCCTGCGCCGGAGCAGTCTTTCCCTGCCTGCCTTGAAACACGCCGTCTGCTTATTCCCGGGCGCCGCTCCATGCTCGGGCGCAAGCTTCTCAACTGGATTAACATTCAGGGGCTGAAGATTGAGATTCTGGGCGAGTTTGATGATGCCGCATTGATGAAAGCGTTTGGTGCAGCGCACAACGCTATCTTTGTTGCTCCGACGCTGTACGCGCAGGACATCTACAGCGGTGACAACATCGTCGAGATAGGCAGAATGGATAACGTGCTGGAGGAGTACCACGCCATTTTTGCTGAGCGTATGATTCAGCATCCCGCCGTGCAGCGCATCTGCAGCAAGGATTATTCGGCGCTCTTCAAAGTTGGCTGAGTGACAGGCATAAAAAAACCGGCGTTAGCCGGTTTTTTTATCAAAGCTCACAGCAAAAAGGCGATTAAGCCAGTTTGTTGATTTGCGCAGTCAGGTTTGCTTTATGACGCGCAGCTTTGTTTTTGTGGATCAGACCTTTAGCAGCCTGACGGTCCACGATTGGTTGCATTTCGTTAAATGCTTTCTGTGCAGCAGCTTTATCGCCAGTTTCAATCGCTGCGTATACTTTCTTGATGAAAGTACGCATCATAGAGCGACGGCTTGCGTTGTGCTTACGAGCCTTTTCAGACTGTACAGCACGTTTCTTAGCTGATTTGATATTAGCCAAGGTCCAACTCCCAAATATGATCTATGTGGACAATTCAAAGGCCGAGGAATATGCCCCGTTAGCCTTCTTTTGTCAATGGATTTGTGCAAATAAGCGTCGTTAAATTTCCGACACCTCTTACGTGTGATGGCGCGGATTCTACCAGCATCAGGCTTGGGAATACAGTCTTTCGCATCAAAATTCGTCAAGACAAATGCGAAGCGGGTGCAAAGCCCTTCCCAGTACAATGAATTCATTCAAGCTTTACGTTAAAGGCGGTAATCGTCGGTTAACCTTAATCGCGGTAGTTGGTATAATCCGCCAATTTCCACTGTTTTGAGCCAGCCATGAAGCTGATACGCGGTATACATAATCTGCGCCGGGAGCACCACGGGTGTGTACTCACCATTGGTAACTTCGACGGCGTACATCGTGGCCATCAGGCACTGTTAAAGGGCCTGTGTGAAGAGGGGCGTGCGCGCAATCTCCCTGTGATGGTCATGATTTTCGAGCCTCAGCCGCTCGAATTGTTTGCACCGGAAAAGGCACCAGCTCGCCTGACTCGTCTGCGAGAAAAGCTGCGTTATTTGGCCGAGTGTGGCGTGGACTATGTTCTGTGCGTTCGCTTCGACCGTCGTTTCGCCGCGTTGAGCGCGCAAAACTTTGTCAGCGATCTTCTGGTTGACCGTCTCGGGGTGAAATTCCTCGCGGTCGGCGATGATTTCCGCTTTGGCGCTGGTCGCCAGGGGGATTTCTTGTTATTACAGAAGGCTGGCCGCGAATACGGTTTTGACATCACCAGCACCCAAACGTTTTGTGAGGGGGGCGTGCGCATCAGCAGTACTGCGGTGCGTCAGGCGCTGGCCGATGACGACCTGCCGCAGGCCGAAAGCCTGTTGGGGCATCCGTTCATGATCTCCGGTCGCGTAGTGCACGGTGATGAACTGGGCCGCACGATTGGTTTCCCAACGGCGAACCTGCCGCTGCGCCGCCATGTCTCCCCGGTGAAAGGGGTTTATGCGGTTGAAGTCTCAGGCCTCGGCGAAAAGCCGATTGCCGGCGTGGCAAACATTGGCACTCGCCCTACGGTGGCGGGAATACGCCAGCAGCTTGAAGTCCATTTATTGGACGTTGTAATGGACCTTTATGGTCGCCATATAGAAGTAGTGCTGCGTAAAAAGATACGTAATGAGCAGCGATTTGCTTCACTCGATGAGCTGAAGGCGCAAATCGCCAGAGATGTGGTATCAGCCCGAGAATTTTTTGAGTCAAATGCCTGAAAGGCTAACCGAAATACGGAACCGAGAATCTAATGAGTGACTTTAAATCTACCCTAAATTTGCCTGAAACAGGGTTCCCGATGCGCGGCGATTTAGCCAAGCGCGAACCGGGTATGCTGGCGCGTTGGAATGATGACGATCTGTACGGCATCATCCGTAATGCGAAAAAAGGCAAAAAAACCTTTATTTTGCATGATGGCCCTCCTTATGCGAACGGTAGCATTCACATTGGTCACTCAGTTAACAAGATTCTGAAAGATATTATCATTAAGTCCAAAGGGCTCTCCGGCTTCGACTCTCCGTACGTGCCGGGCTGGGACTGTCACGGCCTGCCAATCGAGCTGAAAGTTGAGCAACTGATCGGTAAGCCGGGTGAGAAAGTGTCAGCCGCTGAGTTCCGTGCCGCGTGCCGCAAATATGCCGCCGAGCAGGTTAATGGCCAGCGCGAAGACTTCATTCGCCTGGGCGTGCTGGGCGACTGGTCTCGTCCATACCTGACCATGGACTTCAACACCGAAGCCAACATCATTCGTGCGCTGGGTAAAATCATCGGCAACGGCCACCTGCACAAAGGGGCTAAGCCGGTTCACTGGTGCGTTGACTGCCGTTCCGCGCTGGCGGAAGCGGAAGTCGAGTATTACGACAAAACGTCCCCGTCTATCGACGTGACGTTCAACGCTGTAGATGTCGATGCGGTCAAAGCTAAGTTTGGTGCCTCAGCCGTCAATGGCCCGGTCTCCCTGCTTATCTGGACCACCACGCCGTGGACCCTGCCGGCTAACCGCGCTATCTCCCTGGGCGCTGAGTTTGACTACGTGCTGGTGCAGATTGAAGGCCAGGCGCTGATCGTGGCGAAGGACCTGATGGAAAGCGTGCTGAAGCGCGCTGGCGTGACCGATTACCAGATCCTCGGCACCGTAAAAGGCGCTGAGCTTGAGCTGCTGCGCTTTAAGCATCCGTTCATGGGCTTTGACGTTCCGGCCATTCTTGGCGACCACGTTACCCTGGACGCGGGTACCGGGGCGGTACATACCGCCGGTGGCCACGGCCCGGACGACTACACCATCAGCCAAAAATATGGCCTGGAAATCGCTAACCCGGTTGGCCCGGACGGCAGCTATCTGCCGGGTACCTACGAAGGCCTGGACGGCGTTCAGGTATTCAAAGCTAATGACCTGATCGTGAACATCCTGCGTGATAAAGGCGCTCTGCTGCACGTTGAAAAACTGCTGCACAGCTATCCGCACTGCTGGCGCCACAAAACGCCGATCATCTTCCGTGCAACGCCGCAGTGGTTTATCAGCATGGATCAGAAAGGCCTGCGCGCGCAGTCCCTGAAAGAGATCAAAGGCGTGCAGTGGATCCCTGACTGGGGCCAGGCTCGTATCGAATCCATGGTGGCGAACCGCCCAGACTGGTGTATCTCACGTCAGCGTACCTGGGGCGTGCCGATGTCTCTGTTCGTGCATAAAGACACCGAAGAACTGCACCCACGCTCGCTTGAGCTGATGGAAGAAGTGGCTAAGCGCGTTGAGCAGGACGGCATCCAGGCGTGGTGGGATCTCGACCCGCGCGACATCATGGGTGACGACGCCGACAACTACGTGAAAGTGCCTGATACCCTGGACGTTTGGTTCGACTCCGGTTCAACCAATTACTCCGTGGTCGACGCACGCCCTGAGTTCCACGGCCATTCTGCGGATATGTACCTGGAAGGTTCCGATCAGCATCGCGGCTGGTTCATGTCCTCCCTGATGATCTCCACGGCGATGAAAGGCAAAGCGCCTTACCGCCAGGTACTGACCCACGGCTTCACCGTTGATGGTCAGGGCCGTAAGATGTCCAAGTCTATCGGCAACACCGTTAGCCCGCAGGACGTGATGAACAAGCTCGGCGCGGACATTCTGCGTCTGTGGGTGGCGTCTACCGATTACACCGGTGAAATGGCAGTTTCTGACGAGATTCTGAAACGTTCCGCTGACGCTTATCGTCGTATCCGTAACACCGCGCGCTTCCTGCTGGCAAACCTGAGCGGCTTCAACCCTGAAACCGACATGGTGAAACCAGAAGATATGGTGGTGCTGGATCGCTGGGCCGTTGGCTGCGCGAAAGAAGCTCAGGCGGATATTCTCGCCTCTTACGAAAACTACGATTTCCACGAAGTGGTGCAGCGTCTGATGCGCTTCTGCTCCGTCGAAATGGGCTCGTTCTACCTCGACATCATCAAGGATCGTCAGTACACCGCGAAGGCCGACAGCGTAGCTCGTCGCAGCTGCCAGACCGCGCTGTATCACATCTCTGAAGCGCTGGTGCGCTGGATGGCGCCGATCATGTCCTTCACCGCCGACGAAATCTGGGGCTTCCTGCCAGGTGCGCGCGAGAAGTATGTGTTCACCGGCGAGTGGTACGAAGGTCTGTTTGGCCTGGCGGAAAGCGAAGGGATGAACAATGAGTTCTGGGATACTCTGCTGACCGTGCGTGGCGAAGTGAACAAGGTCATCGAGCAGGCTCGTGCTGATAAGCGCATCGGCGGTTCTCTGGAAGCGGCAGTCACCCTGTACGCTGACGCTGAGCTGGCGGCGAAGCTGAACAGCCTGAGCGATGAATTGCGATTTGTCCTGTTGACCTCGGCCGCTGCCGTTGCCGATTATGCGCAGGCGAGCGATGACGCTCAGCAGAGCGAAATCCTCAAGGGGCTGAAAGTTGCCTTGCGTAAAGCCGACGGTGAGAAGTGCCCGCGCTGCTGGCATTACACCACCGATATCGGTCAGGTAGCGGAACACGCAGAAATCTGCGGCCGCTGTGTCAGCAACGTAGCCGGCGACGGCGAACAACGTAAGTTTGCTTGATGAAACCAATTTTCTCTACCGGGTTGTGCTGGCTGTGGCTGGTGGTGGTAGTTCTGATTGTGGATCTGGGCAGTAAATACCTGATCCTCCAGCACTTCATGCTGGGGGATACGGTGCCACTGTTCCCTTCCCTGAATTTGCACTACGCCCGTAACTATGGCGCCGCATTTAGCTTCCTGGCCGACAAAGGCGGCTGGCAGCGCTGGTTCTTCGCGGGGATCGCGATCGGTATCTGCGTGGCGCTGGTGTGGATGATGTATCGCGCTAAAGCGAGCCAGAAGCTGAATAACATCGCCTATGCGTTAATCATTGGCGGTGCGCTCGGCAATCTGTTCGATCGCTTGTGGCACGGCTTTGTCGTCGACATGATCGATTTCTACGTTGGCGACTGGCACTTTGCCACCTTCAATCTGGCCGATACCGCAATCTGTATCGGCGCGGCGCTGATTGTGCTGGAGGGCTTCTTTGTCTCCTCCGACAAGCCCGCAAAGCAAAAAGGGTAATCCATGGCTGAGTCCGTACAAACCAACAGCGCGGTGCTGGTGCATTTCACGCTAAAGCTTGAGGATGGCTCCACAGCGGAGTCAACCCGCGCGAACGGTAAGCCTGCGCTGTTCCGCCTTGGGGATGAGACACTGTCCCCTGGCATGGAAGATCAGCTGGTTGGCCTGAAGGCTGGTGATAAAAAAGCGTTCTCGCTGGCACCAGAGTCGGCCTTTGGCATTCCAAGCCCGGATATGATTCAGTACTTTTCGCGCCGTGAGTTTGTCGAGGCGGGTGAGCCTGAGCCGGGTGCGATTATGCTGTTTACCGCAATGGATGGCAGCGAAATGCCGGGCGTGGTGCGTGAAGTTAACGGCGACTCGATAACCGTGGACTTTAACCATCCGCTTGCCGGGCAGACTATCCATTTTGATATTGAAGTACTGGAAGTTAATCCGGTACTGGAGGCGTTGAATGCAGATCCTGTTGGCTAATCCCAGAGGCTTTTGTGCTGGGGTCGACCGCGCTATCAGCATTGTCGAAAACGCGCTGCAGATTTACGGCGCGCCAATCTACGTTCGCCACGAAGTTGTGCATAACCGCTACGTGGTGGACAGCCTGCGCGAGCGTGGGGCGATTTTCATCGAGCAGATCAGCGAAGTGCCGGACGGCGCGATCCTGATTTTTTCGGCGCACGGCGTTTCTCAGGCGGTGCGTAACGAAGCCAAAAGCCGCGAGCTGACGGTCTTCGATGCCACCTGTCCGCTGGTGACAAAAGTGCATATGGAAGTGGCGCGTGCCAGCCGTCGCGGCGAAGAGTCGATTCTGATCGGCCATGCCGGCCACCCGGAAGTCGAAGGCACCATGGGCCAGTACAGCAACCCGAAAGGCGGAATGTACCTGGTCGAGTCGCCGGATGATGTCTGGACGCTTGAGGTTAAAGACGAAAGCAATCTGTCGTTTATGACCCAGACCACGCTTTCCGTGGACGATACTTCGGACGTGATTGACGCCCTGCGCAAGCGCTTCCCGAAAATCATCGGCCCGCGTAAAGACGACATTTGCTATGCCACCACTAACCGCCAGGAAGCGGTGCGTGCGCTAGCCAGTGAAGCCGATGTGGTGCTGGTTGTAGGGTCTAAAAACTCCTCTAACTCCAACCGCCTTGCCGAACTGGCACAGCGAATGGGGAAGGCGGCCTACCTGATTGATGACGCCGCGGATATCCAGGAATCCTGGGTAAAAGAGGCAAATTGCGTCGGCGTTACCGCCGGGGCTTCTGCGCCGGACGTGCTGGTGCAGAACGTCATTACCCGCCTGCGTGAGCTGGGCGGCAGTGAAGCCCAGGAGCTGACCGGGCGCGAAGAGAACATCGTGTTTGAAGTGCCGCGTGAGCTGCGGGTCGACATCCGTGAAGTAGATTAGCGTCGTCGATTTACGTTTATGAGAAGATGCCAGCTGGTGTATGCCCGCTGGCATTTTTTATGGAGAAAAGCATGACCAGAACCCCGATTATTCTTGATACCGATCCCGGTATCGACGATGCGGTTGCCCTCGCGGCGGCCCTGTTTGCACCCCAGCTGGATTTGAAACTGATCGCCACCGTCGCCGGGAATGTGTCGGTGGAGAAAACCACGCGGAATGCGCTGCAGCTGCTGGAGTTTTGGCAAAAAGATACGCCCGTTGCCAGGGGCGCTTCGGTACCGCTGCTGCGTCCATTGCGGGATGCTGCCTACGTGCACGGCGAATCGGGGATGGAAGGTTATGTCTTTACCGAAACGTCTCGTCATGCGCTGCCGGTGCCCGCATTTCAGGCTATGTACGATTGCCTGATAAACAGCGATGAGCCGGTTACTTTGGTCACCATTGGCCCGCTGACCAACGTCGCTTTGCTGCTGACTCAGTACCCGGAGTGCAAGGCGCGCATTAAGCGTGTGGTTATGATGGGCGGATCTGCGGGGCGAGGGAACTTTACGCCGACCGCCGAATTCAACATCGCTATCGATCCTGAAGCCGCGGCCCGTGTTTTTGAGAGCGGCCTGGAGATAGTCATGTGCGGGCTGGACGTTACCAGCCGGGCCATACTTTCCCCTGAGTACCTGGCTCGCCTGCCTGAGCTGAACCGCACCGGGAAAATGCTGCATGCGCTATTCAGTCATTACCGCAGCGGCAGCATGGAAACCGGGCTGCGAATGCATGATTTGACCGCCATTGCGTGGCTGGTTAAACCCGAACTGTTTCAAACTTACTCTTGTTTCGTTGCGGTGGAAACGCACGGGACTTATACCAGCGGAACCACGGTCGTGGACCTGGAGCATCGCCTGGAGCGCCCGGCAAACGCTCAGGTTGCGTTGGATATCGACGTTCCCGGTTTTCAGGCGTGGGTCTCTGAGGTGCTGGCGCTGGCGCCTTGAGTGGAATCCAGCATAGGGATATTTCGGTGAGCTCTGCCTTCCGGTTCCAGGAGTGTGATTGCGTTCGCAAGCTTGTTCATTCGTCTTCAGGTTAATCGATTAATCTGTTAGTGTGTCGATGAAGTTGTTCTCCTCGGGCCGGAGATAAACATGACACTTTCTACTCTCGTGCCACCCCATGTGGCATGGCAAACGGGCGCGCTGAAAAATGGCCCCGTTATCCGCAAAACCACCGATATAGCCGCGCTGGCTGGCGTTTTTGCCGACACAAAAAGCTGGCAACGATGTGAGCCTGGCCAGGCTGTCTATGATGTTGACGTTCTGCAAACTGAAACTTGCGAAGGTGCGCTTTTTACCGGCGTGACTCACGTACACCCAGGCCGGGTTGGCGATGAGTTTTTTATGACTCGTGGCCATTTTCATGCGCGCCGGGAGCAGGGCGAAGTCTATTTCGGCCTGCGCGGCTGCGGATTATTGCTGCTGCAAAACGAACGAGGTGAAGCCCGGGTCGAGATAGTTACCGCCGGATCCGTGCATATCATTCCCGGGTATACAGCGCACCGGCTCATCAATACGGGCGGCGAAATTCTTTCCGCTCTTGCTGTTTGGCCAACGGTTGCCGGGCATGATTACGCCACTCTGTCGGACGGATTTTCCGTCAGGATCAAGACCGACGGCACTGGCTGGCGCGCGGAGGCTAGCCATGACTGACAGCGTAAAAAAATACGGCCTGGATATGCTGATTCATCATCAGCCTATGGGGTTCAGCTATGGCGAAGAAACGCTGGGGCCTTTGCCTGAAATCCGCACGCTGGATCAAATCCGAGCTTCTCTGCGGGATCCTGAATGTACAGGGCCGGAACAGGTGTATGCGATTGCAATGGACGTCGCCCGGATAAGTGATATTGCCGAACTGAAGAAGCGAATGTTGCTTTTTGGCGTGGTGACCTATGCGTCCGGGCGTTTGGGCGAAGAACCCATTCGCAGCCAGGGGCATATTCATCGGGTCAGCGCTCACAGCGGCTGGTCGCCGCCCGAACTGTATGAAATCTGGCAGGGGAAGGCGATTATCTATATGCAGGAGTTTGTGGCCGACGATCCGGGCCGTTGCTTTGCAATATTGGCTGAAGCTGGCGATAAGGTGCTGGTGCCACCCGGCTGGGCCCATGCTACCGTTTCTGCTTCGCCGCACGAGCCTTTAACGTTTGGGGCGTGGTGCGACAGGGAATACGGTTTTGAATATGAGGCGGTGCGGGCCTACAAGGGGCTGGCGTGGTATCCGATTTTGCAGGATGAGCACGTTGCCTGGCAGCATAACCGACATTATATGCCGGGTCGCCTGCACACGACCTCCCCGCGTAAATATCGGGAGTTTGGGATTACAGATGAGCCGCTATATCAGCAATTTGTGGACGATCCGGCTCGTTTTCAGTTTATTTCAAAACCGGGAATGGTTGCCGAGAAGTGGGTGAATTTTCACCCTTGAAAATGTCCCCTCCTCCGTGCGGAGGAGGGGGTAACGTTAAGCTGCAAATAATCCAACCGCGACACCAAGAGCTGCAATAACCAGCAGCATCAACATTGCCTTAACCGGCGACAGGCCGCGTTTTGCCATCAAATACCAGGTCCCCAGTACCACCACCAGCGGTAAAAGCTGCGGGAAAATACCGTCCAGCATTTGCTGTAAATGGATATTCACGCCGTCTTTAGTGATGAACTCCAGCCCGGTGCCTAATTTGACGTAGCTCGCAGCCACGCCGCCCATCACAAATACGCCGAGCAGCGAAAGCGCTTCGCGCAGCCGGTTTGATTTGCTGCTGACCAGCATCTCAACCGACGTTGAGCCCATCCGGTAGCCTTTAAGGAACAGGAACCACGAGCCGGGAACAATGATTGCCAGCCAGGCCACGCAGTAGAACAGCGGTCCAAGAATATTGCCGCCTGCCGCCAGCGCCATCCCGATGCTTAACAGGATAGGAATCAGCATACCGGGAATCATGGAGTCGCCAATCCCTGCGACCGGCCCCATCAGCCCCACTTTCAGGGTGTTGATGGTTTCACCGTCGATAGGTTCTCCGTTGGCGCGTTTCTCTTCCAGACCCAGCACCATGCCGTTAACGATAGCGCCCAGCTGCGGTTCCGTGTTGTAAAACGACGCATGCCGTTTGAGCATCTCCTTACGCTGCTGAAGATCCGGATAAAGCTTTTTCGCCACGGGCAGCATACTCAGGCAAAAGCCGAAGGATTCCAGGCGTTCGAAGCTCATTGAAGAAAGGTTATACATCATCCAGCTGCGCCAGCAGCGGCGCAGATCCTGGCGGGTGAGTTTGCGATCTTCCATCAGAATTCATCCTCGTCATCGGCCGGTTTCGCCGTATTTGCTGGCTGTGGCTCTGGCTTGTAGTTGTAATGGATTAGGGCTAAAAGGCTGCCGACGATAACCAGCGCCACCATATTTAGCTTCAGGAAAACGATGCAGATAAAGCCCACCAGGAAGTAGATCAGCATGCTGTAGTTTTTGATGATTTGCTTCAACAGAATGGCGATGCCTACCGCAGGCAGAATGCCGCCGAGCACGTTCATCGTCGATAGCACGACGTGTGGCAGGCTATCCATAAATCCATTGATGTACTGTGCGCCAAAATAGACGGCGATGAAGGTCGGCACAAAGCGCATCAGGAAGTTGGTGGCCTGGGGCCAGATGGCGCTGTTGAGGTAAATACCGCGCTCATCACCTTTCTCCAGTGCAATGTCCGCCCGATGGTTCCACCACGAGTTCAGCACCAGCATGGCGTTAAACAGTACCGTGCCCGCAATGCCGATGGTCGCGGCAAGCGCTACGGCCACTTCCGGCCCTTTATTCGATAAGATCCCCAGCGCAATCGCCGGGAAGGCGACAAAGTTAAGGTCTGCCGGCATCGATCCTCCGGGGGTTACCATCGCAATGTAGACCGCCTGCACGGCCACGCCGATGATAATCCCGGTTTGCACATCGCCAAGGATAAACCCCACCAGCATGCCTGAAACCAGCGGGCGGGTAATCAGATACCAGCCGCCGGTGAGCCCGAGCAGCCAGGGGCTGCTGAGCGCACCGAGGTAACAGAGAATGCCGATTAACGCAGCTTCAAAAGCCATGATGCACTCCTTATTTTATTTTTTGACGGGCGTCCTGCCAGCTATAGCAGCTTGCGTCCGGCACCAGGCGAAACTCAATCTGATGCCCACGCTCTGCCAGATAGTCGAATGCCGAAGCTTCTTCTCCGCTGACCGCCTGGTTTGGCCCAATAGTGGTGGTGTTGGCGCGGGCGCTCATCGGCCCAACGTTAATTTTACGGTTAGCGTTTTGCAGGCTGACGCCCGCCTGCTCGATGCGCTGAAGCGTGACCGGTGACTTGCCAATCACGAAATAGCGCTTTTCGCTGGCGATGATTTTCGGCAGCTTCTCAATGGCGGTGGCGGTATCGAACAGCCAGACTTTGGTATCCTGTACCGCGCCTTTCATCACTGAGGAAAGCAGCGGATCGGCTGCGACGGCGTCATCAATGGCCACGATACCGTCACAGGGCAGCTCTTTTGCCCATCGGGTGATCAACTGACCGTGGATCACCCGGTCGTCAATCCGTACAAATGAAATACTCATCTTGCCCCCTTAAAAATCATCAGATTGCTGGGTTTCAACCAGGCGAGCCTGAACAACCGCATCTTTCGTTTGCTCAAGCAGTACGGCGGCGGCTTGTTCTACGTCGGTGAGTGTTTTTTGCTCGTCGCTGAGTAACAGCATCGGGAAGTTAACGCCGCCCAGCACCGCGATTGGCGGTGTCGTTGAGGGAGCGAATGCATGATGGCAGGCAACATTCCACGGCGTACCGCTCTGTAAATCGCACAGCACCAGTACGCCGTCAGCACCTTTGCTTGCTTGCTGAAGCACGCCAGCAAACTCATCCTGGAAGCCGTTGATGCCCTTGGTTTCGCTCAACATAACCGGAAAAACGTGCGGCAGTTCGCCGTAGACCATGCGTGCGGTTGCCAGCATCGCCTCCGCCAGCGGACCGTGTGTTGCAAGAATGACGTTAATCATGATTTATCCCCTTACCCAGGCTTTCATCGTGGCGAGCTGCTGCCCGACGCCCTCGCCATAAGGTGAGATTCGATATTCGCCCACGGCGGCCGGAACGATGAATGTTTCCGCATAATGAACAACAAACGGTTCAAAGGCGTGAGTTGGGCTTTCCACCACCGCTTCGCTGCCCTCCACCAGATTAAGCACGTTCACGCCACCGTGAGTGTGGTGCGTAACCGGCTTGCTGAACCAGTGGCGCCGGGTTTCAATAAACTCACGCTCATGAAGCCCGGTTCGTTCTTCGTGCCAGCCATCTCCCTCGGCTATTGGCTCGAAATGGTTTATCAGATGCTGTTCGACCCAGCGCGTATCCCTCTGCCAGTCGATAACTTGAGCACCGTGTTCCAGATGCACGGGGCGCGGTAAACCATCCAGCCCCAGTCGGCCCCAGTCCCACAGTTTGAAGGTGAAGATGTAAGGCGTGGCGCTGATTTCCAGCACCATAGCGCCTGAGCCAGAACAGTGAACGGTACCCGCAGGGATCAGGAAATGGTCGTGCTTGTGCGCCGGGAAACGATTAACAAATTTCTCGTCATCAAAGGTCTTTTCACCGCGCTGAGCGGCGGCAAGATCGTCCAGCATTTCCTGCGGGTTGATGCCAGTTTTGGTCCCCAGATAGACCTCTGCTCCCGGCTCGGCTTCCAGCAGGTAGTAGCTTTCATCCTGGGTGTAATGCATGCCGAAATGCTGTTGGATGTACTCGGTCAGCGGATGAACCTGAAAGCTGAGATTCTGACCGCCGACGGTATCCAGAAAATCAAAGCGGATCGGGAACTCTGCGCCAAAACGAGCATGAACTTTTTCGCCAAGCAGCGGGCGAGGGTAGAGCAGCACCAGATCCTGAGAGGGGATCTCGATCCGCACGTCACCGATACGCAGTAACAGGCTGTTTTCCTCGGGCACACAGTCAAAACACCATGCGTAGTTTGGCTTCGAGGGATCGAGATCGAATTTTTCCTTCATCCACTGTCCGCCCCAGACTCCAGGGTCGAAGAAGGGCACGACGCGGAAAGGCTGCCGGGTTGTTTGCTGTAACGCGTGGCGCAGTGCCTCGCCCGTCACCAGGGCTGGGGAATCCTTCTGATTGGTATCCAACAGAAAATTCGCGCGTTTCAGCAACGGCGTTTTATGGCGGTCGAACACGCGCCATTCAATAAAGAAGGCGCGTTTGTAGCGGCGCAGTATATCTTCGTGCTGATTCTCCGTTCCCCAGTTGCCCAGCTCGCCGCTTCGGAAACGCTGCTGGATCTCCCAGCGCGCCAGGTCGGCATACACCAGCACATCACCTTCATGAACCAGCGCGGCACCGGAGCCATAAACCACCGCCAGGCCAGCATCCATTTCCTCTATTTCATGCTGCATCTGCGCCAGCTTCTCAGCGTCGAAAAACTCGATAAGCTGGTGGCAGGAGAGGACGCCAAAAACGCGATCGTCGGTCAGATTTCCGGCCAGCAGGTCATGCAGATGCTGCTCGCTGTGGCGTGCCTCTTCGACATTAATGACTCTTGCCGGACATAGCTCATCAATGAGCTGTGGGCGTAACTCGTCCAGGCGTACACCTGGATAACAATCGATCACCAGCACGGTTTTTCCGCTTTGAGAAAGCGTCGACTTTACCGCCTGGGCGATCGCCTCCCAGCCCTGGCAGGCGTGGCCGGCATACTCAGCAACCTGGACTTCAGGAAATTTGTTATACGCTGCCTGTTTCATAAGTACTCCCTGTTTTCATTTAAGATAAGATTAATCGATTAACCTTTTTTGAACAGAGTGGTAAACATGATTAACCCGCCATTTTTCGCAATGATGAGGATTTTTACCGGCTATCTGTGATGGCTTTCACATAGAAAGATGCAAGTTTCAGGTTATTCGATTAATCTTTGCTGATATTGATTTCAAGGAGGGCCGATGACTTCTGTAACTCTTGCTCAGGTCGCTGAGCGGGCGGGTGTCTCAACCGCAACCGTATCGATGGTGCTACGAAATCGTGGGCGTATTTCAGATGCCACCCGGCAGCGGGTATTACTCACGCTGGATGAGATGGGGTATGTGTATAACCAGACCGCCGCCAATTTGCGTAACAGAACCAGTAATCAGGTGGGGCTGTTACTGCATGATATTACCAACCCTTTTTATGGTGAAATGACCGCCGGGCTAAGCCATGAGATGGAGCGTCACGATCTGCTGCTTTTTCTGGCAAACAGCGAAGAGTCCTGCGAACGCCAGCAGAAATTTGTCGACTCTCTGATGCGTAATAATGCCTGCGGCATGGTGCTTTGTGGTGCGAGAGAGACTCCGCCGCTGTTCTTTGAAACGCTGAGAAGAAGAAACATCCCGGCGATTATGGTGGTTCGTCCCTTTGAGGATGTCGATTTCGACTTCGTTGGCACCGATAATTTCCTGGGAACACAGTTGGCTACTCAGCATTTGTTACGCCTCGGGCATAGGCATATTGCTTTTATCGGCGGGAGCAACGGCTCTACCAGCCGGGCGCAGCGTATCGGTGGGTATACCAGCAAGCTGCTGGAGCACAATATTCAGCCTGAAAGCGAATGGATTGTGGCCTCGCAGGCCTCTCAAAGTGACGGCGCCAGAGTCGCAGAAGGGCTTTTTACCCGTTTCCCGCAGATCACCGCGGCGGTGTGTTACCAGGATATTGTCGCCCTGGGCGTGATGCAGACGCTGCGCAAGATGGGGCGTGTTGTCGGAAAAGATTTTGCGCTCGTTGGGTTCGATGACGTGACCGAAGCATCGCTGGTACAGCCTGCGCTTACCACGGTCTCTGTCGCCGCTAAAGAGATTGGCCGCAAAGCAGGAGAGCTGCTTTATAGCCGAATTCAGGGAAACGATGAGCCGGCAAAAAGAATTATTTTGCCGCCGACGCTTATCGTCCGCGAGTCATGCGGTTTTAGTCAGAATTAAGCCTTATTAATTAAATGGTTTTAATGTCCGTTATTGATAACTGACGGGCCATGACAGTAAATTCTAATTATGGGTGTTTTCGGCTGGCGGCCCGGCAGCGGGCTGGTTAACCTGAGAGCGTTTCTACGAATTATTTAACCAAAGAGTAATGATATGCATGATGCACAGATTCGCGTAGCCATCGCGGGAGCGGGCGGCCGTATGGGGCGCCAGTTAATTCAGGCGGCTCTGCAGCTGGACGGCGTCCAGCTTGGCGCTGCGCTTGAGCGCCCGGGATCTTCTCTGGTCGGCAGCGACGCGGGTGAACTGGCCGGTGTGGCTAAAACCGGCGTGCTGGTGAGCGATAGCCTGGACGCGGTAGCTAATGATTTCGACGTCTTTATTGATTTTACCCGCCCGGAAGGGACGCTGGCTCACCTCGCATTTTGCCTCAAGCATGGCAAAGGCATGGTTATCGGCACGACGGGTTTTGATGATGCCGGCAAGCAGGCTATTAACGATGCGGCGCGTGAGATCCCGATTGTCTTCGCGGCGAACTTTAGCGTGGGCGTGAACGTGATGCTGAAGCTGCTCGAGAAAGCGGCCAGGGTCATGGGCGATTACACCGATATCGAAATCATTGAGGCGCATCACCGTTACAAAGTGGACGCTCCCTCCGGCACCGCGCTGGCAATGGGCGAGGCTATTGCCCAGGCGATGGACAAAGATCTCAAAGACTGCGCGGTTTACTCTCGGGAAGGGCATACCGGTGAGCGAGTGCCTGGCACAATTGGTTTTGCTACCGTGCGTGCGGGCGACATTGTCGGGGAGCATACCGCGATGTTTGCAGATATTGGGGAGCGCGTTGAGATTACCCATAAGGCTTCAAGCCGCATGACCTTTGCTAATGGCGCGGTTCGTTCCGCTTCGTGGCTTAAAGGTAAAAAGAACGGTATTTTTGATATGAGAGACGTGCTTGATCTCAATAATTTGTAGTTAAACCTATCCTTATAAATGTGGTTGTTTGTTTTTAATTGATTGATTTTAGGGTGATTTATATCACCCTTTTGTTTTTATAAGCTACTTGATTTATAAGTGTTCATTTGTGCTTAAAATTAGCGGTTATCTCTCTTTTTTGTGTTGTTGTAATGTTAATTTTGACCATCTGGTCTACTTTTTCACTGCTATCCCATCACTTTTCCACTATTCATAGCCGGCAACCGATTACTTTTCCCTGGTTAGCTGGTTATTTTGACCCTCGAATCAGATATTTTTACTCTGAGCGGCGAAATAGACATAAAAACTTCGTCTTAAGGTAGACTTTCGCCCGGCTTGTCTCTAGAATGCCGCCGTTTGCCAAAAATCCGTAGGGCAGACGCTTTTTGCATTTGATTCAGCCGTTAGTTTTGAATTAATATGCGAATAAATTGAATGTTTATTCCCTGGAGGACGTTTTGATTAAGTCAGCGCTGTTGGTTCTGGAAGACGGAACCCAATTCCACGGTCGGGCCATTGGGGCATCGGGTACGGCAGTGGGTGAAGTCGTTTTCAATACCTCATTGACCGGTTATCAAGAAATCCTCACTGATCCTTCCTACTCCCGCCAGATCGTCACTCTTACTTATCCTCATATCGGCAATGTCGGCACCAATGAAGCCGACGAAGAATCCTCCCAGGTCCATGCGCAAGGCCTCGTCATTCGTGACCTGCCGCTGATTGCCAGCAACTTCAGAAGCACCGAAGACCTTTCTTCTTACCTTAAGCGCCATAACATCGTGGCCATTGCCGATATCGATACCCGCAAGCTGACCCGCCTGCTGCGTGAAAAAGGTGCTCAGAACGGCTGCATTATCGCGGGCGATAACGTAGACGCGGCCCTGGCGCTGGAAAAAGCGAAAGCGTTCCCTGGCCTGAACGGCATGGACCTCGCCAAAGAAGTGACGACCAAAGAAGCTTACACCTGGCAGCAGGGGAGCTGGACCCTTGAAGGCAATCTGCCGGAAGCGGCAAAAGCAGAAGATTTACCTTTCCACGTAGTGGCTTATGACTACGGCGCAAAACGCAATATTCTGCGCATGTTAGTCGACAGAGGCTGCCGCCTGACGGTTGTTCCGGCACAAACGCCGGCGGAAGAAGTGTTGAAGATGAACCCGGATGGCATCTTCCTTTCTAACGGCCCTGGCGACCCGGCACCTTGCGACTACGCCATTAGCGCAATCAAATCCTTCCTGGAGACAGACATTCCTGTCTTTGGGATTTGCCTCGGCCACCAGCTGCTGGCGCTGGCGAGCGGCGCTAACACCGTGAAGATGAAGTTTGGTCACCACGGCGGTAACCACCCGGTGAAAGACCTGGATAAAGACTGCGTGATGATCACCGCCCAGAACCACGGTTTTGCGGTGGATGAGACGACGCTGCCTGCCAACCTGCGTGTAACGCACAAATCTCTGTTCGATGGCACCCTTCAGGGCATCCATCGCACCGATAAAGCCGCGTTCAGCTTCCAGGGCCACCCTGAAGCCAGCCCGGGGCCGCACGATGCCGCGCCGCTGTTCGACCACTTTATCGAACTTATCGAGCAATACCGTAACACCGCTAAATAATCAGGAGCGAAATAAAATGCCAAAACGTACAGATATAAAAAGCATCCTGATCCTCGGTGCCGGCCCGATTGTTATCGGCCAGGCCTGTGAGTTCGACTACTCTGGTGCTCAGGCTTGTAAAGCGCTGCGTGAAGAGGGTTACCGCGTTATTCTGGTGAACTCCAACCCGGCAACCATCATGACCGACCCGGAAATGGCTGATGCGACCTACATCGAGCCTATTCACTGGGAAGTGGTGCGCAAAATCATCGAAAAAGAGCGCCCGGACGCGGTGCTGCCAACCATGGGCGGCCAGACCGCGCTGAACTGTGCGCTGGAGCTTGAGCGCCAGGGCGTGCTGGAAGAGTTCGGCGTCACCATGATCGGCGCCACCGCAGACGCTATCGACAAGGCTGAAGATCGCCGTCGCTTCGACATCGCGATGAAAAAAATCGGCCTCGACACCGCGCGCTCCGGCATTGCACATAATATGGAAGAAGCGCTGGCCGTTGCGGCCGACGTGGGCTATCCGTGCATCATCCGCCCCTCCTTTACTATGGGTGGCTCCGGCGGCGGTATCGCCTATAACCGCGAAGAATTTGAAGAGATTTGCGAGCGCGGCCTGGATCTCTCCCCAACCAAAGAGCTGCTGATTGATGAATCGCTGATCGGCTGGAAAGAGTACGAGATGGAAGTGGTGCGTGATAAAAACGACAACTGCATCATCGTCTGCTCTATCGAAAACTTCGACCCGATGGGCATTCATACCGGTGACTCAATTACCGTGGCGCCAGCGCAAACGCTGACCGATAAAGAATACCAAATCATGCGTAACGCCTCGATGGCGGTGCTGCGTGAGATCGGCGTGGAAACCGGGGGCTCAAACGTTCAGTTCTCCGTTAACCCGAAGACTGGCCGCCTGATCATCATCGAGATGAACCCACGCGTGTCCCGTTCCTCCGCGCTGGCGTCTAAAGCAACGGGCTTCCCGATTGCAAAAGTTGCCGCGAAGCTGGCGGTAGGTTATACCCTCGACGAGCTGATGAACGACATCACCGGCGGCCGCACTCCGGCTTCCTTCGAGCCTTCCATCGACTATGTCGTGACCAAGATCCCTCGCTTTAACTTCGAGAAATTTGCCGGCGCAAACGACCGCCTGACCACCCAGATGAAATCCGTGGGTGAAGTCATGGCTATCGGCCGCACCCAGCAAGAGTCCCTGCAGAAAGCGCTGCGTGGCCTGGAAGTTGGTGCCATGGGCTTTGACCCGAAAGTCAGCCTGGATGACCCGGAAGCGCTGACCAAAATTCGTCGCGAGCTGAAAGACGCAGGCGCCGAGCGTATCTGGTATGTGGCAGACGCGTTCCGTGCGGGCCTGTCCGTAGACGGCGTGTTCAACCTGACCAACATCGACCGCTGGTTCCTGGTGCAGATTGAAGAGCTGGTGCGCCTGGAAGAGCAGGTGGCTGAAATTGGTATCACCGGCCTGACCCACGACTTCCTGCGGATGCTGAAGCGCAAAGGTTTTGCGGATGCGCGTCTGGCGAAACTGGCTGGCGTTCGTGAATCCGAAGTTCGCAAACTGCGTGAGCAATATAACCTGCACCCTGTCTATAAGCGCGTGGATACCTGTGCGGCAGAGTTTGCTACCGACACCGCTTACATGTACTCCACGTACGAAGATGAGTGTGAAGCTAACCCGAACAACGACCGCGATAAAATCATGGTGCTGGGCGGTGGTCCAAACCGCATCGGCCAGGGCATTGAGTTCGACTATTGCTGCGTACACGCCTCTCTGGCGCTGCGCGAAGATGGTTACGAAACCATCATGGTTAACTGCAACCCGGAAACCGTCTCCACCGACTACGACACTTCCGACCGCCTCTACTTTGAGCCGGTGACTCTGGAAGACGTGCTGGAAATCGTCCGCGTTGAGAAACCGAAGGGCGTTATCGTGCAGTATGGCGGCCAGACTCCGCTGAAGCTGGCTCGTGCGCTGGAAGCGGCCGGTGTGCCGGTTATCGGCACCAGCCCGGATGCTATCGACCGTGCGGAAGACCGTGAGCGCTTCCAGCATGCCGTTGAACGCCTGAAGCTGAAGCAGCCTGCTAACGCCACCGTGACGGCCATTGAGCAGGCCGTAGAGAAAGCCGTGCAGATTGGTTACCCGCTGGTGGTTCGTCCTTCTTACGTGCTGGGCGGCCGTGCGATGGAAATCGTCTACGATGAAGCGGACCTTCGCCGCTACTTCCAGACTGCGGTTAGCGTCTCTAACGACGCCCCGGTGTTGCTCGACCGCTTCCTTGATGACGCGGTTGAAGTGGACGTGGACGCCATTTGTGACGGTGAAACCGTACTGATTGGCGGCATCATGGAACACATTGAGCAGGCGGGCGTTCACTCCGGTGACTCTGCGTGTTCTCTGCCGGCTTACACTTTGAGCCAGGAAATCCAGGACGTAATGCGCCAGCAGGTGCAGAAGCTGGCCTTCGAGCTGCAGGTGCGCGGTCTGATGAACGTGCAGTTTGCGGTGAAGGACAACGAGGTTTACCTGATTGAAGTTAACCCGCGTGCCGCGCGTACCGTGCCGTTTGTTTCCAAAGCAACAGGCGTGCCGCTGGCGAAAGTTGCCGCTCGCGTCATGGCAGGTAAAACGCTGGTTGAGCAGGGCGTGACCAAAGAAATCATTCCACCGTACTACTCGGTGAAAGAAGTGGTGCTGCCGTTCAACAAATTCCCAGGCGTTGACCCGCTGTTAGGGCCAGAAATGCGCTCTACCGGGGAAGTGATGGGCGTGGGCCGTACCTTCGCTGAAGCTTTCTCTAAAGCGATGCTGGGCAGCCAGTCCACGATGCGTAAGCCGGGCCGCGCGCTTCTCTCCGTGCGTGAGGGCGATAAAGAGCGCGTAGTAGACCTGGCCGCTAAGCTGCTGAAACAGGGCTTCGAGCTGGATGCTACCCACGGTACCGCGATTGTTCTGGGTGAAGCTGGCATCAACCCACGCCTGGTGAACAAGGTGCATGAAGGGCGTCCGCACATTCAGGACCGTATCAAGAATGGCGAATACACCTACATCATCAACACCACCGCGGGCCGCCAGGCGATTGAAGATTCCAAGCTGATTCGCCGCAGCGCGCTGCAGTACAAAGTGCATTACGACACCACGCTGAACGGCGGCTTCGCTACGGCGATGGCGCTGAACGCAGATGCCACCGAGAAGGTGATCTCGGTGCAGGAAATGCACGCGCAGATTAAGGGCTGATACTCATCAGCCTGAAAGAATATTCCGAAAACAACGCCAACGGCCTCTGAAAAGAGGCCGTTTTTGCTTCGGCCTCAGCGAGATAGTCTACAGTTAACCTGCACACAACTGAAAATGACTAACACGCTGGGAGAACACCATGCAGAAACATACTTTACTCGCTTCCCTTTTCGCTGCCGTAACGCTTCTGACCGTAGCAGGCTGCTCGTCGAATCAGGCCGTTAAAACTAGCGATGGCAAAACGATTGTGACCGATGGCAAACCGCAGGTAGACAAAGATACCGGCCTGGTGTCTTACAAAAATGCCGAAACGGGGAAAACCGAGCAGATCAACCGTGACCAGGTGAAAGAGATGAGCGAGCTGGATAACTAGTTAAGAAATATCCAACAACACGCTCAGCAATATTGACTGTTAGCCTGTCGATTAACTGACTAAACTCACTGTCATTAAAGGCAGTAGTGAAGACAGGCTTAACAATGATTCTTATAATTTATGCGCATCCCTATCCCCAGCATTCGCACGCCAACCGGCAAATGATTGAGCGGGCGAAAACGCTGCCGGGGGTAGAGATTCGTTCCCTCTACGAACTTTATCCCGACTTCAACATTGATATTGCCGCTGAACAGCAGGCGTTGAGCCGCGCTGATTTGGTTATCTGGCAGCATCCTATGCAGTGGTATAGCGTGCCGCCGCTGATGAAACTGTGGATAGATAAGGTCCTCTCACACGGCTGGGCATACGGTAAGGGCGGAAACGCTCTGCACGGTAAAGACGTTATCTGGGCGGTAACAACCGGCGGAAGCGAAAAGCATTTCGAGCTGGGTGACCACCCCGGATTTGACGTTCTTGCCCAGCCATTGCAGGCGACAGCGCTTTACTGCGGCATGAACTGGCTGCCGAGTTTTGCCATTCACTTTACCTTTGTTTGCGACGAATTCACGCTTGCCCGCCAGGCGGACGACTATAAGCAACGCTTAATTGACTGGCAGGAGGCTCGCCGTGGATAGCCATAGCTTAATTCAGGCGCTTATTTACCTCGGTTCAGCCGCGCTTATCGTGCCGATTGCCGTAAGGCTCGGGCTGGGATCGGTACTTGGCTACCTGATAGCCGGCTGTATTATCGGGCCGTGGGGGCTGCGGCTGGTGACGGATGCCGAAACTATTCTGCATTTTGCCGAGATTGGCGTGGTGCTGATGCTCTTTGTCATCGGGCTGGAGCTTGATCCGCAGCGGCTATGGACGCTTCGTGCCTCGGTGTTTGGCGGCGGTTTCCTCCAGATGGCGACCTGCGGGCTGGCGCTGGGCGCTTTCTGTATCGTGATGGGGCTCGACTGGAAGATAGCGTTGCTTATCGGTCTGACGCTTGCCCTCTCATCGACCGCGATTGCTATGCAGGCAATGAACGAGCGTAACCTGACCGTTACGCCAATGGGGCGCAGCGCGTTTGCGGTGCTGCTGTTCCAGGATATTGCCGCGATTCCTTTGGTGGCAATGATCCCGCTGCTGGCCAGCAGCGGCGGTACGATGACCTTTGCAACCTTCTTAATTTCCGCGCTTAAGGTGGTTGCTGCGCTCGTCCTGGTCGTGCTGCTTGGCCGCTATGTGACCCGGCCAGTGCTGCGGTTTGTGGCGCGTTCCGGGCTGCGTGAAGTGTTCAGTGCCGTTGCGCTTTTCCTGGTCTTTGGCTTTGGCCTTCTGTTAGAAGAGGCCGGATTGTCGATGGCGATGGGGGCGTTTCTGGCCGGGGTGCTGTTAGCCAGCTCCGAATATCGACACGCGCTGGAAAGCGATATCGAACCGTTTAAAGGCCTGCTGCTTGGGCTGTTCTTTATCGGCGTGGGGATGTCCATCGACTTCGGGACGTTACTCGAAAATCCGCTACGCATTCTCATCCTGCTGGTCGGCTTCCTGATGATTAAAACGCTGATGCTCTGGCTGGTGGCTAAGCCGCTGAAGGTGCCACGCAGGCAGCGGCGCTGGTTTGCCGCTTTGCTGGGGCAGGGAAGTGAGTTTGCCTTTGTTATCTTCGGCGCGGCGCATATGGCGCAGGTGCTGGACGACGGCTGGTCTAAATCGCTGACCCTTACCGTGGCGCTCTCGATGGCGGCGACGCCTCTGCTGCTGGTGTTACTGAACCGGCTGGAGAAAACGGGAAGCGAGCAGGCAGGAGAAGCCGACGAGATTGATGAAGAGCAGCCTCGGGTCATCATTGCCGGCTTCGGGCGCTTTGGGCAGATTGCAGGTCGTTTACTGCTGACCAGCGGCGTGAACGTAGTCATCCTGGATCACGATCCAGACCATATTGAAACGCTGCGAAAATTCGGTACAAAAGTGTTTTATGGTGATGCCACCCGCGTTGACCTGCTTGAGTCCGCCGGCGCAGCGGGCGCTGAAGTGCTGATTAACGCCATTGACGATCCCGAAGCGAATATGCAGCTCACGGAGCTGGCGAAAGAGCATTTCCCCCATCTGCAGATTCTTGCCAGGGCGCGCGATATTAATCACTACATTCGCCTGCGTCAGGCGGGTGTAGAGATGCCGGAACGTGAAACGTTTGAAAGCTCGCTGAAGATTGGCCGCCGTGCGCTGGAAGGTTTGGGCGTAGGGAAATACGAGGCACGAGAAAGGGCCGATCACTTCCGTCGCTTTAACCTGCAGATGCTTGAAGAGATGGTGCCAACCGACGATAAGACCGCCGAGCGGGCGGACGTCTTTAAGCGTAACAGCGCCATGCTGACAGAGGTGATTAACGAGGATCGGGCGCACCTGCACGTGATTCAGCAGGACGGCTGGCAGGGCACCAAAGAAGGCCTTCACAGCGGCAAACTTTCTGACGAACCCCCGGCCAGGCCGGCAGAGTGATGTTGCTGAAAAATATTTACTTTTCCTTATAGTGAACGGGGGTTAACGCTAACCCCTTGTTCCATATCCCGCAGTTGAATATTTAGGCGCTCCGGGCGGCGCAGAATAAAAAAAATTCTCGTTACGCGGCTCACCCCCTGTCGACGAAAGATTGCGCTTTCCGTATAGTGGCGGCAATTTTTTTCATCATCCTTAGGTTATACGAATGATCAGTCTGATTGCTGCTTTAGCGGTAGATCGCGTTATCGGTATGGAAAACGCCATGCCATGGGATTTGCCTGGTGACCTGGCCTGGTTCAAGCGCAATACGCTAAACAAGCCCGTCGTTATGGGACGCCTGACCTGGGAGTCGATTGGCCGCCCGCTGCCGGGACGTAAAAACATCGTCATCAGCAGCAAAGCTGGAAATGACGATCGCGTTGAGTGGGTGACATCGGTTGAAGAGGCCATCAAAGCCTGTGGCGATGCCGAAGAAATCATGGTGATTGGCGGTGGGCGTGTGTACGAACAGTTTCTGCCGAAGGCGCAGCGCCTTTACCTGACCCACATTGATGCGGAAGTGGAAGGGGACACGCATTTCCCGGATTACGATCCTGACGAATGGCAGTCAACCTTCAGCGAATTCCATGATGCCGACGAGAACAACTCGCACGGCTACTGCTTCGAAATTCTGGAACGTCGCTAAGTTTTTAGCTCTCTCCCGCCAGGGAGAGAGCTCTGTCTCAGGAGGCGACGGCCGCCTGACCTTCATCGCTATCCTGCTGGCGGTTTGAAGGCTGTACGAACCAGCTTTTATCTTCCCAGCGCAGGCAGGTCAGATCTCCCCCCCAGCAGCATCCCGTATCCAGCGCATAGATGCCTTCCGGCGCGCCTTTCCCTTCTAAAGATGCCCAGTGACCAAAGGCCACGGAATATTCGGCGGTGACGGGGCCGGGAATTGCAAACCAGGGCTTCAGCGGCGAAGGCGCCTTCTCTGGCGTATCTTTGCAGTACATATCCAGCTGGCCGTTAGGGAAGCAGTAGCGCATGCGGGTGAGCGAGTTGGTGATGAAACGCAGGCGTGCCAGGCCGGACAGATCGCTGGACCAGTTGTTTGGCATATCGCCATACATTGCGTCCAGGAAGAGCGGATAGCTGTCGCTCGACAAAACGGCCTCTACGTCACGCGCACAGGCCTGCGCGGTTTCGATATCCCACTGCGGCGTGATCCCCGCGTGCGACATGACGAGTTTTTTCTCCTCATCCACCTGAATGAGCGGCTGGCGGCGAAGCCAGTTAAGAAGCTCGTCGGCGTCCGGGGCTTCCAGCAGCGGCGTGATGCGGTCTTTAGGCTTGTTACGGCTGATGCCCGCGAAGACGGCCAGCAGATGCAGGTCGTGGTTCCCAAGCACCATACGTACGCTGTCCCCAAGGCTGCGAACATAGCGCAGCACCTCCAGAGAAGCAGGGCCCCTGGCCACCAGGTCGCCCGTCAGCCAGAGCGTATCTTCTTCAGGATTGAAATTAACCTGCTGCAATAACGCGATCAGTTCATCGTAGCAGCCGTGAACATCGCCAATCAGATATGTAGACATGGTATCAGTGAATGAAGGTTGGAATGGCCAGACGGAAAACGGGAATCTCGACCTTGAAGGCCTCTCCCTGCGCATCGACCATTGTGTAATGGCCCTGCATAGTGCCGAGCGGCGTTTCGATGACCGCTCCGCTGGTGTACTGGTAGTCGTTACCCGGCTCAATGTGCGGCTGCTCGCCAACAACACCTTCGCCCTGAACCTCGGTTTCCCGACCGTTACCGTTGGTGATCAACCAGTAACGGCCAAGTAGCTGAACCGCCGTTCGCCCCAGGTTGCGGATAGTGACGGTGTACGCAAATACGAAACGCTCGTCCTCAGGCGAGGACTGCGACTCAATATAAAAGCTTTGTACCTGAACACATACGCGGGGCGAATCAAGCATGGTTTAGCTCTCCGACGGCTGCTGTGGGTTATCAGCCAGATAGTTTGCAAGCTTGCAGTACTGAGCAACGGAAATGTTTTCTGCACGCAGTGTAGCATCGACGCCCAGCTCCGCCAGCACTTCGGCACTGAACAGGTGGCCAAGGCTATTACGGATCGTTTTACGACGCTTATTAAATGCTTCCGTAGTGATGCGGCTCAGCACGCGCAGCTCTTTTACCGGATTCGGTAAGGTGGCGTGTGGCACCAGACGCACGACGGCAGAGTCTACCTTCGGTGCCGGAGTGAACGCCGTAGGCGGTACTTCAAGCACCGGAATGACGTTGCAATAGTACTGCGCCATCACCGACAGACGACCGTAAGCTTTACTGTTTGGTCCGGCAACCAGGCGGTTAACCACCTCTTTTTGCAGCATGAAGTGCATGTCCGCAATAGCATCAGTATAGCTAAAGAGGTGGAACATCAGCGGCGTAGAGATGTTATATGGCAGGTTACCAAAGACGCGCAACGGCTGGCCGATTTTCTGCGAAAGCTCGCCGAAATCCATGGTCATGGCGTCCTGCTGATAAATTGTCAGCTTAGGTGCAAGGAACGGATGCGTTTGCAAACGGGCGGCGAGATCGCGGTCCAGTTCGATAACGGTCATTTTATCCATGCGTTCACCCACCGGCTCGGTTAAGGCCCCGAGGCCCGGCCCGATTTCGACCATCGCCTGGCCTGGCTGTGGATTAATAGCGGAGACAATACTGTCGATAACGAACTGGTCATTAAGGAAGTTTTGTCCAAAACGTTTGCGGGCAAGGTGGCCCTGGTGGACTCGAGTATTCATTGACTATTAACAATCATTTTAATGGCGAGATTAAGCGCCGTAATAAAACTGCCGACGTCGGCTTTTCCCTGGCCTGCCAGCTCTAGAGCCGTGCCGTGGTCAACCGATGTGCGGATAAAAGGTAATCCCAGAGTGATATTCACCGCGCGGCCGAAGCCCTGGTATTTCAACACGGGCAGCCCCTGATCGTGATACATCGCCAGTACGGCGTCAGCACTATCGAGGTATTTGGGCTGGAATAGCGTATCTGCCGGAAGTGGGCCAGAAAGGTGCATCCCTAAAGCGCGCATCTCATTTAACACCGGGATAATGGTGTCTATCTCTTCGGTGCCCATATGGCCACCTTCCCCGGCGTGCGGATTGAGACCGCAGACCAGCACATGCGGCTGCGGGATACCAAATTTGGTCTGCAGGTCATGATACAGGATGGTGACAATCTGGCGTAGCAAATCCGGCGTAATGGCGTCAGAAATTGCTTTCAGCGGCAGGTGTGTGGTGGCCAGCGCAACGCGAAGCTCTTCTGTCGCCAGCATCATCACCACTTTTTCGCTGTGCGAACGTTCTTCAAAGAACTCGGTATGGCCGATAAACGGAATGCCGGCATCGTTGATGATGCCTTTATGCACCGGACCGGTAATCAGGGCTGCAAACTCTCCGCTCAGACAGCCATCGCAGGCGCGAGCCAGCGTATCAACCACATAAGCGCTGTTACGCACATCCAACTGCCCTGGAACGACCGACGCGCGCAGTTCAACGGGCAGCACGGTCAGCGTGCCTGCGGCCTGTGGTTTTGCCGGTTGATCGGCCTGGAAAGGCTGTAGCGTCAGTGGGAGGCCGAGCAGGGATGCTCTGGAGAGTAACAATTCGGGAGAAGCGCAGACGACCAGTTCAACGGGCCAGTCGCGTTGCGCTAACGCGACGACCAGGTCGGGACCAATCCCGGCGGGTTCGCCGGGAGTGATGGTCACACGAAAGATGTTAGCCATTGCTGCCTATGATTTTCACGTAAGCGCTGGCGCGCTGTTCCTGCATCCAGGTTTGCGCTTCTTCGGAGAACTTGCGGTTGAACAGCATGCGGTAGGCACGATCTTTTTGTGCCGCATCGGTTCTGTCGACTTTGCGGGTGTCCAGCAGTTCGATCAGGTGCCAGCCAAAGGAAGAGTGTACCGGCGCGCTCATCTGGCCTTTGTTCAGCTTCTGCAGCGCATCACGGAAGGCTGGGTCATAAATATCCGTTGCCGCCCAACCCAGATCGCCGCCCTGATTTGCTGAGCCCGGATCGTCAGAGAACTCTTTTGCCGCCGCGGCGAACGTAGTTTTTCCGCTCTTAATATCAGCAGCAATCTGCTCCAGTTTCTGGCGTGCCTGAGTATCGTTCAGGATCGGTGACGTTTTCAGCAGGATGTGACGAGCGTGAACTTCGGTAACCGAAATATTCTGGCTCTGGCCACGCAGATCGTTAACTTTCAGGATATGGAAGCCCACGCCTGAACGAATCGGCCCGATGATGTCGCCTTTCTTCGCCGCGCTTAATGCCTGGGCAAAAATTGAAGGCAGCTCCTGAATACGACCCCAGCCCATCTGGCCGCCTTTCAGCGCCTGCTGATCGGCCGAATAGCTGATAGCGAGTTTGCCGAAGTCGGCGCCGTTACGAGCCTGATCGACCACGTTACGTGCCTGCTTTTCTGCGTCATCAACCTGAGCGGAGCTTGGGTTTTCAGGCAGGGCAATCAAAATGTGGCTCAGGTTCAGCTCGGTGCTGCTGTCGTTCTGGTTACCGACCTGCTGCGCCAGGGAGTCAACTTCCTGCGGCAGAATGGAAACGCGACGGCGCACTTCGTTGTTACGCACTTCCGAAATCGTCATCTCTTTACGAATCTGGCTGCGGTAGGTGCTGTAGTTCACGCCATCATAGGCCAGACGGCTACGCATCTGATCCATGGACATGTTGTTCTGTTTGGCGATGTTGGCGATGGCCTGATCGAGCTCATCGTCGGTTATCTTCACGCCCATCTTCTGACCCATCTGCAGGATGATTTGATCCATGATCAGACGTTCAACGATTTGGTGGCGCAGCGTCGCGTCATCGGGAAGCTGTTGCCCCGCGTCGCGTGAGTTCATTTTGACCGACTGCATTAAGCCGTCAACATCGCTTTCAAGGACTACGCCGTTATTGACTACGGCTGCTACTTTGTCGACAACCTGCGGGGCTGCAAAAGCCGTGTTCGCTACGAGGGCGACACCAAGAAGCAGCGTTCTCCAGTTCTTCATACTTTTTCCATTTTACTTAGCCGCAAAGCGGATTATTTAGAGTATTCGTCAAAGTGAATTACATCGAGCTCTGGTACGGCAGAATGTTAGAACGCAACATCTGCGGAATACCCAGGCCATAGTTAGAGCTCAGGCCACGTAACTCGATGTTAAAGCCGATTACGTTATCGTATTTGCTCATGTTATTTTCCCAGCCGTTGATTTTACGCTCGACGCCAACACGAATTGCATAGCAGCAAGAGCTATACTGTACGGCGAACATAGAGTCAGCGGACTGCCGGGCATTGGTATCGTAGTAGTAGGCACCAACGACTGACCAGCGGTCAACGATCGGCCAACTGGCTACCATACCTACCTGCGAGATCCCTTCTTTATACTGATCGGCGGTGGAGTATGCTGGCAACGTTGCCTGAATATACTCCGGACTGGCATAACGATAGGTCAACTGCGCCATACGGTCGGTATCCCGGCGGTATTCAATGGCTCCACTGCCGTTCGCTACGCTGCCAAGACGAGCATCGTACTGCACCCCGCCACGCAGGCCCCAACGATCGGTCATGCGCCAGTAAGTATCACCGGCCCAAAGCATAGAGCCGGTTTTCTTATCTTTCTCCCAGTTAATATTGTCATCCCCGGTACGGGACTGGGTGAAATAGTAGATTTGACCAGCGGATACGTTAAAACGTTCAACGGAAGCGTCATCATAAACGCGAGATGTTACGCCGGTCGTCACCTGGTTGGCGGAGGCAATGCGGTCAAGGCCGCCATAAGTACGGTCACGGAACAGCCCGCTGTAGTCAGACTGCAGCAGGGATGAGTCGTAGTTGTTGATCGCACTTTGGTTGCGGTATGGCACGTACAGGTATTGAGCACGTGGTTCCAGCGTTTGCGTCCAGCCGGCAACGGAGTCCATATCACGATCGAAAATCAGCTTGCCGTCCATTTTAAACTGCGGCAGCGTGCGGTTAACCGTGCTTTCTAGCGTACTCGCACTATTGATGTTCTGTTTGTATTTATCCAGATTGTCCTGCTGATAATGGGTCATCATCAGCTTGGTTTCGGTGTTCAGACTTGCCCAGCCGTTGGACAGCGGCAGGTTGATGACCGGCTCGAGATGCAGGCGCGTAGCATCCGGCATGTTGCTGTTTACGTTGGTGAACTTGACGGCCTGAGCATAGACTCGGGTATCGAACGGACCTACGTCGTTTTGATAAAAGTTGAGATCCAACTGCGGCTCAGCGCGGTAGGAACTTGTCCCTGCACCCAGCTGGTTAGCAAAGACCTGGAACTGCTTAGCCGACAGCGTGGCGTCAAAGTTTTCGATGGCGTAGCCGACGCTGAATTTTTGCGTGGCGTAACCGTCGGTACTGTTGCCGTACTGGGAGCTAAAGTCGTTGAAGTAGCGTGAGTCGCTGACTTTGGTGTAGTCGACGTTGAAGCGCCACACCTGGTCCATCACCCCGCTGTGGTTCCAGTAGAACAGCCAGCGGCGATCTTTTTCACCCTGAGGCACGCCCGGCTCGTTCTTGTATTCGTCATCAGACGGCAGATAGTCAAACTCCATCAGGCCTGTACCCGCCTGGGTCAGATAGCGGAATTCGTTCTGCCACTGAATGCCGCCGCGCTTATCAATATAGTGAGGCGTAATGGTGGCATCAAAGTTTGGCGCAATGTTCCAGTAATACGGGAGAGCGAACTCAATCCCGTTGTTGGTGCTGTATTTAGCGCCAGGGATCAGGAAGCCCGAGCGGCGTTTATCGCCAATCGGGAGCTGCAGATAAGGGCTGTAGAAGACCGGCACAGGGCCCAGCTTAAAGCGGGCGTTCCAAATCTCCGCCACTTCTTCCTGCCTGTCCTGAATCACTTCGGTGCCGACCACGCTCCAGGTATTAGAACCCGGCAGACAGGAGGTAAACGTCCCGTTTTCGAGGATGGTATAGCGGTTGTCGCCACGCTGCTTCATGAGGTCCGCGGTACCGCGACCCTGGCGGCCAACCATCTGGTAATCCCCGCTCCAGACGTTAGTATCTTTGGTGTTTAAATTCGACCACGCTTTCGGACCTTTCAGGATGACCTGATTGTCATCGTAATGCACATTACCTAAGGCATCGACGGTGCGCACCGGATCCGGCTGGCCTTCAACCTGCTTCTGATGAAGTTGAACTTCGTCTGACTGCAGGCGGCTGTTGCCTTGCTGGACGTCAACATTCCCGGTAAAAACAGCGTTATCCGGATAGTCACCTTTGGCGTGATCGGCCTGGATGGTGACAGGCAGGTTATTGCCGTCGCCCTGCACCAAAGGACGATTGTAGCTTGGGACACCCAACATACACTGCGAGGCAAGGTCGGCAGCCATACCTTGTTGGCTATAAAGGGCTGAGCCAATCAATGTGGCCAGCAAGGTGGGAATACGTTTTTTCATACGTGTTATTTGTTGTTCCGTCATCAGGGTATAGCGAAGGCAAACGGTCAGAGACTAACGTACTCATCACCACAGCGCTAGTGTTAATCCAGCCCGTTAGCAGTATGCCGTTAGGCACCGCTATCAATGGCGGGTATGATAAAGCAAATTCTAGACGACAGCATGACGATTTGGGGAGTATATGCAGTATTGGGGAAAAGTACTCGGTGTTGCTTTGGGTTTAATCTCGGGCGGCGGCTTTTGGGGCGTGGTGATAGGTTTTCTTGTCGGCCACATGTTCGATAAAGCCCGCAGCCGTCGCGGGGCCTGGTTTGCTAACCAGCAGCAGCGCCAGGCGCTATTTTTTTCTACCACCTTTGAAGTGATGGGGCATCTCACCAAATCGAAAGGTCGGGTGACAGAGGCGGATATTCAAATTGCTTCTTTACTGATGGACAGAATGCAGCTTCACGGAGAGGGCCGCGCAGCGGCGCAGCGTGCATTCCGTGCCGGGAAAGAAAATAACTACCCGCTCAGAGAGAAAATGAGGCAGATGCGAAGCGTCTGTTTTGGCCGCTCGGACCTCATTCGGATGTTTCTGGAAATCCAGATCCAGGCCGCGTTTGCCGACGGTTCACTGCATCCAAATGAGCGTCAGGTGCTTTATGTGATAGCCGAAGAGCTGGGTATCTCTCGCGGCCAGTTCGACCAGTTCCTGCGCATGATGGAGGGCGGTCAGCAGTTTGGCGGCGGGCAGTATCAGCAATCCCAGGGGGGCTTCGCTCAGCAGCAAAGAGGGCCGACGCTGGAGGATGCCTGCAAGGTGCTTGGGGTAAAAAGCAGCGATGAACCAACGGTTATTAAGCGTGCTTACCGCAAGTTAATGAGTGAACATCACCCGGATAAGCTGGTGGCAAAAGGTCTGCCGCCTGAAATGATGCAGATGGCGAAGCAAAAAGCGCAGGAAATTCAGGGCGCATACGACCTGATTAAAACCTCAAAAGGGTTTAAATAGAAAAAGGCCTCTCAAATGAGAGGCCTTTCTTTAGAAGTCAGCCGGAGCTTTAAAGGTCATTGGCGTGCCGTAGCTTGGGTGCGTGATGGTCAGCATCTCGGCATGGAGTTGAAGCCTTGGTGCCATTGCCAGCGCCTCCGGCGTGGCGTAGAAGCGGTCACCGAGAATCGGATGCCCAAGCGCCAGCATGTGAACGCGGAGCTGGTGCGATCGCCCGGTAATCGGCTTCAGTTGGATACGGGCGGTATTATCCGCCGCGTAGTCCAGCACCTGATACCCGGTCTGCGCAGATTTTCCCGTTTCATAACACACCTTTTGCTTTGGCCGATTAGGCCAGTCGCAAATCAGCGGCAAATCAACCAAACCTTCTTCCGGCCGCGGATGGCCCCAAACGCGGGCTACGTACTGCTTTTTAGGTTCGCGTTCGCGGAACTGGCGCTTTAACTCCCGCTCTGCCGCCTTGGTCAACGCCACGACAATCACGCCGCTGGTTGCCATATCAAGCCGATGGACCGATTCCGCCAGCGGGAAGTCGCGCTGAATTCGCGTCATCACGCTGTCTTTGTGCTCCTCAAGACGCCCCGGAACGGACAGCAGGCCGCTTGGCTTGTTAACCACCATGATGTGCTCATCCTGATAAAGAATGACCAGCCAGGGATCAAGAGGCGGATTGTAAGGTTCCATCAGCATTTACTCTGCATCCTTCAAGCTGCAGCCGCGTTGGCTGCTCTCATGTATCCCAGTCACTTACTTAGTAAGCTCCTGGGAATTCTTTCTTTTGCCGCCTTGCTGCAACTCGAATGATTTGAGTAAAGCGACGCATATTTACTGGTGCGTCACGACAATCAGGCGCAGCGCGTCGAGACGCCAGTTAGCCTGGCTCAGGGCTTCCATCACCTGCTGGCGATTGGTTTCAATAGCCGCCAGCTCGTCGTCACGAATGTTAGGGTTAACGGCCTTCAACGCTTCCAGACGGGACAGTTCCGCGCTGAGCTTCTCATCCGCTTCTTCACGTGCCGCGTCGATCAGCGCCTGTGCCGCATCGGCAACCTTCTCTTCCGCCACCTGCAGAATAGCGTGAACGTCGGACTGCACGGCGTTCACCAGCTTGCTGCCGGTATGGCGGTTAACCGCGCTGAGCTGGCGGTTAAAGTTTTCAAACTCCACCTGCGCCGCGAGGTTGGTGCCGTTTTTGTCCACCAGCATGCGCACCGGCGTCGGCGGCAGGAAGCGATTGAGCTGCAGCTGTTTTGGCGCTTTGGCCTCAACAACGTAAACCAGCTCCAGCAACAGCGTCCCGACCGGTAGCGCCTTGTTTTTCAGCAGAGACAGGGCGCAGCTGCCGGTATCACCGGACAGGATCAAATCCAGGCCGTTGCGGATGATGGGGTGTTCCCACGTGACGAACTGCGCATCTTCGCGGGACAGCGCGACGTCGCGTTCGAAGGTGATGGTGCAGCCGTCTTCCGGCAGGCCCGGGAAGTCCGGCACCAGCATATGATCGGACGGGGTCAGAACCACCATGTTATCACCGCGATCGTCCTGGTTAATCCCGACGATGTCGAACAGGTTCATCGCAAAGCTAACGAGGTTGGTGTCGTTATCCTGTTCTGAAATGGCTTCAGCCAGCGCCTGCGCTTTTTCACCGCCGTTGGAGTGAATTTCCAGCAGGCGGTCACGCCCCTGCTCAAGCTGCTGCTTGAGGGCATCGTGCTGCTCGCGGCACTGTTTGATCAGGGCGTCAAAACCTTCGGTATTTTCCGGGGCAGCAAGATACTCGATCAGCTGCGGATAGACGCTGTCATAAATCGTGCGGCCGGTCGGGCAGGTATGTTCGAAGGCATCGAGGCCCGCGTGGAACCACTCCACCAGCACTGACTGAGCGGTTTTTTCCAGATAGGGAACGTGAACCTGGATGTCGTGTGCCTGGCCGATACGGTCCAGACGGCCGATACGCTGTTCCAGCAGGTCTGGGTTAAACGGCAGGTCAAACATCACCAGCTGGCTGGCGAACTGGAAGTTACGGCCTTCTGAGCCAATTTCGGAACACAGCAGGACCTGAGCGCCGGTATCTTCTTCCGCAAACCAGGCCGCGGCGCGGTCGCGTTCGATGATGGACATGCCTTCATGGAAGACGGCGGCACGGATACCTTCGCGCTCGCGCAGAACCTGCTCCAGCTGAAGCGCCGTCGCGGCCTTGGCGCAGATGACCAGCACTTTCTGAGAGCGGTGGCTGGTCAGGTAGCCCATCAGCCATTCGACGCGCGGATCGAAGTTCCACCAGGTGCCGGTATCGCCTTCGAACTCCTGATAAATCTGCTCCGGATACAGCATGTCGCGGGCGCGATCCTCCACGGATTTACGCGCGGCCATGATGCCGGAAACTTTAATCGCCGTCTGATACTGCGTGGGCAGCGGCAGGCGAATAGTATGCAGCTCGCGTTTCGGGAAGCCCTTCACGCCGTTACGGGTGTTACGGAACAGCACGCGGCTGGTGCCGTGCCTGTCCATCAGCATGGAGACCAGCTCCTGGCGCGCGGCTTCGCTGCCATCGCGGTCGCTGTTGGCGGTTTGCAGCAGGGGCTCGATATCCTGCTCGCCAATCAGTTCACCCATGGTATTCAGCTGCTCGTCTGTCAGGCGATTGCCCGCCAGCAGCAGGGCGACGGCATCGGCAACCGGGCGATAGTTTTGCTGCTCTTCAACAAACATCGCAAAATCATGGAAGCGGTTTGGATCCAGCAGGCGCAGGCGCGCAAAGTGGCTTTCCATACCCAGCTGTTCAGGCGTTGCGGTCAGCAGCAGGATGCCGGGTACATGCTCGGCAAGCTGTTCAATGGCCTGATATTCTCGGCTTGGCGCGTCTTCGCTCCACACCAGGTGGTGGGCTTCATCGACGACCAGGAGGTCCCATTCCGCTTCGCACAGATTTTCCAGGCGTTGCTTATTGCGGCGCACAAAGTCCAGCGAGCAAATCACCAGCTGTTCGGTATCAAACGGGTTGCTGCTGTCGTGCTGGGCTTCCGCGTAGCGTTCATCGTCAAACAGGGCGAAACGCAGGTTAAAGCGGCGCAGCATTTCTACCAGCCACTGATGCTGCAGGGTTTCTGGCACCACAATCAGCACGCGCTCGGCGCTACCGGCCAGCAATTGTTGGTGGATTATCATCCCGGCTTCAATGGTTTTACCCAGGCCGACTTCATCTGCGAGCAGAACGCGCGGAGCGTGGCGACGGCCGACGTCGTGGGCGATGTTCAGCTGATGTGGGATCAGGCTGGTGCGCATCCCGCGCAGGCCGCTCCAGATCTGGCGGGATTGTTCGCTTTGGTACTTACGCGCGCGAAAACGCAGGGCAAAGCGGTCCATGCGGTCGATTTGCCCGGCAAACAGACGGTCCTGCGGCTTGCTGAATACCAGCTTGCTGTCGAGGAATACTTCACGCAGCAGAACGTCTTGTTCTTCGGTATCGAGACGCGTGCCGAGGTAGGCGAGTAAACCCTTTTCTTCCTTAACTTCATCAACTTTCAGCTGCCAGCCTTCATGGCTGGTAATCACATCGCCCGGGTTAAACATGACGCGGGTGATCGGGGAGTCATTTCTGGCGTACAGACGATTTTCACCCGTTGCCGGGAAGATCAGGGTGACCATACGCGCATCCAGCGCCACCACGGTTCCCAGTCCCAGTTCGCTTTCGGTATCGCTGATCCAACGTTGACCAAGTGTAAAAGGCATAAGTTTTCGGCTCTATTTCAGTGACTTAAATTTGCAGGCAATAGCATTGCAACCGCGCACAGGTGGCGCAGTTGTTTAAAATTGGGTCTAAGGATTCGAAGAAAGGGCGCTATGGTACTGGATGGCAACGGATTCGTCACGCACTCGTCATGCTTCAAATTACGGCGGCGTGGGCTGCTCTCTCTTAGCGCCTTGCCGTAAGCTGAGTTATGTACAGTATTTTTAAAATAGACCCATTTGTCCCGTCATCAGTGTAGCAAAGTCATCCTCAAGGAAGGGTAAAATCCCTTCGGCAACGGGCTGTAGCTGACGCGTCAGATAGTGGTCATAGTCCAGCGGAGACTGCTGATAATCAACCGGTTCCGGGCCGCTCATGGTCATGACATATTTTATCGTGCCACGGTTTTGGTATTGCGCTGGTCTGCCCAGCCGCTGGTTATGCTCATCGGCAAGCCTTGCCGCGCGGACGTGCGGCGGAACGTTTTTCTGGTATTCGCTCAGCGGGCGACGCAGCCGTTTACGGTAAATTAGCTGTGAATCCAGCTCGCCCGCCATCAGGCTTGTAATCGTGTCCCGGATGAAGTCCTGATAGGGTTCTCCGCGGAAAATCCGCAGGTAGAGCGTTTGCTGGAATTGCTGGGCAAGCGGCGTCCAGTCGGTGCGCACCGTTTCGAGCCCTTTAAACACCATGCGCTGCGCATCACCTTCCTGAATCATCCCGGCATAGCGCTTTTTACTGCCCTGGTCAGTTCCCCTGATGGTGGGCATCAGGAAGCGGCAGAAGTGAGTTTCGTACTCAAGTTCAAGGGCGCAGTCCAGGTTCTGCGTGGTTTTCAGGTGCTCGCGCCACCAGCCGTTGACGTGCTCAACCAGCCTCTTGCCAATCTGTGCGGCCTCTTCTTCACCGTGGGCTTTTTTCAGCCAGACGAAGGTGGAGTCCGTATCGCCATAGATGACGTCGTAGCCCTGGGATTCAATCAACGCTTTGGTCTGGCGCATGATCTCGTGGCCACGCATGGTGATAGACGAAGCAAGACGCGGATCGAAAAAGCGGCAGGCGCTGGTGCCCAGCACGCCGTAGAAGGCATTCATGATTATTTTGAGTGCCTGAGATAGCGGCTTGTTGCCGTGGCGTTTTGCCTCGTCCCGGCCATGCCAAATCTGGCTCACGATCTCCGGCAGGCAGTGTTTGTCGCGGGAGAACCAGCCGCCAATAAAGCCTTCAACGGCATGCGTAGCGTCTGGCTGAGCGGTGCCCTCGATGAGGCCGACCGGGTCAATTAAGAAGGTGCGGATAATCGAGGGGTACAGGCTTTTATAATCGAGCACCAGCACCGAGTCATACAGGCCTGGGCGCGAGTCCATGACGTAGCCGCCTGGGCTTGCCTGGGGCGGAACTTCACCCATATTAGGCGCAACGTAGCCCGCACGATGCATACGCGGAAAATAGAGGTGGCTGAACGCGGCTACCGAGCCTCCGTGCTTATCCAGCGGGAGTCCGTTGACCGTCGCGCGCTCCAGCAGGAAGGGCATCAGCTCGGTCTTGTGGAAAATACGCGTGACCAGCTCGCAGTCTTTGAGGTTATAGGTGGCCAGCGCGGGCTTGTCCTCGGCAAAGCGGCGGTCGATCTCATCCATCCTGTCCCACGGATTATCAATCGACTTTCCTTCGCCCAGCAGCTCACGGGAAACCGTTTCCAGGGAGAACGAGGAAAAGCTCCAGAACGCAGATTTCAGCGCTTCAATGCCGTCGATAATCACCCGGCCCGCAATCTGGGCAAAGAAAACGCCCTGCTTGAAGCCGTGCTCGCGCCATTCTAAAAGGCTGTTGCCCCGCCCTAAACGTAGCGGTACCTGGTAACGTTCCGCCATTTTTTGCAGCACGCGAAGGTCAAACTGCACCACGTTCCAGCCTATCAGCACGTCCGGGTCATGTTCGGCAAACCAGGCATTCAGTTTTTCTAACAGCAGCGGGCGGCTGGCGACGTATTCCAGCGTGAAATCCAGGCCACTGGCGTCGCCGTTTTCCGGCCCCAGCATATAGACATGGCGCTGCCCACAGCCTTCAAGGCCGATGCAGTAGAGCTCGCCGTGGCGGTTGGTTTCGATATCGAGAGACACCCATTTTAGCGGTGGGCGATATTCTGGTGCGGGCTTCAGGCGGGTATCAAGCAGCACGTCTCCCTGAGCATTACCGCTAAACCAGACCGGGGCGGTAATAAAGCGCTCCATCAGGAAACGCTCTGGAGGGCGAATATCCGCCTCATAGACCGTCACGCCGCCGTCACGCAGCAGTTTCTCCAGCCTCATCAACTGGCGGTGCTGCTGACAATACAAGCCGGCTACTGGCTGACGATGGAAATCTTTAAGTTCCAGAGGCGTAAGGCGAAACTGGCTTTCACTGGCCAGCAGGCGCTGAGCCTGAGCTAACTGCAGCTGGGGAATAAAGGCGACGGACTCCTGCGGCGGCAGACGCACCTTAAGCGGGCCATCGTCCGTGGCCAGCCAGAAATCGACTTCGGTACCGCGCGGGGTGTCTCGCCAGTGTCTGGTCAGCAGAAACCCCTGACGAGCTTGAGACACGCTGCATTCTCTCTCAGGAAAAGTGTTTCGATTATAGCGCAAAAGCCCGTGAGTTACTGCATTTATATACAGTATTGTCGGTGGTGCGTTGACGCAGAGTGCGAAAAGTCCGGAACTTTACCGTCTATTCTTTATTCATATAAATGAGACCTTGACGCCCATCACGTTAATTCTGGAGAATCGCCCGCTCGCTTACCGACGGAAAGCTTATGGAATCCTTGCTGGAACACTTTATTACACAGTCAGTTGCATATTCGCTAATCGCGGTGATGCTGGTGGCCTTTCTTGAGTCGCTGGCGCTGGTGGGACTTATCCTGCCGGGCACGGTGATGATGGCCGGGCTTGGTGCGCTGATCGGCAGCGGTCAGGTTAATTTTTATTATGCCTGGGGGGCCGGAATCGTCGGCTGCCTGCTGGGGGACTGGATCTCGTTCTGGCTTGGACAGCGCTTCAAAGGCCCGCTGCACCGCTGGTCCTTTATGAAAAAGAACAAGGCGCTGCTGGATAAAACCGAGCATGCCCTGCATCAGCACAGCATGTTTACCATCCTGGTGGGACGCTTTGTTGGCCCCACGCGCCCGCTGGTGCCGATGGTTGCCGGGATGCTGGATCTGCCGCTGGCGAAGTTTTTGCCGCCCAATATCATTGGCTGCCTGTTCTGGCCGCCGCTCTATTTTCTGCCGGGGATCCTCGCCGGGGCGGCGATCGATATTCCTGCTGACATGAAAAGCGCCAGCTTCAAATGGCTGCTGCTGGCGGTGGCGTTGCTGCTGTGGCTGGCCGCGTGGCTGTGTTGGCGCTGGTACCGCAGCGGCAAACGTGGCACGGACCGCCTGACGCGCTTTTTGCCGCGTTCTCGTCTGAACTGGCTGGCACCGCTAATGCTGGTGGCGGGCGTGGGCAGTTTTGTGGCGATGTTGCAGCACCCTTTGATGCCGGTTTACTGGGATATTCTGTGGAAGGTGCTGTCGCACTAATTGCCGATGCCCAGCAGCGTCGAGGCGTTTGCCTCGCCGCTTAGCAGAGTGTCTGTCTCGCCGTCCCACGCGATACGCCCGTCTTTTACCACGATGCTGCGCCCGGCGATTCTGGCGGCATCTTCAATACTGTGGGATACCATCAGCAGCGTCATGTTTTGTTCCTGACAAAGCTCGTCGAGCAGCTGCAGCATCTCCTTACGTAGCGCGGGATCGAGCGCGGAGAAGGGTTCATCCAGCAGTAAAACAGGCTGCTGACGAACCAGGCACCGAGCCAGCGCAACACGCTGCCGCTGGCCGCCGGAAAGCTGAGACGGCAGGCGATCCAGCATCTCCGTCATCCCTACGCGTGCCGTTATCTCCAGCAGCCGCTGCTTCTGAGCCTCATTGAGCTTCATCCCCGGGTGCATTCCCAGGGCGATATTCTGCCGAACCGTCAGGTGGCTAAACAGATTATTTTCCTGAAAGAGCATGGAAACCGGGCGAGCCGAAGGTGGCGTCCGGGTATGCTCCACCCCGTTAATGATAATGCTGCCGCTCGCGGGCTGCAGAAACCCGGCAACCAGGCTCAACAACGTACTTTTCCCCGCGCCGCTCGGCCCAAGGATCGCTACGCGCTCACCCGCCGTAATCTTCAGAGAAAAACGCATCGGTAAGTGCTGGTACAGCCAGGTTACATCAGTCAGAGTTAGCATCTCGCCCCGGAAGTTTTTCAATCAAAGTAAACAGCATAAAACAAAGCAGCAGCAGGAGCAGCGCCGTGACCGCGCCGTCCTGGCTACGGTAGGATCCGATCTGCTGGTACAGCCAGAAAGGTAGCGTCCTGAAATCTTCGTTACCGAACAGCGCCACCACGCCGAAATCGCCAATCGACAACACGCAGGCAAAGGCCAGCGCCTGAGCTATCGGGCGTTTCAAAGCTTTTAACTCAATGAGCCTCAGACGATTAAAGCCCCGAATATCCAGCGACTGGCAAAGCTGCGAGTAGCGCTCGGCGACGTCGCGCATGGGATTTTCGAGCACTTTTTGGGCGTAGGGAATCGCCATCAGGGCGTTGGTAAAAATCACAATGCCATCGGCAGATTGCGGCAGGCCCACGGTATTATTGAGCAGCAGGAAGAAGCCGGTGGCGAGCACAATGCCCGGCATCGCCAGAATCAACATGCCGCTAAGCTCAATGGCCTGGCCGGCGAAAATACGATTGCGAAGCCGCAGCTCACGAGCGCTCCACAGCAGCATCAGGGTTAGCGTCACGCTAATCAGCCCGGCGGCAACGGCAATGCGCAGCGAAGTCCAAAGCGCGTTCCACAGTGCGGCCTGCTGCAGTACGTTGCCCATGCTGCCATTAATGCCGTCCACCATTACCGCCAACAGCGGCGGTAGAAGAAGAAGCAAGGCCACAAGGATAAGCAGGGCGTCACAGATCTTTCTGCGCAGAGAATCCTGCGGATCGCGCCAGCCCTGAAGCTGGCTTACGCCGACAGGAATTGCCTTGCTTAGCTTCTGGCTGAGCAGCACCAGGCCAAGGCAACATGCCATTTGCAGCAGGGCCAACAGCGCCGCTTTGGCCGGATCGTAGTCGTAGCTTAGCGCCTGAAAAATAGCGAGTTCGATGGTGGTCGCCTGCGGGCCGCCGCCCAACGAAAGCACGGTGGCGAAGCTTGCGAAGCAAAGCATGAAAATCAGCGCCCCTACCGGAAGTATTTGCCTGCGCAGCCAGGGCCATTCGACAAAACGGAAAAAGTGCCAGCCCTGCATATTCAGCTGAGCGGCAAGCTGGCGCTGCTCGGTGGGGATGTTATCCAGCGCCTGAAGCAGCAGGCGGGTCGCCATCGGCATATTAAAGAAAACGTGCGCCAGCAAAATTCCCTGCAGCCCATAAGGGGAGAAACGCCATTCCAGACCAAGCCAGCCGCTTAGCGTTGCCAGCCAGCCTTCACGCCCGTAAACGGAGAGAATGCCGAATACCGCAACCAGCACCGGCAGAACCAGCGTCATGGCACAAAGCCGCAGCAGCGCCATTCGGCCAGGAAAACGGCGTCGGTACAGCGCCCGGGCTAAAAATATCGCCGGGAAAACGGAGAGTGCCGCAGAAAGAAACGCCTGCCAGAACGAGAAGCGCAGGACGTGCCAAAGGTAGCTGTCCTGCAAAAGAGCAAAGACATCCGTCTGCGGGGCGTTAAGCCACAGCGCCAGAAAAGCCGCCAGGGCTACCGCCACGATAAGCATCGCGGCAAATAGCCCTGGATACAGCCAGCCGGGTATTAGCGGCTGACGGCGCGTTGCCATTCATTAATCCATTCTGCGCGCTGGGTGGCGACCTGCTGAGGCGTAAATTCCAGCGTGGTTTTTGGTTTTACCAGCCCGTCGAAGCCAGCAGGCAGCGCCACGCTAGTGACCGGGTACATCCAGTTGCCGGTTGCAATGGTGTTCTGGAAACCAGGCGTGGTGATGAACTTAATAAACTTCTCGGCAAGTTCTGGCTGCTTGCTGTTCGCCAGTCGGCCTGCGACTTCAACCTGCAGATAATGCCCTTCGCTGAAGTCGGCCGCGGCGTAGTTGTCCTTCTTCTCTTCGATGATGTGGTAGGCCGGCGACGTGGTGTAGCTCAGCACCAGATCGGCTTCGCCTTTCAGGAACAGGCCGTAAGCTTCACTCCAGCCTTTGGTTACGGTGACGGTTTTCTTCGCCAGCTTTTGCCAGGCTTCCGGAGTTTTATCGCCATAGACTTTTTGCATCCACAGCAGCAGGCCAAGCCCCGGCGTACTGGTGCGCGGATCTTCGTATATCACCTTCCATTTCTGGTCGCCTTCAACCAGCTCTTTCAGGCTCTTCGGCGGATTTTTTAGCTTGTTCTTGTCGTAAACGAAAGCGAAGTAGCCGTAGTCGTAAGGAACGAAGGTGCTGTTCTTCCAGCCGCCGGGCACCTGTAGGGCGCTGGTTTCGACGTTAGAAGGGGCAAACAGTTTGGTTTGCGAGGCCGCGTCCAGCAGGTTGTTATCCAATCCCAGCACGACGTCTGCTTTGCTGTTCTTGCCTTCCATGCGCACGCGGTTCAACAGCGAAACGCCATCTTCCAGCGCCACGAATTTCAGTTCGCAGTGACAGTCGGCTTCAAACGCTTTTTTCACCGCCGGGCCAGGGCCCCAGTCGGCGGCAAACGAGTCGTAGGTGTAGACGGTTAATACGGGCCTGGCGAAAACGGGCGCGGCAACCAGCGCCAGCAGCGGCAGAAATTTTTTGAACACTTTGCACCTCAATAAAAGGGGGCAAAGGAATTGAGCGGAGTGTCTCAAATCCCTTCGCCGGCGTTATCCGGATCAGGTTCGACGGGTATTATCTCAGCTCGGACAAACTGTCCTGGCACCCCGTTGAGCAGGAGGGATTCTACTGACTTCCCCCGGATTGCGAAAGCTGTGTTACGAAAACGTTATGGACCAGGCGGAGCAAACCAGGCTGATTTAAAATCAAACCAGCCCAGCGTGTTCATGCGCACGCCGCGCATGCTGCGCTGCCCTTCAATGCGTAACCAGTGGTGAATCAACGGGATAACGTCATTGCGCTCGAGCATTTGCCTGCTCCATTCCGGCAGCGCCAGCGTTTTACTGTGCCAGCGGCGGGCATCGCCCTGCCAGTCGATCGGGATGCACTTTTGAATCAGAGGGACTTCATAAAGCTGGGCAAACAGGGAATATTCCAGCGGCATGGTGAAGTTCACGCTGTTCAGCCAGATATCGCTTTCGGCGTCGCCCTGATGCCACTCAGCATAATCGATCTCCTGAATAATCAGTTTCACGCCCTGCTCGGCCAGCAGTTCGGTCATGATGTTACTGATCACCCGATGCTCTACGTGATCGCGATAGTAGGTGAGGGTGATGCTTTCAAGCCCGGCAGGTTTGGCGGTAAGAGGTCCCGGGCGCGAGTGGTGCCAGCGCGGCAGTAGGCCATAGGCAGGGAACCAGTATTGCTGGTACTGCTCGGCAGCGCGGTAAATAAGGTTAACCGGCGAGAGAATATGGCCAATCCACTGGCGGACGCTTTCATGCAGGCCAAGTCTGGAGCGGCTATCAAACAGCAAATAGTAGCACCCCTCTTCCGGGCGGCTTTCTACGGCTTTCTCGCTGTCCGGCATGCCCTGAAGCTGCACGCCACAGCTCGACTCTTCACCCACTTCGGGCAAGACCCAGAAGTTAACCTCGTCTATCAGCGCCCTGAAGCCAAAATAATCATCAAAAGCGTGAATCTTCAGCTGGTTACGGTTATTCCGAGCGACGGAATAAGGCCCTGTACCGACCGGCTGGCTGGCGAAATCGGACATCGTTGTCCATTCGCGCGGTAGGATCATGGCGTTCACGCTGCCCAGCAGCCACGGCAGCCAGTCATCCGGCTGGCTGAGGTGAATATCCAGCGTCCAGGTCGTCGGCGAGGTTATCTGCGTGATGTGGGCAAACAGCGGCAGGGTGTTGATGCGCTGCAGGGAAGAGATGATATCCAGCATGTCCAGCTCACGGCCGTGATGGAAATGAATGCCGGGGCGGAGGAAGAAACGCCAGCGTAAAGGGGAAATTTGCTGCCAGTGATGGGCAATATCCGCTTCGAGTTCCCCATTTTCCTCATTTATTCGCGTCAGGCCGCTGAAAATCTGGCGGGCAATGTGGGTTTCGGAGCGCCTGAGCGCCGAACCGGGCAGCAGATTCAGCAGCGGGCGATAGTAAAGGACGCGAAGAATATGCCGGCCCTGGCGGAAGCTGCGCCCTAAATGAGAGATAAGCATCTGCCGCACCGCGGCCTTGTCGCCGACGATCTGCACCAGCTGATCGATTCGATCCTGTTCCAGAAGGTCTTCCGCCCGCTGCTGCTGGAGCGCCAGCCCTGTATAAAGGAAGGTGAGCTGTGACCGCTTGCCCCTCCCTGCTTCTGCCTGCCAGCTTAGCCAGCCTTTTTCCTGCATGGCGTTGAGTAAGGTCCGCATATGACGGCGGGAGCAGTTGAGCAATTCCGCTAAATCATTCAGCGTGGTTTCCTGAGGCTTGCCTTCGCAGCATTGCCACAGGCGGATGAACTGTTGTTGCAGACGAGATGAGGACATAAAAGAGGAACTCCCGGCGGAAACTCATCAATTTAACTTTCCCTATATTACGTCAATAATCATCAGCGATGAAGCGAGGAGGTGTTTATGAAGCGGTCATCACCTGCGAGGTTTTTCCAACAGTACTTTGCCGCAACGCAGTTTGTTTGTTCTGGATGGCTGGCTCGCCTGACGGTGGAGCAAAGACTAAGGATGCTCGAAGACTTGATGCAGTGGGAGGTTACAACCCCGATGCCCGAGAACGCCAACACGCCGACTCATGTGTGACTGAGTATTGGTGCTTTTACCACGCCAGCAGCTGTTTACTGCTGGCTTTTTTCGTTTAATCTTTACGCATTTAGCGAATACCTCTGACTACACCCTCCTTTTAAGGACAGCTCATGCTCTGGTTTTTGACCCGCGCACGTCGTTTTAACCCCGTTTATGCTGCCTTTATGGCCGTGTCTTTTATGATTGGCGTGGCCGGTGCGCTGCAGGCCCCGACGCTCAGCCTCTTTTTAACCCGCGAAGTTGAAGTTCGGCCCTTCTGGGTTGGTCTGTTCTATACCGTTAATGCGATTGCCGGGATCGCCGTAAGCCTGCTGCTGGCAAAAAGATCGGATAGCCGGGGAGATCGTCGCAAACTGATTATGGTTTGCTGCGCGATGGCGGTGGCAAACAGCGTTCTTTTTGCCTTCAACCGGCATTATCTGACGCTGATTACGCTCGGCGTGATGTTTGCCTCCATCGCCAATACCGCTATGCCGCAGATTTTTGCCCTGGCGCGTGAATATGCCGATCGTTCCGCTCGTGAAGTGGTGATGTTCAGCTCGATCATGCGTGCGCAGCTTTCCCTTGCCTGGGTTATCGGGCCGCCGCTTTCCTTTATGCTGGCGCTAAAGTATGGCTTCACCACCATGTTTCTTATTGCTGCCGGGATATTTGTTATCTCGCTGCTGCTGATTGTGTTTGCTCTGCCTTCGGTTGCCCGAGCCGAGCCCTCCGCCGAAGTGGCGATAACGGAGGTCAGCGGCTGGAAGGACAGCAACGTGCGGATGCTGTTTGTCGCTTCGATGCTGATGTGGACCTGCAACACCATGTACATCATCGATATGCCGCTGTGGATAAGCCAGGATCTCGGGCTGCCGGATGAGCTGGCGGGCTTATTGATGGGCACGGCCGCCGGGCTGGAGATCCCCGCCATGATCCTCGCCGGCTACTACGTGAAGCGCTTTGGGAAACGTAACATGATGGTGGCGGCGGTGGCTGCGGGCGTGCTGTTTTACCTTGGGCTGATCCTGTTTCACTCTAAAACGGCGCTGGTGGTGTTGCAGCTGTTTAACGCGGTGTTTATCGGGATTATTGCCGGGATTGGGATGCTGTGGTTCCAGGATTTGATGCCGGGAAGGCCGGGCTCTGCGACAACGCTGTTCACCAACAGCATTTCAACGGGCGTGATTTTAGCCGGCGTACTGCAGGGGACGCTGGCGGAAGGTTTTGGTCACTACTCTGTGTACTGGCTGATGGCAGGACTTGCGGTTGTTGCCCTGTTTCTCACCAGCCGGGTGAAGAACATTTGAGGGCTTCCCCTCTCCCATGTGGAAGAGGGGAAAACAGCTTACTGCATAAATGCAGGCAGCTTTTTCTCGTAGCCGGAAATGGCGGCTTCGTGCTGTAGCGTCAGGCCGATGCTGTCCAGGCCGTTCAGCATGCAGTGGCGGCGGAAACTGTCGAGTTCGAACGAATAGCTTTTCTCACCCGCCTGAACCGTTTGGGCCTCCAGGTCGACGACAAACTTAATGCCCGGCTGGGCTTCGACCAGCTTAAACAGCTCGTCCACCTGTTCGTCGCTCAGAATGACCGGCAGCAGCTGGTTGTTAAACGAGTTGCCGTAGAAGATATCGGCGAAGCTTGGCGCAATCACCACTTTGAAGCCGTAATCGGTCAGTGCCCACGGGGCGTGCTCACGGGAAGAGCCGCAGCCGAAGTTTTCACGCGCCAGCAGGATAGAAGCGCCTTTAAATTCCGGGTAGTTCAGAACGAACTCCGGGTTAGGCTGCTGCCCGGCATCGTCCAGAAAACGCCAGTCGTTAAACAGGTGAGCGCCAAAACCGGTGCGGGTGACCTTCTGCAAAAACTGCTTCGGGATAATGGCATCGGTATCGACGTTCGCCGCGTCCAGCGGAACGACCAGGCCTGTATGTTGGATAAATTTCTCTGCCATGGTGGTTCCTCTTATTTCAGTGTACGAATATCGGCAAAATGACCGGCCACAGCGGCAGCGGCGGCCATTGCAGGGCTGACCAGATGGGTGCGCCCCCCGCGGCCCTGACGGCCTTCGAAGTTACGGTTGCTGGTGGAGGCACAGCGTTCGCCCGGATTCAGGCGGTCGTTGTTCATTGCCAGGCACATTGAGCAACCCGGCAGGCGCCATTCAAAACCGGCTTCAATAAAGATCTTATCCAGCCCTTCTGACTCGGCCTGAGCTTTTACCGGACCGGAGCCCGGTACAACCATCGCCAGCACGCCTGGCGCGACTTTACGGCCTTTGGCGATTTCTGCGGCAGCACGCAGGTCTTCGATGCGTGAGTTGGTACAGGAGCCGATAAAGACTTTGTCGATGGCCACTTCGGTCAGCGGAATACCCGGCTTCAGGCCCATATAAGCCAGCGCTTTTTCGGCCGATGCGCGTTCAACCGGATCGCTAAAGGATTCTGGGTTAGGGATGTTGTCGGTAACAGAAATAACCTGGCCGGGGTTGGTTCCCCAGGTGACCTGCGGGGCAATGTCGGCGGCGTCCAACGTTACGATGGTGTCGAACTTCGCGCCTTCGTCGGTGCTGAAGGTTTTCCAGTATTCGACGGCTTCATCCCAGTCAGTACCTTTTGGTGCATGCAGGCGGCCTTTAACATATTCGAAGGTGGTTTCATCCGGTGCGACAATCCCGGCTTTGGCTCCCATTTCGATAGCCATGTTGCACAGCGTCATGCGGCCTTCCATGCTCAGGGCACGGATAGCGTCGCCGCAAAATTCAACCACGTGGCCGGTGCCGCCGGCGCTGCCGGTTTTGCCGATGATTGCCAGCACGATATCTTTGGCGGTGATCCCCGGAGCCGCTTTGCCTTTCACTTCAATTTTCATGGTTTTCGCACGACCCTGTTTCAGGGTCTGCGTCGCCAGCACGTGTTCGACTTCGGAGGTACCGATGCCGAAAGCCAGCGCGCCGAATGCGCCGTGAGTCGCGGTGTGGGAGTCGCCACACACGATGGTCATGCCTGGCAGCGTAATCCCTTGTTCAGGCCCCATGACGTGAACGATGCCCTGAAAAGGGTGATTCAAATCGTACAGCTCAACGCCAAACTCTGCGCAGTTCTTCATCAGCTCCTGCATCTGGATACGTGCCATCTCGCCGGAGGCGTTGATATCCTTAGTTTGGGTCGACACGTTGTGATCCATGGTGGCGAAGGTTTTCCCCGGCTGGCGAACCGGGCGGCCGTGGGCACGCAGCCCGTCAAAGGCCTGTGGGGAAGTCACTTCATGCACCAGATGGCGGTCGATGTACAGCAGCGGCGTCTCTTCCGGGGCTTCATACACGACGTGGGCGTCGTACAACTTCTGATATAAGGTTTTGGCCATGATTACTTCCCCTGAGCTACGTAGCGGGCAATGATGTCGCCCATTTCGTCGGTGCTGATTGCGTTGCCTTCGCGGGCTAAATCACCGGTGCGATGGCCTTCTTCTAACGCGCGATTGATGGCGCTTTCGATAGCCTGGGCGGCTTCTTCGGCATTCAGGCTGTAGCGCAGCAGCAGCGCCAGGGACAGGATCTGCGCGATAGGATTTGCAATGTTTTTGCCCGCGATATCAGGTGCGGAGCCGCCCGCGGGTTCGTACAGGCCAAAGCCCTGTTCGTTGAGGCTGGCGGAAGGCAACATGCCCATAGAACCGGTGATCATGGCGCATTCGTCGGACAGAATGTCGCCGAACAGGTTGGAGCACAGCAGCACGTCGAACTGGGACGGATCTTTAATTAACTGCATGGTGGCGTTGTCGATATACATGTGGGACAGCGACACATCAGGATATTCTTTGGCGATTTCGTTGACGATTTCACGCCATAACAGCGACGTTTGCAGCACGTTTGCTTTATCTATAGAGGTCACTTTGCTGCGGCGCTTACGGGCAGATTCAAAGGCGATACGCGCAATACGTTCAATCTCAAAACGATGATAAACCTCGGTATCGTAGGCCTTCTCATGCATACCGCTGCCTTCGCGGCCTTTCGGCTGCCCGAAGTAGATCCCACCGGTCAGTTCGCGAACGCACAGGATATCGAAGCCGTTTGCCGCGATGTCGGCGCGCAGCGGGCAAAACTCTTCCAGCCCCTGGTACAGGCGAGCCGGGCGCAGGTTGCTGAACAGTTTGAAATGCTTACGCAGCGGCAGCAGGGCGCCACGCTCGGGCTGCCCGGCCGGTGGCAGATGCTCCCACTTAGGGCCGCCTACCGAGCCAAACAAAATAGCATCAGCCTGCTCGCAGCCTTCGACCGTGGCCGGCGGCAGCGGGCTGCCGTGGCGATCGATGGCGGCACCACCGACGTCATAGGTGCTGGTGCTGATGCGAATATCAAAACGGTGACGAATTGCATCCAGTACTTTCAAGGCCTGAGCCATCACTTCCGGGCCAATACCGTCACCCGGCAAAACTGCAATATGATAATTTTTCGACATTACACGGTTTCCTGATTTTGTTCTTTATTCTGATGTTGAGCTTTGCGTTGCAATTCTTTTTCGACTTCACCGGCGCGCCAGATGTTGTTCAGCACGTGCACCATCGCTTTAGCAGAGGATTCGACAATGTCGGTTGTCAGACCCACGCCGTGGAAGCGGCGGCCGTTGTAATCCACCACGATATCGACCTGGCCCAGCGCATCTTTGCCCTGGCCTTTGGCGCTCAGGCTGTATTTCACCAGTTCAATGTTGTAATCGGTGATGCGGTTAATCGCCTGATAAACAGCATCGACCGGGCCGTTGCCGTTTGCCGCTTCGGCTTTAATCTCTTCGCCACAAACCAGCTTCACGGAGGCGGTAGCAATGCCGTTAGAGGCAGACTGCACGCTGAAATAATCCAGGCTGAAGTGTTCTGGTTCTTCCTGCTGCTTGTTGATGAAGGCCAGTGCTTCCAGGTCGTAGTCGAAGACCTGACCTTTTTTGTCCGCCAGCTTCAGGAAGGCGTCGTACAGATTATCCAGGTTGTAATCGGCCTCTTTATAGCCCATCTCGTCCATGCGGTGTTTCACGGCCGCACGGCCGGAGCGTGAAGTCAGGTTCAGCTGTACCTGGTTCAGGCCGATGGATTCCGGCGTCATGATTTCGTAGTTTTCGCGATTTTTCAGCACGCCATCCTGGTGGATACCGGAGGAGTGAGCGAAGGCGCCGGTGCCGACGATGGCTTTGTTTGCCGGAACAGGCATGTTGCAGATCTGGCTGACCATCTGGCTGGTGCGCCAGATTTCCTGGTGATTGATGTTAGTGTGCAGGTTCATGATGTCTTTGCGCACTTTGATAGCCATGATCACTTCTTCCAGCGAGCAGTTACCCGCCCGCTCGCCGATGCCGTTCATCGCCCCCTCAACCTGGCGAGCACCCGCATGGACTGCGGCCATGGCATTACCTACGGCCAGACCCAGGTCGTCGTGGGTGTGCACGGAAATAATCGCTTTATCGATATTTGGCACTCGCTCGTACAGGCCGGTGATGATGTTGGAAAACTCAAACGGCATGGTGTAGCCGACGGTATCAGGAATGTTAATGGTGGTGGCGCCAGCGCTGATAGCGGCTTCCACTACGCGGGCCAAATCGGCAATCGGCGTGCGGCCAGCATCTTCACAGGAAAACTCTACGTCATCGGTATAGTTACGGGCGCGTTTCACCATATATATAGCGCGCTCAATCACTTCGTCCAGCGTACTGCGCAGCTTAGTCGCAATGTGCATAGGGGAGGTGGCGATGAAAGTGTGGATTCGGAAGGCTTCAGCAACTTTTAAAGATTCAGCGGCAACATCAATGTCTTTTTCTACGCAGCGAGCCAAACCACAAACTCGGCTGTTTTTAATGTTGCGGGCGATGGTCTGTACGGATTCGAAATCGCCAGGAGAAGAAACGGGGAAACCGACTTCCATTACGTCTACGCCCATACGCTCCAGCGCCATAGCAATCTGCAGCTTCTCTTTCACGCTCAGGCTTGCCTGTAAAGCCTGTTCACCGTCGCGCAATGTAGTATCAAAAATAATGACTTGCTGGCTCATGGTTCGGTCCTTTATCTCTTTGGGCGCCTTCGCGAGAGCATAAAAAAACCCGCGCATTGGCGCGGGTTTTTTCTGTCTGGAGGCTTGAATCAACGCTGATTGTCGCCCACCAGTCTACCGCGCAAATAAGATGCGTTTAGTAGTAGACCAAGTAGGCGGAAGGTGCGATTCATGTTTCAAGCCCTGTGCAATTTCGTGATGTATTTATTGGTACTTGATCTCACTGCAGGTGTCAACCCTTAGGCCGATAGAGGGGGCGCTGGGACGTTGAGTTTGCGAGGCGTATTCAGTGAAAAACACCGGGAAAAAGAGTTTTCTTAATATATTAATTAAGATGAAAAGTTATAGCTCTGTCTGATAATACGTTTAATTTCATAAATTCACCTTATGAATGTGGTAGAACTTATGTATTACTCATCAATTGGGAAAACTTGCTCATCATAAAGTTTTAGCTTCTTTATAATGATGGCGTCTTACGCTATATCTGTATGCTGCATTGTTATTAAGCGTGTTTGTAAGATGATTTACTAAAAATAATATTTACCAGATGACCATAAACAACGGAACTTCCAATTTATGCATTGTGGAATGGAACCCAATTCATTACTGGAGTAGAAAATGGATTATCAGTTGAATAAGAGTCTGGGGACTCTGGATACAATAAAGCCAAGGTTGCGTCATGTAGACTTAAATCTGTTGACGGTGTTTGACACGGTGATGAGAGCGCAAAGCATTACAGGAGCTGCCAGGTTGTTGGGGATGTCTCAGCCAGCAGTCAGTAACGCGGTGTCTCGCCTGAAGGTTACGTTTAACGATGAGTTATTTGTACGCGATGGGCGAACGATACAACCCACGGCAAGAGCATTTGAGCTTTATGATGTTGTTCGTGATGCTTTACAGATGGTCCAGAATGAACTGCCCGAAGGCGATTTTGAACCCCTGAGAAGCAAACGGCAGTTTACGCTTTGCGTGGCGAGCCCCCTGGACAGCAAAATAATGTCGCTCGTTCTGGATGCAATTAAACACACTGCACCTCATGTTCAGTTAATTTTTAAATCTTCTTTTAACGAGGATATTGAAAGACAGTTACGCTATCAGGAAGTTGATTTCTTGATTTGCTATGACGAAACTATACGTCCAGGTTTTAAAAAGATTCCTCTTTTCGAAGATGAAGTCGTTTTAGTGACGGGAAAAGAACATCCTGGTTTTCGTTCGCCATTGACCGTACGAGACTTTTATCATCAACAGCATGCGGTGGTTTCGCCTGAATGCTACGGTTCATTCAGTTTGCCCTGGTATGACACATTGAATAAGCAAAGCGCTATTGCCTATCAGGGGATGGCGATCACCTGCGTATTGAACGTGGTTTCGCAGACCAAAATGGTGGCAGTCGCGCCCCGCTGGCTGGTTGATAGTGTATCTACTGATTTGAATCTTAAGGTATTCCCTGTGCCTTTCATGAAGAAACAGCTTACCTGTTATTTATCGTGGTATGGCTCTGCGGGGCAGGATAAGGGGCATTTGTGGATGCAGAATCAGATAGCGAAAAGCTGCTGCCAATAAACGAGGTAACGTCTTTTGATTTGCGGGTCTAAACAGCCCGTTTTTTCTTTGTTTTTATAAAAAAACAATATTTTCTACTTTAGCACTTCCTGACGCTCCCTTTCCGGCAACACTAAAATGCTAAATTAATACATAACGAGCTGTATTTGCCCGCATCTTTGACATATTCGTCAACAGCCACCCTCCGGATTCAGTCGATCGCTCCGTTATGCGTGGTTTTTGTAGCGGTGAGAGTAAATTCTTATCTCTCACTAGCCGGGGCAGGTAATTGCCTGTCGGATCCCGAGCGGTTATGTTAATGGGCTAAACCTATAAAAAAGATACAGGCAGACACACAACCTGTCGCAACGACGGCGCGAAAATGATTTCTGCGTGCGGTCACAAACGTGAGCCTGGAGGCAAAACCATGGAGATGTTGTCAGGAGCCGAGATGGTCGTCCGGTCGTTAATCGATCAGGGCGTTAAGCAGGTATTCGGCTATCCGGGAGGCGCGGTACTCGATATTTACGACGCGCTTCATACTATGGGCGGAATTGATCATGTACTGGTGCGTCATGAGCAGGCCGCAGTGCATATGGCTGACGGCCTTGCACGTGCAACGGGTGAGACGGGGGTCGTACTCGTCACCTCCGGTCCCGGTGCTACCAACGCGATTACCGGCATCGCCACAGCCTATATGGACTCTATTCCTATGGTGGTGTTGTCCGGGCAGGTTGCAACGTCTTTGATTGGCTACGACGCCTTTCAAGAGTGCGATATGGTCGGTATCTCCCGCCCGGTGGTGAAACACAGCTTCTTAGTTAAGCAGGTTGAAGATATTCCGGGCATCATCAAAAAAGCGTTCTGGCTGGCCTCAAGCGGCCGACCAGGGCCAGTTGTTGTGGATTTACCGAAAGACATCATGAGCCCGCTGAATAAGCTGCCGTATGCCTGGCCTGAAGCTGTCAGTATGCGTTCTTATAACCCTACGACACAGGGCCACAAAGGGCAGATTAAACGTGCCCTGCAGACCCTTATTGCGGCTAAAAAGCCGGTGATGTATGTGGGCGGTGGCGCTATCAATTCAGCATGTGATGCAGAGCTGCTGGCGCTTGCTGAGAAACTCAATATTCCGGTTGTTTCTTCGTTAATGGGGCTGGGGGCGTTCCCGGCTACGCATCGACAGGCTCTGGGCATGCTTGGCATGCATGGCACCTATGAAGCGAACATGACGATGCATAATTCGGACGTGATCTTCGCCGTAGGCGTTCGCTTTGATGACCGTACTACCAATAACCTCGCTAAGTACTGCCCGAATGCGACGGTACTGCATATTGATATCGACCCAACGTCTATTTCCAAAACTGTCGCAGCGGATATTCCGATTGTGGGCGATGCCCATCAGGCTCTTACCCAGATGCTGGAGTTGCTTGCTCAGGAAGAAACGCAGCAGTCCGGGGATGACATTCGGGACTGGTGGCAGCAGATAGAGCATTGGCGGGCTCGTCAGTGTCTTGAATTTGACCGCACCAGTGAGGCGATTAAGCCGCAGGCAGTCATTGAAACGGCTTATCGCCTGACAAACGGCGAGGCTTATGTGACCTCTGATGTGGGTCAGCATCAGATGTTTGCCGCGCTCTACTATCCGTTTGATAAGCCGCGCCGTTGGATAAATTCCGGTGGCCTGGGCACGATGGGCTTTGGTCTTCCTGCCGCTCTTGGCGTCAAGATGGCACTCCCGGATGAGACGGTTATTTGTGTCACCGGTGATGGCAGTATTCAGATGAACATTCAGGAGCTTTCCACCGCGCTTCAGTACGGCTTGTCGGTTCTGGTCCTTAACCTCAATAACCGCTATCTCGGTATGGTCAAGCAGTGGCAGGACATGATCTATTCAGGTCGTCACTCCCAGTCGTATATGGAGTCTCTCCCGGACTTTGTCCGTCTGGCAGAGGCTTATGGGCATGTTGGGATTAGCATCACCAGGCCGGAAGAGCTTGAAAGCAAGCTTGCGCAGGCGCTGGAAACCGTTCGCGGTGGCCGCCTGGTGTTTGTTGATGTGACGGTTGATGGTACTGAACACGTTTATCCTATGCAGATTCGCGGCGGCGGAATGGATGAAATGTGGTTAAGCAAAACGGAGAGAACCTGATTATGCGCCGAATTTTATCTGTATTACTGGAAAATGAATCAGGCGCGCTGTCCCGGGTCATTGGTCTGTTCTCTCAGCGCGGCTACAACATCGAGAGCCTCACCGTTGCGCCCACGGATGACCCAACGCTTTCCCGCATGACGATTCAAACCGTCGGCGATGCGAAAGTGCTGGAACAGATTGAGAAACAGCTGCATAAGCTGGTGGATGTCCTGCGTGTGAGTGAATTGGGGCAGGGCGCTTACGTCGAGCGTGAAATCATGCTGGTGAAGGTGCAGGCCAGCGGATACGGGCGCGAAGAGGTGAAGCGCAGCGCGGAAATCTTCCGTGGGCAAATTATCGATGTGACGCCAACGCTGTACACCGTTCAGCTTGCTGGCACCAGCGATAAACTCAACGCATTCCTGGATACGATCCGCGATGTGGCCAAAATTGTCGAGGTCGCCCGCTCGGGCATTGTCGGCGTTTCGCGCGGCGATAAGATCATGCGCTAGCGACGAATGTGATCTGATTCACATGCCCGGTAATCACTGCCGGGCTTTTTTTTGCAAATAAGAAAACAACACCCCGCAAAAGCGGTTGCCGGAGTTATTATTCTGCGCTTAGATGTAAATGTTGTTAACCATGACCAGGGTATGGTTATGGATCACCTGGAGAGTAAGGGGCTACAGTGAAATTGGATGAAATCGCGCGTCTGGCTGGCGTGTCGCGCACCACGGCAAGCTACGTCATCAACGGGAAAGCTAAACAGTATCGCGTTAGTGATAAAACCGTTGAGAAAGTCATGGCTGTGGTACGAGAACATAACTACCACCCTAATGCAGTGGCCGCAGGGCTACGCGCAGGACGCACGCGTTCTATCGGTCTGGTGATCCCTGACCTGGAAAACACCAGCTACACCCGTATTGCAAATTACCTTGAGCGCCAGGCTCGTCAGCGTGGCTATCAGCTGCTGATCGCCTGTTCTGAAGATCAGCCTGACAACGAAATGCGCTGCATTGAACACCTTCTGCAGCGGCAGGTTGATGCGATTATCGTATCGACCTCTTTGCCTCCTGAGCATCCTTTTTATCAGCGCTGGGCGAATGATTCGTTCCCGATAATCGCGCTCGATCGCGCCCTGGATCGCGAGCATTTCACCAGCGTCGTCGGCGCCGATCAGGACGATGCGGAAATGCTGGCGGAGGAACTGCGTAAGTTCCCTGGCGACAATATCCTTTACCTCGGTGCCTTGCCTGAACTGTCGGTCAGTTTCCTGCGTGAGCAGGGATTCCGCACCGCATGGAAAGACGATCCGCGCACGGTTAACTACCTCTATGCCAACAGCTATGAACGTGAAGCTGCCGCCCAGCTTTTCGAAAAATGGCTGGAAACGAATACGATGCCTGACGCGCTGTACACAACCTCTTTTGCGTTGCTGCAGGGCGTTATGGATGTGACGCTTCGCCGGCAGGGGCGACTGCCGTCAGAGTTGGCCATCGCCACCTTTGGCGATCATGAACTCCTGGATTTCCTGCAGTGCCCGGTGCTGGCGGTTGCGCAGCGTCATCGGGATGTGGCGGAGCGGGTGCTTGAGCTGGTGCTGGCAAGCCTTGATGAGCCGCGTAAGCCAAAGCCTGGGTTAACCCGGATTCGCCGAAATCTTTATCGCCGTGGTAGCTTAAGTCGTTACTGACAAAGAGGCGTTACGTCACGCTTAAACTTAATTAAGATTTTTCCCGTATATTTACCCTTATTTTTTAAGGTAATTAATTAGGCGGGAAAAATCTGGTAAAAAAAATCCTCACCGCGAAATAAATTCCTCGTTTGTATTATTTTGTTACACACCCGTTGATAAGAAATGTTGGATTATTAATCATTAGCAACCTCTCTTTTCTTCAAAACCGCGTCAAACCCAAGCCAGACGGGCATCTGCCGCTGTTCACCCGCCTTGAAATACCTTAAAATGCCGCCCGCGTCGCAAACTGAGTACTTAATATTTCTCAAAGTAAGTCTTCGGTCGTTTTAACGCTGTTGATGTTTATTGGTCTTTTTCTTTCAAATATTCATAACGTTAATTTTGCCTCGCCAATGCGAGTTTTTTCACGCCAGCCATTAATCAATCGCTTAGGCGCGGGAATTTATTCCCGCAGGCGACCTGGCTGGCTTGACAAGGTTTTCCTCCCCTCCGTAAACTCCTTTATGTGGGAATTTGTGGGGTAAAGTGGTGAAATGGGTCATTAAAGGGTGAGGCTGGCATGTTCCGTGGGGCAACGTTAGTCAATCTCGACAGCAAGGGGCGGCTTGCCGTGCCTACCCGTTACAGGGAAAAGCTGATCGAAACCTCAGAAGGTCAGATGGTTTGTACCATCGACATCCATCACCCCTGCCTGCTGCTTTATACCGTTCCCGAGTGGGAAATCATTGAACAAAAGCTTGCCCGTCTGTCGAGCATGAACCCCGCAGAGCGCCGCGTGCAGCGCCTGCTGTTGGGGCATGCCAGTGAATGTCAGATGGATAGCGCCGGGCGACTGCTGCTGGCGCCAGTTTTACGTCAGCACGCCGGGCTCACCAAAGAAGTAATGCTGGTCGGCCAGTTCAATAAGTTTGAGCTGTGGGATGAAGCGACCTGGCATCAACAGGTCAAGGAAGATATCGACGCTGAGCAGGGTTCGACAAACACCTTGTCGGATCGTCTGCAGGACTTGTCACTTTAGAAATGATGGAAAATTTTAAACACACTACGGTGCTGCTGGATGAGGCCGTTAACGGCCTGAATATTCGTCCTGACGGCATCTACATTGATGGCACTTTTGGTCGCGGTGGCCACTCACGCCTGATCCTGTCCCAGCTCGGTGAGCAAGGACGGTTGCTGGCGATCGACCGCGATCCGCAGGCTATTGCCGCAGCTGCTGCTATTGATGATCCACGCTTCTCCATCATTCATGGCCCATTCTCTGCGCTTGCAGATTACGCTCGTGAGCGCGAACTGGGCGGTAAGATCGATGGCATTTTGCTGGATCTCGGCGTCTCTTCTCCTCAACTGGATGATGCGGAGCGCGGTTTTTCGTTTATGCGCGATGGGCCGCTGGATATGCGTATGGACCCAACGCGCGGTCAATCCGCAGCCCAATGGCTGATGACGGCGGAAGAAGCGGATATTGCGTGGGTGATCAAAACCTTTGGTGAAGAACGCTTTGGCAAACGTATTGCGCGTGCCATCGTCGAGCGTAACCGCGAAGAGCCGATGACACGCACTAAAGAACTGGCGGCGGTCGTCTCTGCTGCAATGCCGGTCAAAGATAAGTTCAAGCATCCGGCGACCCGCACCTTCCAGGCTATTCGTATCTGGATCAACAGCGAGCTGGATGAAATTGAAAAAGCGTTGAATGGCTCGTTGGAAGCGTTGGCGGTTGGCGGTCGTTTGTCGATCATTAGCTTCCACTCGCTGGAAGATCGCATCGTTAAACGCTTTATGCGTGAAAAGAGCCGCGGTCCGCAGGTTCCGGCGGGTATACCCATGACGGAAGCACAGCTGAATAAGCTGGGCGGTCGCCAGCTCAAAGCGATCGGCAAAATGATGCCGGGTGAAGATGAAGTGGCGGAGAACCCGCGTGCACGCAGTTCCGTTTTGCGTATCGCAGAGAGGACTAACGCATGATCAACCGAGTGACAGAGACCCTAAGCAGAGTTACGCAGCTCGGCAGCAATGAGCGTCATGCTTTGCCTACCGTGATTGGTGGCGATCTTTTTCGTCATGGGAAACTGGCACTTTGTTTGTTCGCCGCGATTATCGTTACCGCGGTTTCCGTGGTAACGACGGCGCACCATACCCGTCTGCTGACCGCGCAGCGTGAGCAGATGGTGCTTGAGCGTGACGCGCTGGATATTGAATGGCGCAACCTGATTCTTGAAGAAAATGCGCTCGGCGATCATAGCCGGGTTGAACGGATCGCGACGGAAAAGCTGCAGCTGCAGCATGTCGATCCTTCGCAGGAAAACATCGTAGTTCAGCAATAAGGAATAGTGCGACAGATGAGAGCAGCGGCAAAAACGCTTAAACCAAAACGTCAGGAAGAACAGGCCAACTTTATCAGTTGGCGTTTTGCGTTGCTCTGCGGTTGCATTCTGTTGGCGCTGGCTTTCCTGCTGGGCCGTGTTGCCTGGCTACAGATAATCAGTCCGGACATGCTGGTGCGTCAGGGTGACATGCGCTCACTTCGTGTGCAGGAGGTATCTACCTCTCGCGGTATGATTAGCGATCGCGCTGGCCGCCCTCTGGCCGTTAGCGTGCCGGTAAATGCGATTTGGGCCGATCCGAAAGAATTACACGACGCCGGTGGCGTGACGCTGGACAACCGTTGGAAGGCCCTGGCGGATGCGCTAAAAATTCCTCTCGACCAGCTTGCTTCCCGCGTGAACAGCAACCCAAATGGGCGGTTTATTTATCTCGCTCGCCAGGTTAACCCGGATATTGGCGACTACATCAAGAAGCTCAAGCTTCCTGGGATCCATTTGCGGCAGGAATCTCGCCGCTACTATCCGTCAGGCGAAGTGACTGCTCACCTCATCGGCTTTACCAACGTCGATAGTGAAGGGATAGAGGGGGTAGAAAAAAGCTTTGATAAATGGCTCACCGGCCAGCCCGGCGAGCGCATTGTGCGTAAAGACCGCTTCGGGCGCGTTATCGAAGACATTTCCTCCACTGACAGCCAGGCCGCCCATAACCTGGCTTTGAGCATTGATGAACGCCTGCAGGCGCTGGTGTACCGTGAACTGAATAACGCCGTTGCTTTTAACAAGGCCGAATCGGGCAGCGCCGTTTTAGTTGACGTGAGCACTGGTGAGGTTCTGGCGATGGCAAACAGCCCGTCCTATAACCCGAACAATCTGACCGGCACGGCAAAAGATGTGATGCGTAACCGTTCCATTACCGACATTTTTGAACCGGGTTCCACCGTTAAGCCGATGGTGGTGATGACCGCGCTACAGCGTGGTGTGGTTCAGGAAAATACCGTGCTTAACACCGTGCCGTTCCGAATCAATGGTCATGAGATCAAAGACGTCGGGCGCTACAACGAATTGACCCTTACCGGGGTACTACAGAAGTCGAGTAACGTCGGGGTTTCAAAACTGGCGTTAGCGATGCCCTCCTCAGCGTTAGTAGACACTTACTCACGTTTTGGACTGGGAAAAGCGACCAATTTGGGGTTGGTCGGGGAACGCAGTGGCTTATATCCTCAAAAACAACGGTGGTCTGACATAGAGAGGGCCACCTTCTCTTTCGGCTACGGGCTAATGGTAACCCCGTTACAGTTAGCGCGAGTCTACGCAACCATCGGCAGCTATGGTGTCTACCGGCCGCTGTCGATAACCAAAGTTGACCCGCCGGTTCCCGGCGAGCGTATCTTTGCTGAATCAACCGTTCGCACCGTGCTTCACATGATGGAAAGCGTGGCGCTGCCCGGCGGTGGCGGCGTGAAAGCGGCCATCAAGGGCTACCGTATCGCTATCAAAACCGGTACCGCGAAAAAAGTCGGGCCGGACGGCAAATACATCAACAAATACATTGCTTACACCGCAGGCGTTGCGCCAGCCAGCAATCCTCGTTTTGCTCTGGTCGTAGTGATTAACGATCCACAGGCCGGTAAATATTACGGCGGTGCCATCTCTGCACCTGTGTTCGGTGCAATCATGGGCGGCGTACTGCGCACCATGAACATAGAGCCGGATGCGCTGGCAACCGGTGAAAAAAGCGAATTTGTAATTAATCAGAAAGAGGCTTCAGGTGGCAGATCGTAATTTGAGCGACCTTCTTGCTCCGTGGGTAGCTGGACTCCCTGCGAGAGCGCTGCGAGAGATGACACTCGACAGCCGCGTGGCGGCTGCGGGCGATCTTTTTGTGGCCGTGGTTGGTCATCAGGCGGACGGGCGTCGTTATATCCCGCAGGCGATAGCACAGGGTGTGGCTGCCGTGATCGCAGAAGCGGACGGTGAAGCTGCGGATGGTGAAGTTCGCGAGATGCACGGCGTGCCGGTTATTTACCTGAGCCAGCTGCATCAGCGGCTGTCTGCGCTGGCGGGGCGTTTCTATCATCAGCCTTCTGAAGCTTTACGCCTGGTTGGCGTAACAGGGACTAACGGAAAAACGACAACCACTCAGCTGTTGGCGCAGTGGGCGCAATTACTGGGTGAAACCAGCGCCGTGATGGGGACCGTGGGCAACGGCCTGTTGGGGCAGGTTGTACCGACAGAAAACACCACCGGCTCTGCGGTAGACGTGCAGCACGTGCTGGCGAGCCTGAAAGAACAAAATGCGACCTTTGGCGCCATGGAAGTTTCATCCCACGGCCTGGTTCAGCATCGCGTGGCAGCGCTGAAATTTGCTGCTTCCGTATTTACCAATTTAAGCCGCGATCACCTTGATTATCATGGTGATATGGCGAATTACGAGGCCGCTAAGTGGCTGCTGTTCTCCGAGCATGACTGCGGCCAGGCGATCGTTAACGCCGATGACGAAGTGGGTCACCGCTGGCTTGCTCGCCTGCCGGATGCCGTTGCGGTCACCATGGAAAATAACCTTGAGCCGGGCGCTCATGGCCGCTGGCTGAAAGCTGACGAAGTTATTTATCACGATGGTGGGGCGACTATCCGCTTCAGCTCATCGTGGGGCAAAGGCGAAATTGAAAGCCGCCTGATGGGCGCGTTTAACGTTAGCAACCTGCTGCTGGCTCTGGCAACGCTGCTGGCGTTGGGCTACCCGCTCGACGAATTAATTCAAACCGCTTCACGCCTCCAGCCGGTTTGTGGCCGCATGGAAGTGTTCAGCGTCGCTGGCAAACCTACCGTGGTAGTGGATTATGCCCACACGCCTGATGCGCTGGAAAAAGCCCTGCAGGCTGCTCGTCTGCACTGCTCCGGCAAACTTTGGTGCGTATTTGGCTGCGGCGGCGATCGTGACAAAGGTAAGCGGCCAATCATGGGCGGTATTGCTGAGCAATACGCCGATGTGGTGGTGGTGACCGATGACAACCCACGTACCGAAGAACCGAAGTCCATCGTCGACGATATCCTGACCGGCATGCTGGACGCCGGGCGTGCACACGTAGTACTGGGGCGCGCAGAAGCGGTGACCAACGCCATCATGCAGGCGAAAGAAAATGACGTCGTGCTGCTGGCGGGTAAAGGCCACGAGGATTATCAGATTGTCGGTAACCGCCGTCTGGATTACTCCGACCGCGTAACGGCTGCACGTCTGCTGGGGGTTGTCGCATGATTCGCGTCTCTCTGAAGCAACTGGAGTCTATTCTCGACGGGCAGCTGCACGGCGCAGATGCGGACATTATCGACGTCACAACCGACACCCGCAAGCTGACGGCTGGCTGCCTGTTTGTCGCGCTGAAAGGCGAACGTTTTGACGCCCATGACTTTGCCGCCGATGCGGTGAAAGGTGGGGCCGGCGCATTACTGGTTAGCCGTAAGCTGGATATTGATGTGCCACAACTGGTAGTGGCCGATACCCGTCTTGCATTTGGCGAGCTGGGTGCATGGGTTCGCCAGCAGGTGCCTACTCGCGTTGTGGCGTTAACCGGCTCTTCCGGCAAAACCTCCGTGAAGGAAATGGCGGCATCTATTCTGCGCCAGTGCGGCAATACGCTCTATACCGCAGGTAACCTGAATAACGATATTGGCGTGCCGATGACGCTGCTGCGCCTGACGCCAGAATACGATTATGCCGTTATCGAGCTGGGTGCTAACCACCAGGGGGAAATCGCCTGGACCGTGGGGTTAACCCGTCCGGAAGCGGCTCTGGTCAACAACCTGGCTGCTGCGCACCTTGAAGGTTTTGGTTCTCTGGCTGGCGTGGCGAAAGCGAAGGGCGAGATCTTTACCGGCCTTGCGGCGAACGGCACGGCGATCCTTAACGCCGATAACAACGACTGGCTGAACTGGAAGACGATCGTGGGCGATCGCAAAACCTGGCGCTTCTCTCCGAATGCGGCCGGAAGCGACTTTACCGCGACCAACGTTCATATCACTTCTCATGGCACCGGGTTTACTCTGCAAACCCCGCAGGGCGATGTCGACGTTGTGCTGCCATTACCTGGCCGCCACAACATTGCTAACGCTCTGGCGGCGACCGCACTGGCGATGGCCGTTGGCGCAACGCTGGAAGCGGTTAAAGCCGGGCTTACCGAGCTGAAAGCCGTGCCCGGTCGCCTGTTCCCTATTCAGCTTGCTGAGAACCAGCTGCTGCTGGACGACAGCTACAACGCTAACGTGGGCTCAATGACCGCGGCGGCGCAGGTGCTGTCAGAAATGCCGGGCTACCGCGTGATGGTAGTTGGCGACATGGGTGAGCTGGGTGATGAAGCCGAGGCCTGTCATCGTCAGGTTGGCGAAGCGGCAAAGGCCGCAGGTATTGACCGTGTTCTGAGCGTGGGTGTGTTGAGCAAGACGCTCAGCGACGCATCAGATGTTGGCGAGCATTTTACCGATAAACAGGCCGTGGTCGCGCGTTTACAGGCGCTGATTGCGGAACATTCAATTTTAACCATTTTGGTGAAAGGTTCACGTAGTGCGGCCATGGAAGAGGTGGTTCGCGCATTACAGGAGAAACAAGCATGCTAGTTTGGCTGGCCGAACATTTGGTCAAATATTATTCCGGTTTTAACGTCTTTTCTTACCTGACGTTTCGCGCCATTGTCAGCCTGCTGACCGCTCTGTTTATCTCCCTCTGGATGGGGCCGCGTATGATCGCGCGTTTACAACAGCTCTCCTTCGGGCAGGTTGTTCGTAACGACGGTCCTGAGTCGCATTTCAGCAAGAAAGGGACGCCAACGATGGGCGGGATCATGATCCTGACCGCCATTGTGGTTTCCGTGCTGATGTGGGCCTATCCCTCTAACCCTTACGTCTGGTGCGTACTGTTCGTGCTGATAGGCTTCGGGATCGTTGGCTTCGTTGATGATTACCGGAAAGTAGTTCGGAAGGACACTAAAGGGCTGATCGCTCGCTGGAAGTACTTCTGGATGTCGGTGATTGCGCTGGTGGTTGCCTTCACAATGTATGCCGTCGGGAAAGGGACGCCTGCGACCGAGCTGGTTGTGCCGTTCTTCAAGGACGTGATGCCGCAGCTTGGCCTGTTCTATGTGCTGCTTGCCTACTTTGTCATTGTCGGTACCGGTAACGCGGTAAACCTGACCGATGGCCTTGATGGCCTGGCGATTATGCCGACCGTGTTCGTGGCCGCTGGTTTTGCGCTGGTCGCGTGGGCGACGGGGAACATGAACTTCGCGGGCTATCTGCACATTCCTTACCTGCGTCACGCGGGTGAGCTGGTTATCGTCTGTACGGCGATTGTCGGTGCTGGCTTAGGTTTCCTGTGGTTTAACACTTATCCGGCTCAGGTCTTCATGGGCGACGTAGGTTCTCTGGCTCTCGGCGGTGCGCTGGGGACTATCGCGGTACTGCTGCGTCAGGAATTCCTGCTGGTGATTATGGGCGGCGTATTCGTGGTTGAAACCCTGTCGGTTATCCTGCAGGTTGGCTCGTTCAAGCTCCGGGGACAGCGCATCTTCCGTATGGCGCCGATTCACCACCACTATGAATTGAAAGGCTGGCCGGAGCCGCGCGTCATTGTGCGCTTCTGGATTATTTCGCTGATGCTGGTGCTGATTGGCCTGGCTACGCTGAAGGTTCGCTAAATATGGCAGATTACCAGGGTAAAAACGTCGTTATCATCGGGTTAGGCCTTACCGGCCTGTCTTGCGTGGATTTCTTCCTTGCTCGCGGCGTTACGCCGCGCGTGATGGACTCCCGTATCTCCCCTCCTGGTCTTGATAAGCTGCCTGAGAACGTTGAGCGCCATACCGGCTCGTTAAATGAAGACTGGCTCCTGGCGGCGGATTTGATTATCGCAAGTCCGGGCATTGCGCTTGCCACGCCGGCATTGAGCGCGGCGGCAGACGCTGGTATCGAAATAGTCGGTGATATCGAACTGTTTTGCCGTGAAGCCCAGGCGCCGATTGTCGCGATCACCGGTTCCAACGGTAAAAGCACAGTGACCACGCTGGTGGGAGAGATGGCGAAAGCGGCGGGCGTGAACGTGGGCGTGGGCGGAAACATTGGCCTGCCAGCGCTGATGCTGCTGGATAAAGGCTGTGAGCTCTATGTGCTCGAACTCTCCAGTTTCCAGCTGGAAACCACCCATAGCCTGAAGGCCGCGGCGGCGACCGTTCTGAACGTAACGGAAGATCATATGGATCGCTATCCGTTTGGGATGCAGCAATACCGTGCGGCGAAGCTGAGCATCTATGAAAATGCCAAAGTTTGTGTGGTCAACGCGGACGACGCGCTGACCATGCCGGTGCGTGGTGCAGACGAGCGCTGCATCAGCTTCGGTGTCGACGTCGGTGATTATCATCTTAACCGCCAGCAGGGTGATACCTGGCTGCGGGTGAAAGGGGAGAAGATCCTCAACACCAAAGAGATGAAGCTGGTCGGGCAGCACAACTATACCAACGCGCTGGCAGCTCTGGCGCTGGCGGATGCGGTGAAGCTGCCTCGTTCTACCAGCCTGAAAGCGCTGACCACCTATACCGGTCTGGCACACCGTTTCCAGCTGGCCTGGGAGCGTAACGGTGTACGCTGGATTAACGATTCCAAGGCGACCAACGTCGGCAGTACCGAAGCCGCGTTGAACGGCCTGCATGTTGAGGGCACGCTGCATCTGCTGCTGGGGGGAGACGGTAAGTCCGCTGATTTCTCGCCTTTGGCTCGCTACCTGCAGGGCGACCGCGTGCGCCTGTACTGCTTTGGTCGTGACGGTGCCGAACTGGCCGAGTTACGCCCGGATATTGCCGAGCAGACAGAAACCATGGAGCAGGCAATGAAACTTGCCGCGGCCCGTGTGGAATCTGGCGATATGGTGCTGCTTTCTCCGGCCTGCGCCAGCCTCGATCAGTTCAAAAACTTCGAACAACGCGGCGATATGTTTACTCAACTTGCGAAGGAGCTCGGCTGATGCGTTTATCTCTCCCTCGCCTGCGCGTTCCCCGTGTACCAGGATTTGGCATCCTGGCCTGGGTCGCTTCGGCGTTAAAAGGGTGGGTAATGGGCTCCCGTGAGGCCGACGCCAACAGCATGGTGCTGTATGACCGCACGCTGCTTTGGCTGACCCTCGGTCTGGCGGCGATCGGCTTTATTATGGTGACCTCTGCGTCGATGCCGGTGGGCCAGCGTCTGGCCAACGATCCTTTCCTGTTCGCAAAACGCGACGGGTTATACATCATCGTCGCGTTCGTGCTGGCGATGGTGACGCTACGCCTGCCGATGGATTTCTGGCAGCGCCACAGTACGGCTATGCTGCTGGCCTCTATCGTGATGCTGCTGATTGTACTGGTCGTCGGCAGCTCGGTTAACGGTGCATCGCGCTGGATTGCCTTTGGCCCGCTGCGTATCCAGCCCGCTGAGTTTTCCAAGCTGTCGCTGTTCTGTTATCTCGCAAACTATCTTGTGCGCAAGGTTGATGAAGTTCGAAATAACCTGCGCGGCTTCCTGAAGCCAATGGGCGTGATTCTGGTGATGGCCGTTCTGCTGCTGGCCCAGCCTGACCTCGGTACCGTGGTTGTGCTGTTTGTCACCACGCTGGCGATGCTGTTCCTGGCGGGGGCAAAGCTGTGGCAGTTCATCGCCATTATCGGCATGGGGATTTCGGCGGTTATCCTGCTGATCCTCGCTGAGCCTTACCGTATTCGCCGCGTAACCTCGTTCTGGAACCCATGGGAAGATCCTTTCGGCAGCGGCTACCAGTTAACGCAATCACTGATGGCTTTTGGGCGCGGTGAATTGTGGGGACAAGGGCTGGGGAATTCGGTCCAGAAGCTGGAATATCTGCCCGAAGCGCACACCGACTTTATCTTCTCAATCATCGGTGAGGAGCTGGGATATATCGGTGTGGTGCTTGCACTTTTGATGGTATTCTTCGTCGCTTTTCGTGCGATGTCGATCGGCAAACGTGCTCTGGAATTGGATCAGCGTTTCTCCGGCTTCCTGGCGTGTTCTATCGGCATTTGGTTTAGCTTCCAGGCGTTAGTTAACGTCGGGGCTGCGGCGGGTATGCTGCCAACCAAAGGCCTGACGTTGCCGCTTATCAGTTACGGCGGTTCCAGCCTGCTGATTATGTCCACGGCAATCATGCTGCTGTTGAGAATAGATTATGAAACGCGTCTGGCTAAAGCTCAGGCGTTTACACGGAGTGCCAAATGACGGGCAAAGCGAAGCGGTTGATGGTGATGGCGGGCGGTACCGGCGGGCACGTATTCCCCGGGCTGGCCGTGGCTCATCATCTTCAGGCTGAAGGATGGGATATTCGGTGGCTTGGTACCGCGGACCGTATGGAAGCCGATCTGGTGCCTAAACACGGTATTGAGATTGACTTTATTCGCATCTCTGGGCTGCGTGGCAAGGGCGTGAAGGCCTTATTGCTGGCTCCTGGGCGTATATTTAACGCCTGGCGTCAGGCTCGCGCCATCATGAAGGCGTGGAAGCCGGATGTGGTATTAGGAATGGGCGGCTATGTTTCCGGGCCGGGTGGCCTTGCTGCCTGGTCTTTGGGCATTCCCGTTGTGCTGCATGAACAGAACGGCATTGCCGGGCTGACGAACAAATGGTTGGCGAAGATCGCGACCAAAGTGATGCAAGCCTTCCCAGGCGCATTCCCTAAGGCCGATGTTGTTGGCAACCCGGTGCGTAACGATGTACTGGCGTTACCGCTGCCGCAGGTGCGCTTTGCCGGGCGAGAAGGCCCGGTGCGGGTGCTTGTTGTGGGCGGCTCTCAGGGCGCGCGCGTTTTGAACCAAACTATGCCGCAGGTTGCCGGACGCCTGGGTGAAACGGTGACTATCTGGCATCAAACCGGAAAAGGCGGCCAGGCGGTTGTGCAGCAGGCATATGCCGAAGCCGGCCAGCCGCAGCATAAGGTTACCGAGTTTATTGATGACATGGCGGCTGCCTATGAATGGGCTGACGTCGTGGTTTGCCGCTCAGGGGCGTTAACCGTGAGTGAAATCGCGGCAGCGGGCCTGCCCGCGCTGTTTGTTCCGTTCCAGCACAAAGATCGGCAGCAGTACTGGAATGCGCTGCCTCTGGAAAAGGCCGGAGCCGCGAAAATACTGGAGCAGCCGCAGTTTACCGTGGATGCCGTTACCCGTACCCTGGCCGAATGGGACAGAGCAACGCTGCTGGCAATGGCCGAGCGGGCGCGTGCTGCTTCCATCCCTGATGCAACCGAACGTGTAGCAAATGAAGTCAGCGCCGCAGCGCGCGCGTAATACTTGTGGGAGGCAAATTGCCCCCTGTAAATTTGATGTAATGGCGGCATGCCGCTTGCAGGTTTAGAGAATGAATACACAACAACTGGCGAAACTGCGTTCAATCGTGCCCGAGATGCGTCGCGTCCGGCACATTCACTTTGTTGGCATCGGCGGCGCCGGTATGGGCGGCATTGCTGAGGTATTGGCTAACGAAGGTTATCAGATCAGCGGTTCCGACCTGGCGCCGAACCCGGTCACGCAGCAGTTGTCGGCACTGGGTGCCACGATTTATTTCAACCATCGCCCGGAAAACGTGCGTGATGCAAGCGTTGTTGTTGTTTCCACAGCAATTTCTGCGGATAACCCGGAAATTGTTGCCGCCCATGAAGCTCGTATTCCGGTTATCCGTCGTGCTGAAATGCTGGCCGAGCTGATGCGCTTTCGCCACGGCATTGCCGTCGCGGGTACGCACGGCAAAACGACAACGACGGCGATGGTGTCGAGCATTTATGCCGAAGCAGGTCTGGATCCGACGTTTGTGAACGGTGGCCTGGTGAAAGCGGCTGGCGTGCATGCTCGCCTGGGGCACAGTCGTTATCTCATTGCAGAGGCCGACGAAAGCGATGCTTCGTTCCTGCATTTGCAGCCGATGGTCTCAATTGTGACCAATATCGAAGCCGATCATATGGATACCTACCAGGGCGACTTCGAAAATTTAAAGCAGACGTTTATTAATTTCCTGCACAATTTGCCGTTTTATGGTCGAGCAGTGATGTGTGTGGACGATCCGGTGATTCGCGAGCTGCTGCCGCGTGTTGGCCGCCAGACTACCACTTACGGTTTCAGCGACGATGCGGACGTGCGCGTTGAGAATTACCAGCAGAAAGGCGCGCAGGGATTTTTCACCATCGTGCGTCAGGACAAGCCTGACATGCATGTGGTGCTGAACGCCCCGGGCCGCCATAACGCGCTGAATGCGGCGGCGGCGGTTGCTGTCGCAACGGAGGAGGGCATCGAAGACGAAGCCATTCTTCGTGCGCTGGAAAGTTTCCAGGGGACGGGTCGCCGTTTCGACTTCCTGGGCGAATATCCGCTGGAGTCGGTCAACGGTAAAACAGGCACCGCCATGCTGGTGGACGACTATGGTCACCACCCAACGGAAGTGGATGCCACGATTAAAGCAGCACGTGCCGGCTGGCCAGACAAAAATCTGGTAATGGTTTTCCAGCCGCACCGCTATACGCGTACGCGTGATTTGTACGATGACTTTGCTGGCGTGCTGTCCCAGGTTGACTCCCTGGTGATGCTGGAAGTTTATCCCGCTGGTGAAGCGCCGATTCCTGGCGCCGACAGCCGCTCTTTATGCCGCACAATTCGCGGCCGCGGCAAGGTTGATCCTATTTTGGTATCCGATCATGCAGAAGTGGCTGAAATTTTAGCGCCTGTTTTGACGGGAAATGATTTGATTCTCGTTCAAGGTGCCGGGAATATCGGCAAAATCGCCCGAAACCTGGCTGAAATCAAGTTGCAGCCTCAAACTAAAGAGGAAGGGCATCATGGCTGATAAGATCGCCGTTCTTCTGGGGGGCAATTCCGCAGAACGCGAGGTTTCCCTGCAGTCCGGCAGCGCGGTGCTGGCCGGGTTAAAAGAAGCAGGCATTGATGCTCACGCGTTCGACCCGCAAAGCCAGTCGGTGCTGGAGCTGAAGGCTCAGGGCTTTGACAAAGTTTTTATCGCGCTGCACGGTCGCGGTGGTGAAGACGGTACTTTGCAGGGGCTGCTGGAGTTTCTGGCGCTGCCGTATACCGGCAGCGGCGTGATGGCTTCGGCGATAACGATGGATAAGCTGCGCAGCAAACTGCTGTGGCAGGGTGCTGGCTTACCTGTTGCGCCGTGGGGTGCCGTTAATCGCCAGGATATTGCTGCGGGCCTGAGCGGCGCGTTGGTTGAGCGTGTTGCCGCGTTGGGATTGCCGGTTATCGTCAAGCCGAGCCGTGAAGGTTCCAGCGTCGGCATGTCGAAGGTCGACCACGCAGAGGCACTGCCAGCGGCGCTTGAGCTTGCCTTTGAACACGATGAAGAAGTGCTGATTGAAAAGTGGTTGAGCGGCCCGGAGTATACGGTTGCGATTTTAGGCGATGAAATTTTACCGTCTATTCGCATCCAACCCGCTGGAACCTTCTATGATTATGAAGCGAAGTATCTCTCTGATGAAACTCAATATTTCTGTCCGGGTGGATTAATTGAGCAAAGAGAGCAGGAATTACAGGCATTAGTTCTGCAGGCTTGGCAGGTTATTGGCTGCAGCGGCTGGGGCCGTGTCGATGTGATGCTGGACAGCGACGGGCAATTTTACCTGTTAGAAGTGAATACCTCTCCAGGGATGACCAGCCATAGCCTGGTGCCGATGGCGGCTCGCGAGGCGGGGATGAGCTTCTCACAATTAGTTGTACGTATTTTGGAACTGGCGGACTGATATGTCGCAGGCTGCACTGAATGCGCGTAATCGTGCCGAGGAAAATACCAGCTCGAGACGCAGCAATGGGTCCCGTCTGGCAGGAATGATCTTCCTGTGCGCGGTACTGTTGAGCGTGTTTATCGGCGGTTGGATTGTGGTGGGCTGGATGGAAGACGCCCAGCGTTTGCCGCTCTCCAGGCTGGTGGTGACGGGAGAACGTCACTACACGCGCAATGATGATATTCGCCAGTCTATTCTGGCCCTGGGGCCGCCGGGTACTTTTATGACCCAGGACGTGAATATTATCCAACAGCAGATAGAACGCCTGCCGTGGATCAAACAAGCAAGCGTTAGAAAGCAGTGGCCGGACGAATTGAAGATTCATCTGGTTGAATATGTGCCGATAGCACGTTGGAATGACCAGCATATGGTTGACGCTGAGGGAAATTCCTTCAGCGTGCCAGCAGAACGCACCAGCAAGCAGACTTTACCGATGCTCTCCGGCCCGGAAGGCAGCGAAAATGAAGTTCTGCAAGGTTACCGTGACATGGGCGTAGTGCTGGCAAAGGATAAGTTTACGTTGAAACAGGCGGCTATGACCGCCCGCCGCTCCTGGCAGTTGACGCTGAATAACGGAATTAAGCTCAACCTTGGTCGGGGCGATACGATGAAACGTCTGGATCGTTTTGTAGAACTTTATCCGGTTCTGCAGCAGCAGGCGCAGGCTGATAACAAACGGATCAGTTATGTCGACCTGCGATACGATTCAGGCGCCGCGGTAGGTTGGGAGGCTCTTCCTCCTCCGGTACCTAATCCGAATCAGCAACAGAATCAGGCACAGGCAGAACAACAATGATCAAGGCGACGGACAGAAAACTGGTAGTTGGACTGGAGATTGGCACCGCCAAGGTTGCCGCTTTAGTAGGGGAAGTTCTGCCCGACGGTATGGTCAATATTATTGGCGTGGGTAGCTGCCCATCGCGTGGTATGGACAAAGGCGGGGTAAATGACCTCGAGTCGGTAGTTAAGTGCGTACAGCGGGCTATTGACCAGGCTGAATTGATGGCAGACTGCCAGATCTCTTCTGTTTATCTGGCGCTGTCGGGCAAGCACATCAGCTGCCAAAACGAGATAGGCATGGTGCCGATTTCGGAAGAGGAAGTGACGCAGGAAGATGTGGAAAATGTGGTGCATACGGCAAAATCAGTGCGTGTTCGTGATGAACACCGCGTTCTGCATGTGATTCCACAGGAATACGCTATTGATTACCAGGAAGGGATCAAGAATCCGGTTGGGCTGTCCGGCGTTCGTATGCAGGCGAAAGTGCATTTGATTACCTGCCATAACGATATGGCGAAAAACATCGTTAAAGCGGTTGAACGTTGTGGTCTGAAAGTTGACCAATTAATTTTTGCCGGTCTGGCCGCGAGCTATGCGGTACTGACCGAAGATGAGCGTGAGCTGGGCGTCTGTGTTGTCGATATCGGCGGTGGTACCATGGACATGGCGGTCTATACCGGCGGTGCTTTGCGTCACACCAAAGTTATCCCTTATGCGGGGAACGTGGTGACCAGCGATATCGCCTACGCCTTCGGCACGCCACCGAGCGATGCGGAAGCGATTAAAGTGCGTCATGGTTGTGCGCTGGGCTCTATTGTCGGGAAAGACGAGAACGTCGAAGTCCCGAGCGTTGGTGGTCGTCCACCTCGTAGCCTGCAGCGCCAGACGCTGGCCGAAGTGATTGAGCCTCGTTATACCGAGCTGCTCAACCTGGTCAACGAAGAGATTTTGCAGCTACAGGAACAGCTTCGCCAGCAGGGTGTTAAACATCACCTGGCGGCGGGGATTGTGTTAACCGGCGGCGCGGCACAAATTGAAGGCCTGGCAGCCTGTGCTCAGCGTGTGTTCCATACGCAGGTGCGTATCGGTCAGCCGTTGAATATTACTGGCCTTACTGACTATGCCCAGGAGTCGTATTACTCGACCGCAGTAGGGTTGTTGCACTACGGGAAGGAATCGCATCTCAGTGGTGAGGCTGAAGTGGAAAAAAGGACCTCTGTTGGCTCATGGTTTAAGCGACTGAATAGCTGGCTGAGAAAAGAATTTTAATTTTTATAAGAGACCGGAGACAATTAGCGGTCTCAGGCGACAGGCACAAAACGGAGAGAAACTATGTTTGAACCTATGGAACTGACCAACGACGCGGTGATTAAAGTCATCGGCGTCGGTGGCGGCGGCGGTAATGCCGTTGAACACATGGTGCGCGAGCGCATCGAAGGCGTTGAATTCTTTGCGGTTAATACTGACGCTCAGGCGCTGCGTAAAACGGCAGTCGGCCAGACGATCCAGATTGGTAATGGGATCACTAAAGGTCTGGGTGCGGGCGCAAATCCAGAAGTGGGTCGTAATGCTGCGGAAGAAGACCGCGAAGCTTTACGCGCTGCGCTGGACGGGGCAGACATGGTGTTTATCGCCGCAGGTATGGGCGGTGGCACCGGCACCGGCGCTGCACCTGTTGTGGCTGAAGTGGCTAAAGATTTGGGGATCCTGACCGTTGCGGTCGTGACCAAGCCTTTCAACTTCGAAGGCAAAAAGCGTATGGCTTTTGCCGAGCAGGGCATCGCTGAGCTGTCCAAGCACGTTGACTCCCTCATCACTATCCCGAACGACAAGCTGCTGAAAGTGCTGGGTCGTGGTATTTCTCTGCTTGATGCTTTCGGCGCGGCAAACGACGTGCTGAAAGGCGCGGTGCAGGGTATCGCCGAACTGATCACTCGTCCGGGCCTGATGAACGTTGACTTCGCGGACGTGCGTACCGTGATGTCCGAAATGGGCTACGCCATGATGGGCTCCGGCGTGGCTAGTGGCGAAGACCGTGCTGAAGAAGCGGCAGAAATGGCTATCTCCAGCCCGCTGCTGGAAGATATCGACCTGTCTGGCGCTCGCGGCGTGCTGGTTAACATCACCGCTGGCTTCGACCTGCGTCTGGATGAGTTCGAAACCGTGGGTAACACCATTCGTGCGTTCGCGTCCGACAATGCAACCGTGGTTATCGGTACTTCTCTGGATCCAGAGATGAACGACGAGCTGCGCGTAACCGTTGTTGCTACCGGTATCGGCATGGATAAACGTCCTGAGATTACCCTGGTGACTAACAAGCAGGTACAGCAGCCGGTGATGGATCGCTACCAGCAGCACGGTATGGCTCCGCTGACTCAAGAGCAGAAACCGGCCGCTAAAGTGGTTAACGACAATACGCCACAAACAGCGAAAGAGCCTGACTATCTGGATATTCCAGCGTTCCTGCGTAAGCAAGCTGATTAAGAATAAACCGGAAGTTGGGCATATCCGCTCTTTGTGCTAAACTGGCCTGCCGTTAGTGATATACACTCTCGGCTAGCTTAGTAATATGGCGAGATTATACGATGATCAAACAAAGGACACTTAAACGTATCGTTCAGGCGACTGGCGTCGGTTTACATACCGGCAAGAAGGTCACACTGACGTTGCGCCCTGCGCCGGCAAATACCGGGGTCATCTATCGTCGCACTGACTTGAATCCTCCGGTAGATTTCCCGGCTGATGCCAAATCCGTGCGTGATACCATGCTCTGTACTTGTCTGGTCAATGAGCATGATGTGCGGATTTCTACCGTAGAGCACCTCAACGCTGCCCTGGCAGGGCTGGGCATCGACAACATCGTGATTGAAGTTGATGCGCCAGAAATTCCTATCATGGACGGCAGTGCGGCGCCGTTTGTCTATCTGCTGCTTGATGCAGGGATTGACGAGCTGAACTCGGCCAAGAAATTTATACGTCTTAAAGAGACGGTTCGCGTGGAAGATGGCGATAAATGGGCTGAAATGTCACCGTTTAATGGTTTCTCGTTGGATTTTACCATCGACTTTAACCATCCGGCGATTGATGCAAGCACCCAGCGCTACGCCATGAACTTCTCTGCTGAAGCATTTATGCGTCAGATTAGCCGTGCGCGTACCTTCGGTTTTATGCGTGATATCGAATATCTGCAGTCCCGCGGCCTGTGCCTGGGCGGCAGCTTCGATTGTGCCATCGTTGTTGACGATTATCGCGTATTGAACGAAGACGGCCTGCGTTTTGAAGATGAATTTGTTCGTCACAAAATGCTGGATGCCATTGGCGATCTGTTCATGTGCGGCCACAATATTATCGGCGCATTTACCGCCTTTAAATCGGGTCACGCGCTGAACAACAAACTGCTGCAGGCTGTTTTGGCTAAGCAGGAAGCCTGGGAATGGGCGACCTTCGAAGATGAAGCCGAACTTCCGCTGGCGTTTAAAGCACCTAACCTGGTGCTGGCGTAACGCTTAAGCTATCTATTACGACTGGTTTTGCTGGTACCCTCTCCGGCCAGTGAAGCCAGTCGTTCTATTGTTGCTCTCAATTTCTCCGGGCTACGTTTAGCCACTTCTCTCAACGCTTCCGCGCTCTGCTCACTCAGTTGACGGTTCACTTCGTATTTCTCACTCCCTGTCTGAGTGGTGTTTTCTTGTACTGATTCCTGCCCTTTTACCGCCAGCGATGGATTAATCCTGATGTCGATTGAAGTCAATGATGGTAAGATTTGGGCGCGTAATGCACTGAGCAGCGTGGCTTGCTCATAACGTAAACGCATCAGCCAGCTGGCATTTGCAGTTTCAAGTACCAGAATGCCCTGGCGAAAGTTGGCAACCCGACACCAGGGGTGCAGTGGAGCAGGCAAAATGCCTTTCACTGCCCGGTTTAGCCGCAGAAGAACAACGGCGCGTTGCTGAACGTTCTGCAGCATGCTTTCCTGGCCGGCATCGTCGAACAGATTTTCTAAAGATTGCGGGCGACTGTCGCGCATACATTAAGCTCCGGCGGAAAAAGTGATTGGTATTCTAAATCGTTGGCGACAATTTGGCAGACGTTATTTCTGGCCGCATCTCCTGTTGGGGATGGTCGCGGCGAGTTTTGGCATGCCTGCGCTCAACGGTAACACAGAAACCGGTATCCCCGCTGAAGCTTCAGCCAGTCGCCACGATCCTGCGCGTCAGCTACGTTTTGATAGCCTTGTTTTATTGCAGGAGAGCACGCGGCGTCCTTCCTTCAGTGTGGACTATTGGCAGCAGCATGCAATCCGCACCGTTATCCGTCATCTTTCCTTTGCTATGGTCCCCCAGGCTTTGCCGGTGGCCCAGGAAAGCGTGCCGCTTCAGGCACAACACCTTGCTCTGCTGGACTCGCTCAGCGCACTGCTGACGCAGGAAAGCAAACCTCCCGTAATTGTTCGCCAGACTGCGTTCCAGGCATCGCCAGCGGCTGAAGTTTTCAGCACCGTTGCGTGGATCCGTCAGATGCAGGGCATCCGCGCAGGTCCGCTTCGCCTCAGTTAACTCATCTTCTTAACTAACAACAATTTATTGACCGCACTGACGGCAGGCGTTTGAGAATTTATTATGCTAATCAAATTATTAACCAAAGTTTTCGGTAGTCGTAACGATCGTACCCTGCGCCGTATGCGCAAAGTGGTGACCATGATTAACGGCATGGAACCACAGATGGAAAAGCTCACTGATGATGAGCTGAAGGCTAAAACCAATGAGTTCCGTGCTCGTCTGGAAAAGGGCGAAGTGCTGGAAAACCTGATCCCAGAGGCCTTCGCCGTGGTTCGCGAAGCGAGTAAGCGCGTCTTCGGCATGCGCCACTTCGACGTACAGCTGCTTGGTGGTATGGTCCTGAACGACCGTTGTATCGCAGAAATGCGTACTGGTGAAGGTAAAACCCTGACCGCAACGCTGCCGGCTTACCTGAACGCTCTGAGCGGAAAAGGCGTTCACGTAGTTACCGTGAACGACTATCTGGCACAGCGTGACGCCGAAAACAACCGTCCCCTGTTCGAGTACCTGGGCCTGAGCGTAGGTATCAACCTGCCAGGCATGCCTGCTCCGGCCAAGCGTGAAGCTTACGCCGCGGACATTACCTATGGTACCAACAACGAATACGGCTTTGACTACCTTCGCGACAACATGGCTTTCAGCCCGGAAGAGCGCGTGCAGCGTAAACTTCACTATGCGCTGGTGGATGAGGTTGACTCCATTCTGATCGATGAAGCACGTACTCCGCTGATTATCTCCGGCCCGGCTGAAGACAGTTCTGAGCTGTACAAACGCGTAAACAAAATCATCCCGCACCTGATACGCCAGGAAAAAGAAGACTCCGACACCTTCCAGGGTGAAGGCCACTTCTCCGTGGATGAGAAGTCTCGCCAGGTTAACCTGACCGAACGTGGTCTGGTGCTGATTGAAGAACTGCTGGTGCAAGAAGGTATGATGGAAGAGGGTGAGTCTCTGTACTCTCCTGCCAACATCATGTTAATGCACCACGTAACCGCTGCACTGCGCGCCCATGCGCTGTTCACCCGTGACGTTGACTACATCGTAAAAGATGGCGAAGTCATTATCGTTGATGAACACACCGGCCGTACCATGCAGGGTCGCCGCTGGTCCGACGGTCTTCACCAGGCCGTTGAAGCGAAAGAAGGCGTCGATATTCAGAACGAAAACCAGACGCTGGCTTCTATTACCTTCCAGAACTACTTCCGTCTGTACGAGAAGCTGGCAGGGATGACCGGTACCGCAGACACCGAAGCGTTCGAATTCAGCTCCATTTATAAGCTCGACACCATTGTCGTGCCGACCAACCGCCCAATGATCCGTAAGGACATGCCGGATCTGGTCTACATGACCGAGCTGGATAAAATTGGCGCCATCATTGAAGACATTAAAGAGCGTACCGCGAATGGTCAGCCGGTGCTTGTGGGGACCATCTCCATTGAGAAATCTGAAGTGGTTTCCAATGAGCTGACTAAAGCCGGTATCAAACACAATGTTCTGAACGCCAAGTTCCACGCCAACGAAGCGGGTATTGTTGCTCAGGCGGGCTACCCTGCTGCGGTAACTATCGCCACTAACATGGCGGGTCGTGGTACGGATATCGTGCTGGGCGGCAGCTGGCAAGAAGAGATTGCCGAACTGGAAAATCCAACGCCAGAGCAAATTGCCCAAATTAAAGCGGACTGGAAGGTTCGTCACGATGCGGTGCTGGCTTCAGGTGGTCTGCATATTATCGGTACCGAGCGTCATGAATCTCGCCGTATCGATAACCAGCTGCGTGGCCGTTCTGGTCGTCAGGGTGATGCCGGTTCTTCCCGTTTCTACCTGTCGATGGAAGATGCTCTGATGCGCATCTTCGCCTCAGATCGCGTTTCCAACATGATGCGTAAGCTGGGCATGAAGCCGGGTGAAGCTATCGAACACCCATGGGTGACCAAGGCGATAGCTAACGCACAGCGTAAGGTCGAAAGCCGTAACTTTGATATTCGTAAACAGCTGCTGGAATACGACGACGTTGCGAACGATCAGCGCCGGGCAATCTACACCCAGCGTAATGAGCTGCTCGACGTTAGCGACGTGAGTGAAACCATCGCCAGCATTCGTGAAGACGTCTTTAAGGTCACCATTGATGCGCATATCCCGCCTCAGTCTCTGGAAGAGATGTGGGACGTAGAAGGTCTGGAAGAGCGCCTGAAAAACGACTTCGACCTCGAGATGCCAATCAAAGAATGGCTGGATAAAGAGCCTGAACTGCACGAAGAAACGCTGCGTGAGCGTATTCTGCAGACGGCAATTGAGCTTTATCAGCGCAAAGAAGAAGTTGTCGGGGCTGAAATGATGCGCCACTTCGAAAAAGGCGTCATGCTGCAAACGCTGGATTCTCTGTGGAAAGAGCACCTGGCGGCGATGGACTACCTGCGTCAGGGTATTCACCTGCGTGGCTACGCGCAGAAAGATCCGAAGCAAGAATATAAGCGTGAGTCCTTCTCTATGTTTGCCGCGATGCTGGAGTCACTGAAATATGAAGTGATCAGCACCCTGAGCAAAGTCCAGGTGCGCATGCCGGAAGAAGTGGAAGCGATGGAGCAGCAGCGTCGCGAAGAAGCTGAGCGTCTGGCACGTATGCAGCAGCTGAGCCATGTGGATGATGAAACTCAGGCTGCGCAGGCGCTGGCAGCAGAAACCGGCGATCGTAAAGTTGGGCGTAACGATCCTTGCCCATGCGGTTCCGGTAAAAAATACAAACAGTGCCATGGCCGTCTGAGCTAAGGTCTGAGAACCCTGGAAAGGCGCAGCTTGCTGCGCCTTTTTTACGCGTGGAGTTTGAGAATATGAAGCAACTGCAAATCGCCGTCGGCATTATCCGTAATCAACAGGGTGAAATCTTCATTACGCAACGTGCTGCCGATGCACACATGGCTAATAAATGGGAATTTCCCGGCGGGAAAATTGAGGCTGGAGAGTCGCCAGAGCAGGCGGTGATCCGTGAACTACAGGAAGAAACCGGCATTGTGGCGCAAAGTGCCAGCCTGTTTGAAACCCTGGAATATCAGTTTCCCGATCGCCATATTTCGCTGTGGTTTTATCTGGTTGAACAGTGGGAAGGGGAACCCTGGGGAAGAGAAGGACAACCTGGGCGCTGGATTGCTCAAAGTGAGCTCATCGCCGACGAGTTTCCGCCAGCCAATGAGCCCGTTATTTTAAAGCTGCTGAACGCTTAGCGTTCCTGCTCTTCGCTCCAGCCTTCGCTTTCAGAAAGGTCGCCGCTGCTTGGAATACGTTTTTCCTCTGCGGCCCATTCTCCAAGATCTATAAGCTGGCAGCGTTTGCTGCAGAATGGCCGATAAGGGCTGCTCTCGTTCCAGATAACGGCTTTACCGCAGCCGGGGCAGTTGACGATGGTCTCTTCGCTCATGTTTTTTCCTTAGCAGCAGGCCAGTTCGAAATCGAGACGTTCAGGCACCAGACCTTGTTCCGAGTCCAGCGGCATAAAACGAATCGCAAAGCGGCTTTTATGGCCGGAAATCTGCGGATAAAGCTGGTCACCAAGGCTAAGATGCAGGCGCAGCAGGTCGGCATCATCGCCGTTATCCTGGTAGAAGCCATTAAGGCTGGTTTGTTTACGGAACGGCGCCGAGTTACGAATGATATCCAGCAGCAGATCGAGCGATTGTTTTACCGGTTCGAGGGTCTTCAGCCAGAAATCGACCTGAGCATCTCGCTGCTCCTGCGGCAGATAAAGCCAGATATGCAGCGTGGGCAGATCAAAGCTACAGCAGCCTCCAGGGATGCTAAGACGCTGTCTTACCAGCGCAATCAGCCTATCTTCTCGCAGTACTTGCCCGATACGCGGCGCGGCCATTAACACGCTGCCGCAACTTTCCAACTGGCTGCGCAGCGTGTCGATACGCTGCATATCAACGCCAGGGACTTCCGACCAGCTCAACAGTTTGCGCTGCTGCCGGCCCAGTTCTTTAAGGATCTCGGTGCGGATTTCGCCCCTTTCAAACACATCCAGTAAGTCGCCGATGTTACGAAAAAAATGCAGTGCCTTAGCGCTGTCGCTGACGGGGAGCGCTGACTGTAGCTGTTGGATCAAAAATTCAATACGCAGCCATGTGCGCATTTTCTCATTCAGTGGATGTTCGAAAAGAACCTGAGTGTTCATTATTTTGTTTCCTGTTGTGCGGCCTGTGCAGCCAGTTTCAGGTACTGGCGATGCAGGCGGTCAACATGCACGACAACGTCTTGTGGGCTGCCGTCATTATTAATTACGTCATCTGCAACGGCGAGACGAGCTTCCCGGGACGCCTGAGCGGCCAGGATCTGCTGCGCGTGCTCGCGAGAGACATTGTCCCGCAGCATGGTACGCGCAATCTGAGTTTCAGGGGAGACGTCCACCACTAAAACCCGGTTAGCTCTTTGTTGCAGATTGTTTTCTACCAGCAGCGGAACGACCCACAGCACGTAAGGTGAGGTGGCGCGAGCAATTTCATCGCGGGTTTGCTGCTGGATTAAGGGATGCAGTAGATTATTGAGCCACTGCTTTTGCTGCGGGGAACTAAAGATCTCTTCTCGTAGCGCCCGGCGATTTAAAGAGCCATCTTCCAGAAGGATCTTTGGACCAAAATGTTGAGAAATGAGAGCTAACGCACGTTGGCCGGGTTCAACAACCTGGCGGGCAATCACATCTGCATCGATGACGGTAATGCCTGAGCGGGAAAAGGCTTCGGCGACGGTGCTTTTACCACTGCCAATACCTCCCGTAAGTGCAACCGTATAAACCATAAATAATCGATCCTGATGCTTTATTTATCAATAAGATAAAATTAGTTCTGACGAATGTTTTTAGGCGAGTTGGCATCACGTAAAAACAAAGAATTTCCCGCCCACGGTCTTTTTACCGTTTACCAGGTAAATTTAAACGATTGTAGCGTAAAAAAGTCGGTTTTCGCAGTCTTGCGGAGCCATTATTACTGCGTATGATAGCGTCACTGGGGTTGGCCGTTGTTTCGCCGATCGTATTTATGTGTTCATCGCCATTCGACCCAGGGATTTGCAATATGCGTATTGAAGAAGATTTGAAGTTAGGTTTTAAAGACGTTTTAATCCGCCCAAAACGCTCCACCCTCAAAAGCCGTTCTGACGTTGAGCTGGAACGCCAATTCACATTCAAGCATTCTGGTATTGCGTGGTCTGGTGTGCCAATTATTGCGGCAAACATGGACACCGTCGGCACCTTCGCGATGGCGCAAGCGCTGGCCTCTTTCGACATTCTAACCGCAGTACATAAGCACTATTCGGTTGAAGAGTGGAGCAACTTTGTTAAGACGACCCCGGAAAACCTGCTGCGTCATATCATGGTTTCAACCGGCACTTCCGATGCAGATTTTGCCAAAACTAAGCAGATTCTTGCCCTTAATCCGGCGCTGAAATTTATCTGCATCGACGTGGCAAACGGCTACTCAGAACACTTTACGCAATTTGTCAGCAAAGCTCGCGAAGCCTGGCCTGAGAAGGTTATCTGTGCCGGTAACGTAGTGACCGGTGAGATGTGCGAAGAGCTGATCCTGTCCGGCGCTGATATTGTTAAAGTCGGCATTGGGCCGGGCTCCGTATGCACCACCCGCGTTAAAACCGGCGTGGGTTATCCTCAGCTTTCTGCGGTAATTGAATGTGCTGATGCAGCACACGGACTTGGCGGCCAGATCGTTAGCGACGGTGGTTGTACGGTCCCTGGCGACGTAGCTAAAGCTTTTGGCGGCGGCGCAGACTTCGTCATGCTGGGCGGCATGCTGGCAGGGCACGAAGAAAGCGGCGGTACCGTTGTCGAGCAGGACGGTGAGAAATTTATGCTGTTTTACGGCATGAGCTCTGAGTCTGCAATGACCCGCCACGTTGGTGGCGTTGCGCAGTACCGCGCCGCAGAAGGAAAAACCGTTAAGCTGCCTCTGCGTGGCCCGGTTGAAAATACCGCTCGTGATATTCTCGGCGGCCTGCGTTCAGCCTGCACCTATGTGGGAGCATCTCGCCTGAAAGAGCTGACTAAACGCACCACCTTCATCCGCGTGGCGGAGCAGGAAAACCGCGTTTTCAATAGCCTCTGATGAGCCTTGATGACGCAGCTGCGGCTGCGTCATCCTCCTCCGCTCATGGCCTCTCCCATCTGGAAAATAGGCAGATACATCGCAATCACCAGCGTGCCAATGATCAAGCCAATGACCAGCATCATGACTGGCTCCAGCGTTGCGGCAAGGTTTTCGGCCAGTTCCTGCGTTTTCTCATAATGCCAGCGCGCTAAGCGTTCGAGCATCAAATCCAGCGACCCTGATTCCTCACCGATGCGAACCAACTGCTGGCAAAGCGGCGTGAAATGGCCCGACTGCTCCAGCGCTCGCCATAATGGTTGGCCCTCGGAAACCTGCTTGCGTATGTCCGCTATCTGTCGTTGCCAGAAAAGCTGTGTTAGCGTTTTCTCAACCGCCTCAAGCCCCTGTAACAGGGGCACGCCGGAATGTTGTGAGAGCGTAAGCACGGTGAATATCTGGCTCAGTAATTGACCGCGCCTCAATGGCGCAATCACCGGTATTTTTAGCAGCAATAATTGCTCTTTATCCCGAAGACTGGGGCGAGTACGACGAAGCCACCAGCCTGTAACGGCAAGAATGATAGCGGCCAAAATCCACCAGCCACTCTGCGTCGTTGCCCACGCTGAAATGCTCATGACGGCCTGGGTAATGGCGGGTAGGGGAGCATTAAAAGAGCGGTAGATATTAGCGAATTCTGGCAGAACAAACCCCACCATGCCTGCGGTAACCAGCAGTGCGACCAGAAAAATAAAAAGCGGATAGCGAAGGGCTTTCATCACCTTTTTGGTGAGTTTATATTGCTGTTCTTGCTGCTCGGCCAGCCGCTCGCAGCATTCTGCAAGCCTGCCGGTCAGTTCACCGGTATGCAATAAGGCGATAAAGAGTGGCGGGAAGATACGGGGCCACTGTTTAAGCGTTTCTGAAAGCGGAATGCCCTGTGATACCTGCTGTTCAATATGCTGCAATAAAGCTGACCATTCAGGTTTTGGGTGCTGACGCGCAATGAGCAGCAGCGCGTCCGTTAAGGCAATGCCGGCGTGAAGCAGAGCCGCAAGCTGCCGGATAACGTCTATCTTCTGCTGAATGTGCCAGCAGGCACTTCCTGCTATAAAGGATTTTTTAACACTGAGTAGCTGAAGCTGCTGCTTGTGAAGCTCTTCCTCCAACAAGGTACGTTCACCGGCTAGCATTACGCCGGTCTTCAACTGCCCCTCGGCGTCAATGGCTTCCCAGGACCAGAGCTGGGGCTTAGGCATTTGGCACTCCTAACACCCGATAAACCTCTGCCAAAGAGGTGTGCCCTTGTTCGACCACAAGGCAGCCGCTCTCGAACAGCGTACGCATGCCTTGCTCTTTGGCTAACGCTTCAATCTTAGCCGCAGGTTCACCCTGAGCAATTGCTACCCGCAGGGCTGCAGAAAAAGGGAGCAGTTCAAATAACGCCGTACGCCCATAATATCCCCCGTAGCATCTTTCGCATCCAGGAGCGTGCCATTGTGGCAACTCAGAAGGCCAAAGATGGCGGGGTAATCTGATGGGCGTTTCGCTACGTTTTTTGCAGTGGGGGCAAAGTTTTCTCACCAGCCTTTGGGCCACGATGATATTCACGGCTGAAGCAATCATCCAGCGAGGAACCGCCATTTGCTCCAGCCGGACAAGCGTTTCAACGGTAGAATTAGTATGAAGCGTCGACAAAACCAGGTGTCCGGTCTGGGCTGCCTTAATAGCTATTTCTGCCGTTTCTCCGTCCCGGATTTCACCGACCATAATGACGTCCGGATCCTGTCTCAATAAGGCGCGAAGGACGCTTTGAAAGGTGAGCCCGGCCTTGGGGTTTATTTGCGTTTGGTTGAGCCCCTCCTGAGGGATTTCTACCGGATCTTCCACGCTACAGACGTTAATGCCCGGCCGGTTAAGCGCCGCCAGGGCGCTATAAAGCGTTATGGTCTTTCCGCTGCCGGTAGGCCCGGTAACCAAAATCATGCCCTGAGGGGCATCGAGTGAATGCGTGAATTGCTCTGTTTCGCCTTCCGACATGCCCAACGAGTGCATATCCATACTCTGTTTGCCTTGCTGGAGGATCCTTAAAACAACTTTTTCACCATGGCGGCAAGGTAGCGTCGAGACGCGGAACGAGGCTTTCACGCCTTCGGCGAGATAATCCATTTGTCCGTCCTGCGGCAATCGCTTTTCAGCAATATCCAGGTTCGCCAAAATTTTGAGCCTGGCGGTGACGGGCGCAATCATTGCCTGCGGCAGCAGCGGTTGGCACTGAAGGACGCCATCAATGCGGAGTCGAATGCGAAAGGCATTCTCGAAGGGTTCAAAATGGATATCGGAGGCCCGCTGCTGCACTGCGGCGGCGAGGGTTGTATTTAATAGCGTGACCACCGAGCTGCCGTGATCTTTCTCTGAGGGTTGTGTGAATTCGTGGGTTTGCCATTTCTCCAGCTTTTCAGCGGGCCATATCTCTACATCAATATGCTTGTTACAGAAAAAGCGTAATGCCTCATACAGCTGCTCACTTGGGGCTTCAAGCGTCGCAATCCGTAATACGTTTTGCGTCTCTTCTACCAGTACGGCATTGTAGTGTTGGCAAAGGGAATGAAGCTGCTCTTTTGCGTTCATTCGCCAGCTCCTGCTTTGCTTTCGTTAAAGCGGAAAACGTCCTCGCAGGCTTGTTTTAGAGGGGAGCCGTTTTCGGCATTGCAGCTCCTGACCCAACCGGTTACGCCGCTGGTGTCGCTCCACTGTGGGGTGAATGTTGCCGTCAGCCCGTTCAGCGATTCCTGTCCGCTTAACGTCACGATACCGCTGGCTACGCTCATTGCCCCGACGTAGCGCGTCGTTCTGGTTTCCGCAATGCCGTTACTGCCTGCGTTACAGCTGCTGATTCCGCCCCGTTCAATCGCGCAGAGTTCAATGGCGGTACGATAGGGTAAGAAGGTTTGCAGCATATCGGTTAATGCCGCTTTACGAAGGTAGTTTTGATACCCCGGAATGCCGATGGCGCTAAGAATAGCGATGATACCTATCACCACCATGAGTTCGATTAGCGTAAACCCTTTTTGCTTGTTCATTTGCCGCTCCTTTGGTTAGAGAGCAGCACTGTGCTAAACGGGTTAGGCAATAGCGAATGGGGAAATCAGGATTCGGGAAATAGCTTCCGCAGTAGTTATAGCGATTGTGTTGATCAACATTCGAAATGGAAGCGGGCGCGCAAAACTGCGGACGTAACCGGAGGCACGCCCGCAGCAATGGAGGGTCAGCGGAAGCGCATAGACAGGTCGAGGGCTCGCACGTGTTTGGTCAGGGCGCCAACAGAGATGTAATCCACGCCGGTATCAGCGAAGGTTCTCAACGTCTCTTTGGTTACGTTGCCTGAGACTTCCAGGCGCGCTTTCCCCTGCGTCAGCGCGACGGCCTCACGCATTTGGTCGACGGTAAAGTTGTCCAGCATGATGATATCAGCCCCGGCTTTCAGCGCCTGCTCCAGTTCATCAAGCGACTCGACTTCCACTTCTACCGGCACGTCAGGGTGCATCCAGAACGCTTTTTCTACCGCCTGGCGAATAGAGCCGGAGGCGATAATGTGGTTTTCCTTTATCAGGAAAGCATCGGACAGCCCCAGACGATGGTTGCTGCCTCCGCCGCAAAGCACCGCATATTTCAGCGCGGTACGCAGGCCAGGAAGCGTCTTACGGGTATCAAGCAGCTGCGTTTTAGTGCCTTCAAGCAGCGCAACGTAGCTGTGAACTTCGCTGGCTACGCCGGACAGCGTTTGCACAAAGTTTAGCGCGGTTCGTTCGCCGGTTAACAGAACACGTGCCGGGCCGTTAAGCTCAAACAGAGGCTGATTGCTGGTGACTTCCGTGCCGTCTTCAACATGCCAGGTCACCGTCACATCCCCACCGAGCTGAATAAAGACTTCTTCTACCCAGCGTTTACCGCAAAAAATGCCATTTTCGCGGGTGATGACGACCGCGTGCGACGTGCTTTCTGGGGGTAATAACTGCGCCGTGATGTCGTTGTTCGGGTCGACCTCACCCCCCAGATCTTCCCGCAGCGCCTGCGCTACGGCGAGAGGTATATCGAGGGTAATTCGTTCGAGCAGCTCGTCACGTCGGCGGTCAGGATTATAACGGCGGGGCGGCATGATAAAACTCCAGAATGAATAAGTTAGTATCGTTTCATGCTACTCTGAAGCGACTTCAAGTACCACTCTAAGGAGAACCTCTCATGCAGCTTAAAGACGGCTGGCTGGTGGGGGTAAAACATCTGCCATCCCCGCATTTTGACGGCCGACCGGAAGAGGAAAATCCCTCGTTGCTGGTGGTGCACAATATCAGTTTGCCGCCGGGGGAATTTGGTGGCCCCTGGATTGACGCACTCTTTGCCGGGACGCTCGGCCCTGAGGCTCATCCTTACTTTGCCGGTATTTCACATTTACGCGTCTCTGCCCATTGCCTGATTCGCCGCGACGGCGAAATTGTTCAGTATGTCCCTTTCGATAAACGTGCGTGGCATGCGGGCGTTTCAAGCTATCAGGGAAGAGAAAAGTGCAACGACTTTTCTATCGGTATTGAGCTTGAGGGAACCGATACGCTGGCCTACACCGAGGCGCAGTATCAGCAACTGACAGCTTTAGCTAAGTTACTGATTCAGCACTATCCTGATATAGCGAAAAACATGACGGGCCACAGCGATATTGCTCCCGGTCGTAAGACCGACCCAGGCCCTTCGTTTGACTGGCCGCGCTTTCTGGGTGCGGTTGAAAAGGCTACCGACAAGGAGAGCACATGACCCTGTTTACCCTGCTGTTGGTCCTGATGGGCGAGCGATTGTTCAAGATGGGCGAGCACTGGCAGCTAGATCACCGCCTTGAAGTGCTTTTTGGGCGGGTGAAGCATTTTTCTCTGTTAAAAACGCTGTTGATGACCGCCGCGTTTATGGCCGTGGTTTTCCTGATTACCCGCGCTTTGCATGGGCTGCTGTTTAACGTCCCGCTGCTGGTGTTCTGGATTGCGCTCGGCGTGCTGTGCATCGGTGCAGGACAGGTCAGGCTGCATTACCATTCTTACCTTAAAGCCGCGAGCCATGATGACGGGCATGCGCGTGATGCAATGGCGAGCGAACTTACGCTGATTCATGGTGTTCCGCCGGAATGTAGCGAGCGCGAATACCTTCGCGAGCTGCAAAACGCGTTGCTATGGATTAACTTCCGTTTCTATCTTGCCCCGCTATTTTGGTTCGTGGTTGGCGGAGTCTGGGGGCCGGTCACGCTTGCGGGTTATGCTTTCTTACGTGCATGGCAGACCTGGCTTGCCCGGCATCATACGCCGCATGAGCGCCTGCTCTCGGGGATTGATGGCATTCTTCACGTTCTGGACTGGGTGCCTGTGCGCCTGGTTGGGGTCGCTTATGCCCTGCTGGGCCACGGCGAGCGAGCGCTTCCCGCGTGGTTTGCTTCTCTTGCCGACAGGCATACTTCTCAGTATCAGGTCCTGACGCAGCTGGCGCAGTACTCGCTGGCACGAGAACCTCATCAGGATAAGATGAAAACGCCGAAGGCTGCGGTTTCTCTGGCGAAAAAGGTTTCGCTGGTGATTGTCGTTGTCGTCGCATTGCTGACGATTTACGGCACGTTGGTCTAGGTTCAGAACGCTTGTAACAAAACGCCCCGCATTTG